>DASTZE010000031.1:0-9607 GCA_035764425.1 Gaiellaceae bacterium
CAGATACCATCCTGCATCGAAGCGAGCGACATCGAGCCTGCCGCCGCGGGCGGCCGCGAGCCCCGCCCGGGCAACCCCGAGCTGGTGCTGGGCCCGCTGCTGCGGTACGCCGGGACGAAGAACGCGAGCTTCTGGGTCGAGACGAGCGAGGCGTGCGAGGTCGAAGTCCTCGGCCACCGCTCACGAACGTTTGCGGTGGAGGGCCATTACTACGCGCTCGTTCTCGTGGACGACCTGGCGCCCTCGTCGGTGATCAGCTACGACGTTCGCCTGGACGGACGCAGGGTCTGGCCGCCCGAGGACGGTCGGCCCGTGCCGGCTGTGCACACGCGGTCGAACGAGCGCCGAGTGCGGCTTGCGTTCGGGTCCTGCCGGATCGGTGACCCGCAGCCCATCTCGACGGAGGCGCCGTGGTCGGACGAGCTCGCGCGCATGCATGTCGATGCGCTGTGGGCCTACGCGCGGCAGCTGCAGCGCGGCGACGTCGAATGGCCCGACGCGCTGGTGATGCTCGGAGACCAGGTGTACGCCGACGAGGTGTCCCCCGGCACCGCCGAGTTCATTCGGGCAAGGCGTGACATCCGTCAGCCGCCGTGTGAGGAGGTCGCTGACTTCGAGGAGTACACGCGCCTCTATCGCGAATCCTGGTCGGACCCGGACATCCGCTGGCTGTTCTCGACGGTGCCGAGCGTGATGATCTTCGACGACCACGACGTCAACGACGATTGGAACATCTCCTGGCGCTGGGTCGAGGAGATGCGTGCGCGCCCCTGGTGGGACGACCGGATCACCGGCGCGTACATGTCCTACTGGATCTATCAGCACATCGGCAACCTCTCGCCCCCCGAGCTCGCGGAGGAGCCGCTTCTGCGCCTCGTGCACGCCGACGACGACGCCGGCCCACGCCTACGCAGCGCCGCCCGCATCTGGGATCGTGAGTCGGCGGCGTCGCGCTGGGCCTTCTACCGCGACTTCGGAGATTCCAGACTGCTGGTGATCGACTCCCGCGCCGCGCGGGTGCTCACCGACGGCCGCCGCGAGATGATCGATGAGGAGGAGTGGGACTGGATCGTCGAACACTCGCTCGGCACGTTCGACCACCTCGTCGTCGCGAGCACGCTGCCCGTCTTCGCGCCGCATGGCATCCACCACCTCGAGGCTTGGAACGAAGCTGTTTGCTCCGGACGCTGGGGGGCGCTCGCAGCGAGGCTCGGCGAGCGTCTGCGGCGCGCTGTCGACCTCGAGCACTGGAGTGCGTTCAACCGCTCGTTCGAGCGTCTCTGCGACTGGCTCGGCCAGGTGGCGAAAGGAACCGACGCGCGGCGCGCACCGGCCACGGTCGTATTTCTCGGCGGGGACGTCCACCACGCGTACGTGAGCGAGGTGACGGTGGCGCCGAGCGGCCAGGCGAGCCGCGTCTTCCAGATCACGTGTTCACCGTTTCGAAATCCACTCTCCGCGAGCCAACGCCGGACCGTCCGTCTGGCAGGCTCGAGAGGGGCCGCGGGCGTCTTCTCGCTCCTCGCGCGGCTCGCCGGGGTTCCGCCGCCGTCCGTCGCCTGGGGTTTCGTGCGGCGTCCCACCTTCGACAATTCGATTGCCGAGCTCGAGCTCGACGGTCGCGCGGCGCGCGTCACCCTTCGCCGAAGCGCAAGGGAAGGCGAGAGCGCAGAGCAGCTCCGCCCGCTCCATACGACCACGTTGCATGACGCCTAGCCCGCGAGGGTGGGGCTGCGTGCCTCACGGACGTCCGGGTCGGGCTACGAGCGGAGTCTCCTGGCGCTCGGCGGCCGGCGCCGGCGTGCCGATCCACGTGCCGCAGCTCGGACAGTGGCGCGGCACCTCGGCTCAGGCTTCGCGAAGCATGGCGTCGAGGAGGGCAAGCGCGCCCGCCTTGTCGAGCGGCTCGTTCAGGTTCCCGCACTTCGGCGACTGCACGCATGACGGGCAGCCGCGCTCGCACGGACAGCCGCGGATCATGCGCGCGGTATCGGCGACCCAGTCGCCGAAGACGTCGTAGCCGCGCTCCGTGATGCCGACGCCGCCAGCGTGGCCGTCGTAGACGAAGATCGTCGGGCGGCCGGTCTGGAAGTGGACGTTCGTGGAGAGGCCGCCGATGTCCCAGCGGTCGCACATCGCCCACAGCGGCAGCAGCGCGATCAGTGCGTGCTCGGCCGCGTGCAGCGTGCCGAGCAGCCGGGGCATCTGCTCGGAGCCGTGCAGCTGCTCGGGCCCGGGCAGGAACCAGATCGCCTCGGTGTCGAACTGCGTCGGCGGGAGGTCGAGCGGCTCGAGGTCGATCGTCGAGCCGTCGCGGATCGCCTTGCGCTGGAAGGCGACCACCTGCTCGGTCACGGTGACGCCACCGAAGAAGACGTCGCAGCCGAGCGCGCGCGTGCGGCGCAGCTCCTCGTCGATCGCCGTCGTCGTCTCCTTCTTCGCTTGCGTGTAGTAGTCACCGCGGAACGGCTCGACCAGTGCGGTCCGCGCGTCGAGGTCGAGTCCTGTGACCCGGTACGACTCGCCGGCATGCAGGTAGATGGCACCCTCGTGGACCGTCGAGTAGGCGCGCTCGCGCTCGGCCATGCCCAGCACCGAGCCGGTCTCCTCGTCGACGATCGTGAACGGATCGGGCGAGGCCGAGCGGAGCCCGAAGCGCGCGGCCGGGTAGTCGCGGCCGTTCCAGACCCAACCGGCCTTCGTGTGCTCGAGCTCGGGGAGCACCGGCGCCCGCTCGAGCGCTCGCGCGCCGAGGATCGCGGTGTCCTGGTCGTCGAGCGGCGCCTCGAATGCGGCCGCGCGGACATGGCCATCCAAAACACGGTCGTTCTCGTGGTCGAGGATCGCCGCCTCGACGCGGCGGCGCAGCAGCGTGTCCGGCTCGCGCATGAAGTACTGGTCGAGCGCGTCCTCGCTCGCCACGAGCACCGCCAGGCCGTGCCCGCGCCGGCCTGCCCTTCCCCATTGCTGGCGCAGGCTCGACATCGTCCCCGGGAAGCCGACAGAGATGACGGCGTCGAGCAGGCCGACGTCGATGCCGAGCTCGAGCGCGTCGGTCGCGGCGACGCCCAGCAGCTCGCCCTCGACGAGGCGGCGCTCGATCTCGCGGCGCTGCGCGGGCGTGTAGCCGGCACGGTACGGCGAGAGGCGCGCAGCGAGCTCGGAGTCCAGCCGGTCGGCGGTGAAGCGGTGGACGAGCTCGGCCGCCTTGCGACTCTTGGCGAAGCAGAGCGTGCGCAGGCCCTGCTCGACGAGGCCTGCCATCAGGCGAGACGCCTCGCCGAGCGCGCTGGCCCGCAGGCCGAGCTCGGCATCGGTGAGCGGCGGGTTCCACAGCGCGACCGTCCGCTCCGCGCGCGCGGCGCCGTCGTCGTGGATCACCTCGGCCTCGACGCCGGCGAGCGTCCGCGCCAGGTCGCCCGGGTTGGCGATCGTGGCGGAGGCGAGCAGGAGCTGTGGCTCGGCGCCGTAGATGCGTGCGAGCCGCCGCAGGCGACGCAGGACGTTGCCGACGTGTGACCCGAAGACGCCGCGGTACACGTGCGCCTCGTCGACGACCACGTAGCGGAGGTTGGCGAGCACATCGCCCCAGCGGTCGTGGTGCGGGAGCACGCCGATGTGGAGCATGTCCGGGTTGGTGAGGATGAGGTTGGCCCATTTGCGGATCTGCCAGCGGCGCTCGCCGGGCGTGTCGCCGTCGTAGATCGCCGCACGCACGCGGGGCACGCCGAGCTCGGTCAGGCCGCGGAGCTGATCCTGGGCGAGGGCCTTGGTCGGGTAGAGGTACAGGGCGCGTTGCTTCGGATCGCGCGCGAGGGCGTCGAGCACCGGGAGGTTGAAGGCGAGCGTCTTGCCGCTCGCCGTGCCGGTCGTGACGATCATGTGCCGGCCGTGGGTCGCGGCCAGCCAGGCGTGTGCCTGATGTGAGTAGAGGCGGTCGATGCCGTGCGCCACGAGCGCCTGCGCGGCGCGTGGATGCAGCGTCGGCGGGAGGTCGACGAGCTCGGCTTCCCGCGCCGGCTCAGTGCCGAGATACGCCAGTTCGTCGTCCGCCGTCGCAAGGACGTCGTCCCACGGCGCGATTCCGACTGCCACCAGTCGATGCTAGCGTCCTCGTACCGGGGTGCTTCGCAACGCGGCGGGGCTGAGATCACACCCGCGAACCTGATCGGGGTAATGCCCGCGAAGGGAGACACGTGGTTCCACGAGCACTATCGATCGCCGGCTCCGACTCCGGGGGCGGGGCCGGCATCCAGGCCGACCTGAAGGCGTTCGCCGCCACGCGCTGTCATGGCATGACCGCGATCGTGGCGCTGACGGCCCAGGACACCACTGGCGTCAGCGGGACGCTGGAGGTGCCGTCGGAGTTCGTGCGGCTTCAGCTGCAGACGGTGTTCGGCGATCCGGGCGTCGATGCAGCGAAGACCGGGATGCTCTTCTCACGCCCGATCATCGAGACGGTCGCGGACTTTCTCCAGGAGCACCCCGTCCCCTTCGTCGTCGACCCGGTGATGGTGGCCAGCTCGGGAGCACGGTTGCTGCAACCGGACGCGATCGACGTGCTCGTCGACCGGCTCTTCCCGCTTGCGACCGTGGTCACGCCGAACCTGATCGAGGCGCAGGCGCTCGCCGGCGGCGACGGCACCCGCCGCGAGCTCGCCGAGGCGATCTCCGCGCGTGGCGCGCCGGCAGTGATCGTCACCGGCGGGCACGGCGAGGAGCCCGTCGATCACCTCTTCGACGGCACCGAGCACGTCGAGATCCCCGTGCGGCGCTACGACGTCGGGGCCACGCACGGTGCCGGCTGCACGCACTCGGCCGCGCTGACCGGTCTTCTGGCGCACGGCTGGCCGCTCGCGGCCGCGGCCCGCGAGGCGGCGGTGCTCGCGTCGCGTGCGGTGGAGCACGGGCACCCGGAGGTCGGCCGGGGTGACGGACCCGTGGACGTCCTGGCGGGGATCGTGTGATCGGCGACGCCCTTCGCACGCTGCGCGGGAGCAAGCCGCTCGTCCACCAGATCACCAACTACGTGGTCATGAACGAGACCGCCAATGCGACCCTGGCGATCGGCGCGCTGCCCGTCATGGCGCACGCGCGCGAGGAGGTCGAGCAGATGGCATCCGTTGCAGGCGCGCTCGTGCTCAACATCGGCACGCTCTCGCCGCCCTGGGTCGAGTCGATGCTTCTCGCCGGCCGGGCCGCGAACGGCGCCGGCGTTCCCGTGGTGCTCGACCCGGTCGGGGCCGGCGCGACCGACTACCGGACAGAGACGGCGCGCCGCATCGCCGGCGAGGTGGAGCTGGCGGTCGTCCGCGGCAATGCCGCCGAGATCGCGACGCTTGCCGGGCGCCAGGCCGAGATCCGCGGGGTCGAGTCGGTCGGCGCCGAGAGCAACGCGGAGCTCGCGCGGGCGGCGGCCCGGGCGCTCGGCACGGTCGCGGCGGTCACCGGGCCGGTCGATCACGTCTCCGACGGCGACGTGGTGAACGCGGTCGCGAACGGCGACCCCATGCTCGCGGTGGTGACGGGAACCGGGTGCATGTCGACGGCGATCACGGGCTGCTTCCTCGCCGTTGCCCCGCCGCTCGAGGCGGCCACGGCCGCGCTCGTCGCCTTCGGCGTCGCCGGGGAGGACGCCGCCGCCGGCGCGCGCGGCCCCGGCTCGTTCCACGTCGGCCTCTACGACGCGCTCGCCGCGCTCGACCCGGACACCCTGAACGGCCGCGCCCGCGTGACGCCCGCGTGAAGCTGCATGCGATCGTCCGCGACCTGGCCACCGCCGAGCAGGCCGTCGCCGGCGGCGCGACCGTCGTCCAGCTCCGGCTCAAGGGCGCGCCCACGGCCGACGTCGTCGCGGTCGGCCGGTCCTTCCGTGCCCTGCCGGCCACGTTCGTCGTCAACGACGACGTCGACGCCGCGCTCGAGCTGGCGGCCGACGGTGTCCACCTCGGCCGCTTCGACGACGGCGCCGAGCGGGCCCTCGCCGGTGGGCTGCTGCTCGGTCTGTCCGCCTCGTCGCTCGCGGAGGCGGTCGACGCCGAGGCGCGCGGCGCCGCCTACATCGGAGCCGGCCCCGTCTGGGCGACGCCTTCGAAGGAGGACGCCGACCCGCCCATCGGGCTGGACGGCCTCGCGGCGATCTGCGGCGCCGTGTCCGTGCCGGTGGTCGCGATCGGGGGCATCGACGCGTCGAATGCGGCCGCCTGCGTCGGCGCCGGCGCGGCCGGAGTCGCCGTCATCCGCGCCGCGGCGGACGCGCGCGCGCTCGTCGAGGCGATGGATGCGGCTCGCTGACCTCGGCGAGCTTGGCCTGCTCGCCGAGCTCGACCGGCGCGGCCTCGCGCGCGCCATCGACGCGGACGCGGCGCTTGTCCCGCCGGATCTCGTCGTTACCCAGGACGCGCTCGTCGAGGGCGTCCACTTCCGGCTCGACTGGACATCGTGGCGCGATCTCGGGTGGAAGGCGGCGGCCGTCAACCTGAGCGACCTCGCCGCGTCCGGCGCGGAGCCGCTCGGGCTGGTCGTCACCCTCGCTGCGCCCGGGGCGACGGCGGTCGCCGATGTGCTCGAGCTCTACGAGGGCGTCGCCGAGACGGGGGTGCCGGTGATCGGCGGCGATACCACCGAGGCCCCGCAGGTCGTCCTCGGCGTCACCGCGCTCGGCCGCTCGCCACGCGTGCCCGGCCGCTCCGGCGCCAGGCCCGGCGATGTGCTCGTCGTCACCGGCCCCCTCGGCGCCTCAGCGGCCGGTTTCGAGGCGCTCAGGCACGGCCTCGACTCGCCGCTCGTCCGCGCGCACCTGCGCCCGCCGCTCCGCCTCCAGGCCGGCCGCGGGCTGGCGCAGGTGGCGACCGCGATGCTGGACATCTCCGATGGGCTCGCAACCGACGCCGGCCACCTCGCGGCGCGCTCGGAGTGCCGTGTTGTCATCGAGCTCGAGGAGGTACCCGTCGCGGACGGCGTGGTCGAGCTGGCGGCGCGCGTCAACCAATCGCCCTGGGAGCTCGTATGTGCCTTCGGTGAGGACTACGAGCTGCTCGCAGCGCTGTCCGTGGAGGGGGCGGCCGCAGCTGGTTTCGCGGTCGTCGGGCGGTGTGAAGAGGGTGAGGGTGTGGCGCTTCTCCTGGCGGGCGAGCCGCTGCAGCTGGCCGGCTGGGAGCATTTCGCGGCCCACGGCTAAGAGGCCGAATCGAAAAGACCGCCGTCCCTGGCGCCCTCGGAGTCACCTCCGACCTTGGTGCACGGCCGCTTCGCGTCCGCGTCCCAAGCTCTGCGGTGACCTGTGCCCGCTCGAACGAGCGGGCACAGGCTTCGCGGATGGGCCCGCCGCCTCTTGAACAGGCCACCGGCCTGTCCTGCGAGCCGCCCGGCCCGTCCGCTCGCTCCGAGAACGCCAGGAAGTGGCTGTCTTTTCGATTCGGCCTCTGACGGGCGGTACGCTGGCCGGCAGGCGAGGGGAGGGCCGTAGGTGCTCCAGTTCCTAGTCGGACGCGTCATCTGGGCAGTGGTGCTGTTCCTCGTGCTCACGTTCGCGACCTTCTGCCTCTTCTTCATGATCCCGTCCGACCCGCTCCAGGCGACGCGGTCGAGCGAGACCGAGGGGCTCCCGATCAAGAACCTCTACGCCTTCAACGGGCCGTTCTACGTCGACTGGGCCCGGTTCGTCTGGCGCATCACGGCCCACCAGGACCTCGGCCACTCGATCATCGACCGGCAGCCGGTCACGCGCAAGATCATGACCGCGGCGCCGGTGACGCTCTCGCTGATCATCGGCGGGATGCTCGCGTGGATGCTCATCGCCATCCCGCTCGGCGTCCTGTCCGCGCTCCACCCGCGTTCGCTGTTAGACAGGTTCGGGGTCATCTTCGTCCTGATCGGGATCTCGGTGCACCCGATCTGGCTCGGGATGATCCTCCGTTACACCTTCGCGGCGCACCTCCACGTCGCGCCGGCGGGCGGGTACTGCAACCTGGTGCACCCCGCCGGCAGCTGCGGCGGGCCGGTCGACTGGACGTCGCACCTGATCATGCCCTGGTTCACGTTCGCGCTCCTGTTCGCGGCCGTCTACGTGCGCATGGTGCGCGCGAGCGTCATGGAGACGCTGCACGAGGACTACGTCCGCACGGCGCGCGCCAAGGGCGCGCCCGAGCGCATCGTCGTTCGCAAGCACGTGCTGCGGAACGCGATGACGCCGATCGTGGCCATGGCCGGGGCGGACATGGCGATGGCGATCGCCGGCCCCATCGGCGGAGCGATCCTGGTCGAGCGGGTCTACGGCCTGCCCGGGGTCGGCCAGCTCGCGGTGCAGAGCTTCGCGCGTCGCGACATGCCGATGATCCTCGGGATTACCGTCTGGGTCATGGTCCTGATCCTCGTGTTGAACCTGATCACCGACGTCATCCTCGCGTTCATCGACCCGCGGGTCAGCGCCCGCCCGGAGTCCGTCGACCGGCCTGAGCCGCGGCTGCGGACGGCCGCCGAGCCGGTGATCGTCTCCACCGAGACCGCCTGAACGTGCGGGCCGTCACCGACGCGTCGTTCGAGCGTGACGTGCTGCGCTCGCCGCGGCCGGTGGTCGTCGACTTCTGGGCGCCCTGGTGTGGCCCGTGCAAGGCGGTCGAGCCGATCCTGACCGCGCTCGCGGCCGAACACGGCGACGTCGAGTTCGTGCGGATGGACGTCGACGCCAACCCGCTCACTGCTGCCCGCTACGGCGTGCTCACTCTCCCGACGGCGACTCTCTTCGACGGTGGCGAGCCGGCCGCCGCCGTGCCGGGCGCCCGCCGGCGGCAGGAATACGAGCGCGCCTGGGCCGAATGGCTACAGCCGCCCGAACAGGGCAGCCAGGCGTAGCACCGGCACGCGCCAGAAGCCCTCGAGCACGATCGCCCGGCTCATCTTCGACCCACCGACCTCACGGTCGACGAAGGTGATCGGCACCTCGACGACCCTGAACCCGGCGCGGACCGACCGGTACGTCGTCTCGACCTGGAACGCGTAGCCCGTCGACGACACGGCGTCCAGGTCGATGCCCTCGAGCACCGCGCGGCGGTAGCACTTGAAGCCGCCCGTGAGGTCGCGGACGCGCAGCCCGAGGAGCACCTGGGCGTACAGCGAGCCGCCGCGTGAGATCACCCGCCGCAGCAGCCCCCAGTTGCGCACGCCGCCACCGCGCACGTAGCGCGACCCCAGCACGAGGTCGGCATCGTCGGCCGCCGCGATCAGCCGCGGCACGTCCTTCGGGTCGTGTGAGAAGTCGCAGTCCATCTCCAGCACCAGCTCGGCGCCTCTGGCCAGCGCGTCGCGGAAGCCGTCCAGGTAGGCGGGCCCGATGCCCTGCTTCTCCGGCCGGTGCAGCACGCGCAGGTACGGCAGCTCGGCCGCGAGCCGGTCGGCGATCTCGCCCGTGCCGTCGGGCGAGTTGTCGTCGATCACGAGCACCTCGTCGCCCGGCCGGAGCACCTCTCCGAGCGCCCGGGCCATCGGCTCGAGGTTCTCGCGCTCGTTGTAGGTGGGCACGCAGACCGTCGCACGCACGGGGTCACAATAAGATCGGGGCGTGGCGACGGGGCTTCCTCGCAACAGCGACGTCGCCGACCAGTTCGAG
>DASTZE010000032.1:0-9523 GCA_035764425.1 Gaiellaceae bacterium
GCTGATCCGCGCCGTCGAGAAGTTCGACTGGCGGCTGGGCTACAAGTTCTCGACGTACGCGACCTGGTGGATCCGGCAGGCGGTGCAGCGCGGTGTGCAGAACAAATCGCGCACGATCCGGATCCCCGTCCACATCGCCGAACGTGAGCAGCGGATCGCGCGCGCCGAGCGCGAGCTGCTCGTGAAGCTGGGCCGCCCGCCGACCGACGAGGAGATCGCGGCCGAGGCCAAGCTGTCGGTCAAGAAGTTCCGCGAGGTGCGCGACGCGGCGCGTGCGGTGACGAGCCTTGACCGCCCTGTCGGGTCCGACAGCGATGCGTCGTTCGGCGACCTGCTCCCGGGTGAGGCAGCCAGCCCGGAGGACGAGGTTTCGGTGAGCCTCGAGCAGTCGGCGCTCAAGCAGGCGGTGGAGGAGCTGCCCGACCGCGAGCGCGCGGTCGTGAAGTGGCGCTACGGCCTGAACGGGGACACCGACCCGCAGTCGCTCGAGGAGATCGGTCGCCGGCTCGGGCTCACGCGCGAGCGCGTGCGTCAGATCGAGGCGGCTGCGTTGCGACGCCTCGCGCTGAACCGCGAGATCAACGCGCAGGCGGCCTAGGCGCCGCGGCCCTCACCCCGTCTGCCCCACCGGGTATGCTGTTTGCAGTGCGGGCAACGCAACGGAAAGGGGACATCGCGACCTCGCGTGCCATCGCGACCTTCACCGCAATGGGCTGCGACGTCTCCATTCCCCTCACCGAGTCCGCCGCGTACGACCTCATCGTCGACAATGGCGATGAGCTCGCGCGCGTCCAATGCAAGTTCACGAGTGAGCATCGCAGGCAGGTGGACCTTCGGAGAATTCACTCCAACTCGAGCGGATACGTCGTCAAGCCAACTCTCGAAGGGTCGTACGATTGGTTGTACGTCCTTGATCATGACGGCGTGGAGTACCTCATCACGAGCTGCCTCGCAGGACGACGTTCAGTCACACTCCGCGAGGGCGACGCGCTCGGAGCGGTGGCAGAGTCTGGCTTATTGCAGCTGCCTTGAAAGCAGCCGGCTCGTTCACTCGGGCCCGGGGGTTCGAATCCCTCCCGCTCCGTCCAGGCGACGGATGAACGAATCAGGCGGACAGGAGGTCCGCCAGCGAACCGGCCTGGTGGGTTGCGAGAGGAGTGCCCGGCAGCCCACCCACATCGCCGCGTATTAGCAGGCGATTTGGTCTGCCGTCACGCGGAAACGGTCAACGCTGATGATGGTCGGACTGCCGCCAAACGGCAGCACGCCCGAGAGGTTGAACACAGCCAGATTGAACCGGATCGGAGTCGTTGGTCCCGGACCGGACCCGAGCGATACCCAACTCGTGCCGTTCCGGTAGTAGCCGGTCCAGACATTCCCCGTGCGGGTCATTCGGAGCTTGCCGCTGTTGCCGTTCTCAGCGGGCGCGGTGCCGCCACCGCTCGGCGGTAGGTAGGCGCCGTAGGCGTCGCCAGGGGCGAACTGCCAGCTGCGGGCGATCGAAGAGGCGCTCCCGGACGCCCAGGGAGCCCGGTACTCGGAGGCAAACCGGAAAATGATCGACAGATGACCCCCGGTAGGGCGGCGCGGGCCGACGCGCCGGCCCCTTTCCCGGTGGTTCTAGGGCCGTTTCGCCGGCCCCATCCGCGTCGGAGCGCCGAACTCGACCAGGCATTCCGGCACGTCGATGCCGCCCGCAGCGTCCTGAAAGTTCTCCATGATCGCCAGCATCGCCCGGGCGGTGACCGCCGTCCCGTTGAGCGTGTGCACCGTCGCCGTGCCCTTGCCCGCGGGCCGGTAGCGGATCTCGAGCCGGTTCGCCTGGTAATCGGTCGTGTTCGAGCACGACGTGATCTCGCGGTAGCGCTCCTGTGACGGAAACCACGCCTCGATGTCGAACTTGCGCGCCGCCGGGGCGCCGAGGTCGCCGACGGCGATGTCCACGACCCGGTAGGGGATGCCCAGCTCGCCGACCAGCTCCTCCTCGATCGCGAGCAGTCGCTCGTGCTCGGCCGGCGACTCCTCCGGCGCCGTGTAGACGTACATCTCGACCTTGTCGAACTGGTGCACGCGGAACATGCCGCGCGTGTCCTTGCCGGCGGCGCCCGCCTCGCGCCGGAAGTTCGTCGAGTAGCCGAGGTAGCGAAGCGGCAGTTCCTCGAGGATCTCGCCCATGTGCAGCGCGGCCAGCGCGACCTCGGACGTGCCGGTCAGGTACAGGCCGTCGCGCTCGTCCAGCCGGTAGAGGTTCGACTCCTCGGTGGGGAGGAAGCCGGTGCCGTACATCGCCTGCTCGCGGACGAGCACCGGCGGCAGCACCGGCTCGAAGCCGCGCGCGGCCAGCCGCGCGATCGCCCAGCGGTAGAGCGACAGTTCGAGCAGCGCCGCGCCGCCTCGGCGGTAGGCGAAGCGCGCGCCGGAGAGCCGGGCGCCGCGCTCCATGTCGATCCAGTCGTACGGCGCCGAGAGCTCGAGGTGGTCGCGGGGCTCGAAGTCGAACTGCGGGCGCGTGCCGACCTCGCGCAGGACGACGGCATCGTCCTCGCCGCCGTCCGGAGCCTGCTCGTCGGCGAGGTTCGGGATCACCGCCAGCAGGCGCGAGCGCTCCTCTGCCGCGGCCTCCTGCTCGTGCTCCAGGCGAGCGAGCTCCTCCTTGCGCGCGCGCAGCTCCTCGAGCTGCTCGGGCGTCGGCTTGCCCTTGATCTTCGCCGCGCCGCGCAGCTCGTCGATCCGCTGCTGCGGCGCGCGCCAGCGGGCGTCGGCCTCGAGCAGCCGGTCGAAGTCGTCGGCGGCGCCGCGGCGCGCGAGGGCGGTGCGGTAGCGCTCGGGGTCGGCCCGTGCGGCGCGGACGTCGATCACGTGTGCGCGCTACTGGCCGGCGACGGACGAAACGTATGCGGCCACGTCCTGGATCTGCTGCGGGCTCAGCGAGTCCTTGAACGCGGGCATCGCGCCGCCGCCGTTCGTGACCTGGCGCGCGACGGTGGCATCGTCGGGCTTGAGGTCGTCCAGGTTGGGGCCGACGGTGCCCTTCGCATTCGCGTCGGCGAGCGTGTGGCAGGCCGAGCAGTTCGACGTGAAGACCGTCTTGCCGGCGGCGGCGTCGCCCTTGCCGCCGCCGCTCGGCGTCGTGCTCGTCGTGGGCACGTTGCCGATGACGGTGTTCGGCGTCGGCGTCGTGGTCGTGCCCGAGCCGCAGGCAGCGAGCAGCAGCACGAGCGGCACGAGGGTTCCGACTGCGACCGGTCGGCGCATGGCGCGACTCTATCGGGCGCGCGCGCCTCGGTCGTCCGCTGGGGGCGGGCTAGAATTTCCGCACCCTCTCCAAGGAGAAAGATCCACATGAAACGTAAGGCCTACGGACGCGACACCGGTTTGACGCTGCGGCTGCTCTTCACCGGTGGGCTGCTCGGCCTCGTCTACGTCGCGTTCGCCGCGATCCTGATCTCGTTCATCGGCGGCGGCTTCATCGTCGGCATCGTCGTCGTGGCGGCGCTGGCGATCTTCCAGTACTACTCGTCCGCCAAGCTGGCGCTGGTCGCCTCCGGCGCGAAGGTCGTCGAGCGCGACCAGGCGCCCGCACTGCACGACATGATCGAGCGCCTCTGCGCCATGGCCGACCTGCCGAAGCCGAAGGTCGCGATCATCGACACGCCGGTGCCGAACGCGTTCGCCACGGGGCGCAACCCGAAGAACGCCGCCGTTGCCGTCACCACCGGGCTCTGGGAGCAGCTCGAGCCGCAGGAGGTCGAGGGCGTGCTCGCGCACGAGCTGTCCCACATCGGGAACCGCGACGTGCTCATCATGACGCTGGCCAGCTTCTTCGCGCTGCTGGCAGGGCTGATCACGCGCTTCGCCGTTTACGCCGGGCTCTGGGGCGGCGACCGCCGCGACAACAACGGCCCGCCGGTCTGGCTGATCGTGCTGCTGGTCTCGGTGATCACCTACGCGCTCAGCTACATCCTCATCCGCGCGATCTCCCGCTACCGCGAGTACGCGGCCGACCGCGGCTCGGCGCTGATCACCGGCGCGCCCGAGCACCTGATGAGCGCGTTGCAGAAGATCGCCGGGAACATCGCGCGGATTCCGGAGCGCGACCTGCGCGAGGTCGCGGCGATGAACGCGTTCTTCATCATCCCGGCCTCGGTGAGGCGCGGCGCCGGCGAGCTGTTCGCGACGCACCCGCCGCTCGAGAAGCGCCTCGCGGCGCTGGCGGAGATCGCCCGGGAGATGGGGAGGCCCGTCAACCTCTAGCTAACGTGGGCCTCCGCGACGTCCTCTTCGGCCGGAAGAAGCTCAAGCCGGCGCAGTCCGATCGCATCTTCGCCCTCTCGACCGCGGCGGTCACGCTCGACACCGAGCTGGGGCTGACGCCGGCCGGCTCGGCCGGCGTCGTCTTCAAGCCCCTCTCGGCCGGCGAGTTCGTCCGGGCGGAAAACGAGCTGCAGGAGCTGCTCGACGTCGCGGCGCGCGACTCGCAGTCCAAAGTCGAGCGCAAGACGGACGACATGGGCTACGAGTGGATCATCGTCCGAGACGACGAGCTCGAGGATCTCGTCACCACCGTGCACCTGATCGACTCGCAGCTGAAGGAGCGCGGTTTCGGCGAGCAGCTGCTCGCGGCGATCTTCCCGTTCAAGGGCTACGAGCACTCGGTCTACTGGATCTACGGCTACAAGCGCGGCGCGTTCTGGCCGTTCGTTCCGACCGGGACGGACAAGGAGCGCGACAATGCGAAGGAGCTCGAGCTGCAGGCCCAGCTCGAGAAGGAGCTTCCGATCGAGCCCGAGATCGCCCGCTGGTTCGGGCTGTTCGATGCGCCGCTCTGATCGAACGGGACAGTCCCCGGACGGGGACTATCCCGCCACGTTTGGCCGTTAGCCCGACGCGACCGGGAGGTCGGGGATCAGCCCTTCCTCCGTGAACAGCTCACGTGCTTCGTCGAGCGTCAGGTCCGGCGGTGGGATGACGAGGTCGGACGCGCCGAGGTAGTCGTCCGGGAGCTGTGAGCCCTCGGACTCGACGAGCTGCGCCATCTGGGACAGCAGGCTGCGCAGGCCCTCCTCGTCGTCCCGCTCCAGCGCGCCGGACGCCTCGTTGTCCAGCTCGTTGAGCCGGGCGAGCAGCTCGTCCGAGATCTCGAACTGGCCGTCGCCGCCCATCACGCGGGCGATCACTGGTCCGCCTCCTTCGGCGCATCGGCACCGTCGCCGCTCGGTAGCGCGGCAGCATCGCCGCCCGGCCCGGATCCGAGCTCGGACCTCATCTGCGCCAGCTCCTGCTCGACCTGCGACTGCGACGCGACCTGGGCGAGCTCACGATCTAGCTGCGTCTGGCCCGGCGTCGTGAAGTCCTCGAGGGTGCCCGAGGCGATCAGCTCGTCCATCGCGCCGGCGCGTGCCTGCATCTGCTGCGTCTTGTCCTGTGCGCGCTGAATGGCCAGGCCCGTGTCGGCCATCTGCTCGCCGATGCCGGTCGCGGCCTCGCCGATCCGCACCTGCGCCTCGGCGGCCGAGTACTGCGCCTTGATGACCTCCTTCTGCGACCGGAAGGCCTCGATCTTCGCGGAGAGCTGCTTCTCACTCGCAACGAGCTTCTCCTGCTGGTCCTCGAGCTGCGCGACCTGCCCGTCGAGGCCCTGAAGCTGCTGCTGGACGCCGCTCTTGCGCTCGAGCGCCTGTCGGGCGAGGTCCTCACGGCCGGCGCCGAGCGCCTGGCGGGCCTGCCCGTCGAGCTTGACCATGCTGTCCTGCAGCTGCGTCTCCTGTAGCTGGAGCCGCTTCTTCGCGGTGACCACGTCGGCGATTCCGCGCTTGACGTTCTGCAGCAGCTCGAGCTGCTTCTCGTACGAGTAGTCGAGCGTCTCGCCCGGATCCTCGGCCCGGTCGAGCAGCTTCGAGAACTTCGCCTTGATGACCATGCTCGCCCGGGACATCAACCCCGCCATGCAGCCTCCTTCGATCGCTCGCGGGTAGCGTACTCCCGCGTTGCTGGTCGAACGGAGCATGCACCCGCGCTACCTCTCGAACGCCTATGTCGTGGCGGACCGCGAGGGCGGTGACGCGCTGTTCGTCGACTCGGGTGCACCGCTCGAGCCGCTGCTCGCCGCGGTCGAGCGCTGGGGCGCCACGCCGCGCCACGTGCTGCGCACCCACGGGCACGGCGATCACGTCGAGCACGAGGCCGAGCTGGTGCGGCGCTTCGGCATCGACGTCGTCACCGGGGCGGTAGTGGCGGGCGGCCTGCGCGTCGAGGCGCGCGCGACGCCCGGCCACGCGGACGACCACCTCGCCTTCGTGGTCAACGGCGAGCTGCTCTTCTCCGGCGACCTCCTGTTCAAGGACGCCGTCGGCGGCGGCGACGCGTCGACCGTCCGGCGCTCGGTCATGGACGTGATGGCGCTGCCGCCCGAGACGCGCGTCCTGCCCGGGCACACCGACGAGACGACGATCGGCCGGGAGGCCGAGCACAACCCGTTCGTGCGGGTCTGGAGCGGTGCGGAGCCGCCGCTCGACGAGCCGGTCCGCTTCATGGGCGACCCGGCGACGCTGCTCGTCTGGTCGCCGGACTACGACGGCAAGGGAAAGGCGCTCATCCGGCTGGACGGCGGGGCCGAGGTGATCGTCGGCGGCTCGCGCGTGGAGCGCGCGTGATCCACGCCCTCCCGGCGCCGGCGCCGAACCCGTCCGTCGTCGCGAGGTCGTTCGCTGCTTTCCTCTCCGACCCGCAGGGCGGCGGCAGCCTGTACTGGCGAACGCCCGAGTGGGTCACCTTCCGGCCGGCACCGAAGGGCCTCGCGACGCCGTTCGTGCAGCGGCGGGGCGCGCAGTACTACGGGCCGCCGACCCGGAGCGTCGTGCGCAACGCGTTTGCCGCGCGGCCGGACGCCTACTCGGAGCTCTGGGCGCGCACCCAGGATCCCGCCATGATCCTGCTCGGCCGCGCGCGCGGCCGGACGGCGAAGCTCAAGTCGACGCGGATCAACGGCCGCGCGGCGCTCCGGGGTTCATTTGCGCTCGCCCCGAACCGATGCGCCGGCCTGAAGCGCGGCACCGAGACGGTCTGGCTCGACCGGTCGACGTTGCTGCCCTTGCGCATCACCGAGAAGCGCTCGGCGTCCGCGACGACGACGATCGAATACCGCGCCATCAACACGCCGATCCCGCCGCCGATCTTCTTGCCGCCGGCCGCCACGACTCGTCCCACTCGGCTGAACCAGGGCTTCATCCGAACCACGCCGGCGATCGCCGACAAACGCGTCCCGTTCGCGGCCTCCCTGCCGACCCGGCTGCCGGCCGGGTTCACGCTGTCCGTCTCCGGCTGGGCGCCGCGCTCGGCCCGCACTGGGGCCGAGGCTTCGAACCCGCGCTATCGGTCGCTGTTCGCCGCCGTTTACCGGCGCGGGTGGGAGCACATCGACGTCACCCAGCGTCTGGCGGGCGCGAAGGGCTGGCTCGGCGACCCGTTCGGGTTCGAGTGTGGCGCGGAGACGAGCTCCACCATCGACGTGGAGGGCGCGAAGGCGACGTTCGGCCAGGGCGGTGAGATCGTCCCGCACCTCTACTGGCGCTCCGGCCGCGTCCTGTACACGGTCAGCGGCCCGTTTCCTGCGCCGACCTTGGCCGCGGTTGCCCGTTCCCTGAAGCCCGTAGGAGGTTGAGCATGGCGTTCGTAGTCCCCGAGGGGATCGAGCGGTACGCGGAGGAGCACACGACGCCGCCGACGCCGCTGCTGGCCGCGCTGTCCAAGGAGACGCACGAGACGCTCGCCGTGCCGCAGATGCTGACCGGCCCGATCGAGGGGCGCTTCCTCGAGCTGCTCGTCTATGCCTCCGAAGCGCGGCGCATCCTGGAGCTCGGCACCTTCTCCGGCTACTCGTCGATCTCCATGGCCGCCGGGCTGCCGCCGGGCGGGCACATCGACACGTGCGAGGTCGACGAGAAGCACGCTTCGGTCGCGCGCCGCTACATCGAGGAGGCAGGGCTGTCTGACCGGATCACCGTGCACATGGGGCCGGGGCTCGACACGATCGAGGCGCTCGGCGGCGAATGGGATCTCGTCTTCATCGACGCCGACAAGCCGAACTACCTGAACTACTACGAGGCGGTCGTGCCGCGGCTCGCCGAGCGCGGGATCATCGCCGCCGACAACACGCTCTGGAGCGGCAAGGTGCTCGACGCGGACGACGATTCCGAGAGCACTGTCGCGATCCGCGCGTTCAACGACCGCGTGCTGAACGACGACCGGACCGTCTGCGTGCAGCTCTCGATCCGCGACGGCGTGACGCTTATCCGGCGCGCGTGAAGCGCACGGCCGGCGTGAGCTCGGGCTCGTAGAAGGCAGCGAGGCCGGTTCCCTCGGCGCGCAGGCCCTCGGCGTCGGCGCGGCGGAGACGCTCGAACGGCTCGACGACCACCGTCGCCCTGCGCTCGCTCGGCTCGACGCGCCAGGTGCCGGCCACCGTCCCGTCGACCAGGAACGTCGAGACCGACTGCGGATTGCGGACGTGGAAGACGCGCTCCCGGTACTGCTCCGGCAGGATGTGCGTCCGGCGTGCGTGGACGAGCAGCGTCGCGTCCCACGTGGGCAGGAAGCGGGCGGGCGCCGGCACATCGCCGGGCAGCGGCGCGCGGGGGAGGTCGACGAGCCGCTTGCCCTGTTCGTCGCGGAAGCCGTGGAGCCCGAGCCGCGCCGCCGTCTCGCGCATGCGCGCCGGCGGGACGCCGGCCCAGCTGGCGGCATCGGCGAGGCGGGCGGGTCCGAACGCAGCGAGGTAGCGGCGCAACAGGTGCTCGACGCCCTGCTCCTCGCTGGGCGTCGCGGGCGGGATCCAGTCGGCGGCGAGCCGGAACAGGTCGGCGCGGCGCCGCTCCCACGTGCCGGACGGCGGTTCGCGGATTGTCTCGATCCAGGCGCCGGCCCAGACACTCTGCCCGTGCTCGTCGAGGAGCTGCTTGAGCTCGTCGCGCCGGACGGTGCGGCCGGCGAGCGCCGCGCGCAGGCCCTCGCGTGCCTCGGCGAGCTCGTCGGCGGTCTGCCCCTTGCCCCAGGTGCGGAGCCAGTGCGCCTCGCGCGACGGCCCGACGCCGGCCGAGAACAGCCAGTAGTCGCGCGGCGAGACGAGGTGAATGGTCGAACGCATGAGCGTCCCCTGGACGACACGCTTCCGCTCGAGCGCGCGGGTCAGGTCCTGGCGCGCGAAGCCATCGAGGTTTGTCCAGAGCCGGACGTACGACGAGGGCGCGTACTGCGCCTGGATACCGCCGATGCGCTCGAGCGCGCGGGCGAGCGGGAGTCGGGCGCGCGTGAGCAGGAGCTGGCGGGCCAAGAGGGCGCGGTTGAGCTCGCGCTGGGTCAGTGTGCGCTCCGCCATGGGGGGAGCAAAGCGGAACGAGGGCGTCGCCGCATGCGGCTACAATGCGGCCTCGCGGGGCTATAGCTCAGCTGGGAGAGCGCCTGGATCGCACCCAGGAGGTCGCCGGTTCGAGTCCGGCTAGCTCCATCCGAATGTCCTGGAAATCGC
>DASTZE010000033.1:0-3343 GCA_035764425.1 Gaiellaceae bacterium
CGCTTCCCTTTTGGCTTGGGAAGCGCTAAAACCAGGCGGTGCAGTACCGGATCCTCGGGCCACTGGAGGTGGTCGACGAGGGGGGCGAGCCGGTCGCTCTGCGGCGGCTGAAGGAGCGGCTGGTGCTGGCGATCCTGCTCCTGCACGCGAACGAGTTCGTCTCGCACGACCGCCTGGTCGACGAGCTCTGGGGCGAGGCGCCGCCGCCGACGGCCAGGAAGGCCGTCTACGTCTACGTCTCTCAGCTGCGCAAGGCGCTGGCGCGGAACGGTCACGACCCGATCGCGACCGTCGACGGTGGCTACCGCCTGGACGTCGATTCCGGCCGGCTCGACGTCTCACGCATGCAGCAGCTGCTCGCGAGCGCGCGTGAATGCGCCGCCGCGGGCGAGCTCGACGCCGCGGCCGAGCGGCTGCGCGAGACGCTCGGCCTCTGGCGCGGGCCGACCCTGGCCGGGCTGCTGCTCGAATCGCACAGCCGCGACGAGATCGCCCAGCTCGACGAGCTGCGGCTGACGACGCTGATGGAACGGATCGACTGCGATCTCGCGCTCGGCCGGCACGAGGACGTGCTCGGCGAGCTGCGCGTGCTGGTCGCCGAGCACCCGCTACAAGAACGGCTGCGCGGGCAGCTGATGCTCGCGCTCTACCGCGCCGGCAGGCAGGCCGATGCGCTCGACGCCTACCAGGAAGCACGAGACGCACTCGTGGAGGAGCTCGGAATCGAGCCGAGCCCGGCGCTGCAACGGCTGCAGAAAGGGATCCTGATGCAGGATCCGGCACTCGAGCTGCCGGCCGGGATCGCAACTCGGAGCGACCTCGCTCGACCCGCGCCGGATGCGCCCGTCGCGTCGACGCGGCTCGTGCTCGCCGAGGATCACTACCTCTTGCGCGAGGGGATGAGGCGACTGCTCGAGACCAACCCCGAGCTCGAGGTTGCGGCAGTCTGCGAGGACCTCGACTCGCTGCTCGCCGCCGTCGAGGCCGAGCGGCCCGATGTCGTCGTCACCGACATCCGCATGCCGCCGGGCAACATCGACGAAGGGATCCGGGCTTCAGACCGGTTACGCCGCGAGCACCCGGACGTCGGCGTGGTCGTGCTCAGCCAATACCTCGAGCCCACGTACGCGCTCGCGCTCTTCGAGGAAGGGACGGAGCGCCGCGCCTACCTGCTCAAGGAGCGCGTCCACGACCTGGGCCAGCTCGTTGCGGCGATCCGGGCTGTGGCGGAGGGAGGATCGGTCGTCGATCCGAAGGTCGTCGAGGCGCTCGTCGCCGAGAAGACGCGGCGCGAGCACTCCCCGCTGAACGAGCTGACGCAGCGAGAGCGCGACGTCCTCCGCGAGATGGCGGAGGGGAAGAGCAACGCTGCGATCGCAGAGGCGCTGCGCCTGAGCGAACGCACGGTCGAGAAAGTGGTCCACGCGATCTTCCTCAAGCTCGGTCTGGCCCTGGAGACCGCCGTCCACAAGCGGGTGAAGGCGGTGATCTTCTACCTGAGCGGGACTGACGCGGAGACACGGCCGGCCGAGACGTCGAGCTGACCACCGACCGCCGCGATTCGCTCGCGCGCGCGTGACAGCTCCTCGTCGCTGACGTCGCTGACGTCGGTGACGTCGAGGAGCTCGAGGTGAAGCGCGGCACTGTCGGCCCAGACGCGAGCCCGGGCAGCGCGGCTCCGTAGGGCCTGACACGAGAAGTAGACCGCCTCCTCGACCTCGAGCGCATACCTCTCCAGGTTCACGGTTTCGACATCGAGCGAGCGCAGGGCATCCGTCAGCCCGCGGGCGGGGAGGATCGACGGATAGACCGTCCGGGCGAGCGCCCGCACTCGCTCGAGTGCGCCGTCGATCTGCGCTGCCAACTCCTCGAGCCGACTGCGCGCAGCGTCCGGGTCGGAGTCGAGAAGCTCCCGTGCGAGCTCGAGCGCCACCACCGTCGCGGCGAGATCCTGCTGGACGCCGTCGTGCAACGCCCCCTCGATCCGCCGGCGCTCCCGGTCGAAGTCGGAGAACACGTGGAGAGCGTAGGCCGAAAGGCGTAGCGTCCTCGAGGAGGACGCTACGCCATGGCCAACGAGCTGATCCTGATCGTCGACGACAACGAGCAGAACCGGAGGCTCGCGCGCGACGTTCTTCAGTTCGCAGGGTTCCGCACGCTCGAAGCCGCCGGCGGCGTCGAGGGTCTCTCCCTCGCCGTCGAGCACCGCCCCGATCTGGTCCTGACGGACATCCGCATGCCCGACATCGACGGGACCGAGGTGCTGCGGAGGCTGAGGGAGGACGAGCGCACGTCCGCTATCCGCGTGGTCGCGCTTACCTCTTCGGCGATGAAGGGTGACCGCGAGCGGTTTCTCGCCGATGGTTTCGACGGCTACCTCGAGAAGCCGATCCGGGTACGCGAGTTCCCGGACCAGGTCCGGGCGCACCTGGCACCCTGAAGCGTTGCCGTCATAGACACGAGCCTCGGCGCGAGAGAACATCGTCCCTGATGGAGGCCGCGCCGCAGCCGGTTGATGTCGCGCCAGAGGGACGCAGCTATGGATGGGCTTCGCTGGCAGGAGCGCTCGCACGCATTCCGCTGCCGATCCGGGCGAAGCAGCTGTTCGGGACGTTCGCCGTCGCCGCGCTGCTCGCGCTGGTGGCCGTCCTCGGTCTCGTCGCGCTCGGCCAGTCGAACTCCCGCGGCGCGGAGCTGCGGAGGCTGCAGCAGCAGGGTGTCTACGAGCAGCTGCTCCTGACGGACGCGACGCAGCTCAAGGAGCTGATCGACTGGCGCCTTGGCCCGGGCTCCAACGAGCGGCCGTCGCGATCGGACGAACCGGACCTCCAGCCGACGTTCGATCCGGCTTCCTACCAGCGCGGGTACCTCTCGGCCGAGGATCAGCAGATCGGCAGAGAGTTCAACCGGCTCTGCCTCGACGCGGGCGCGGGAGGGGAGGTCGCGCACTGCCTCGGCGATCCCGGGTCGACGATCGGGGGGACCCAGTCGCGCCTGCCGCTCACCCTCCGCGCTGTCGCTCCGTCGCTGTACCGGCAGTTCGAGGGCAGCGCTTTTCTCGCGACGAGCAACCCCGTCGCGCTCTTCTTCCAGCTCTCCGGCGCCTCCGGCATGCCGCAGGGCCCGGCTCACCCGCTCGCGATCCGTGCCGATAGTTGGACGGCGTCGTTCGCGGCGAAGCTGGCCGTTCTCACGAGGAAGACGCAGGCGCGCGCGGACGCGCTCGTGGCGAGCAATCGGAGCTCGTACGACCGCTCGCGTGATCTGCTGATCGGCGCCGGGGCGGGCAGCTTTTTCCTGGCGCTCGCGCTGGGGCTGCTCGTGTCGGACTCGTTGCTCGTGC
>DASTZE010000034.1:0-7844 GCA_035764425.1 Gaiellaceae bacterium
GACCATGATCTCGTCGACGAGGCGCCCGCGGTGCCGTACATCAACCCCGGCGACCGGGCGCTCGTCTCGAAGCGCGTCGGCAACTACCAGAGCCATCCGCTCTGGGGCACGCTCTTCGATCAGCTCTGGGTCAAGTAGGCCTCGGTCAGAGGCAGCCGGCGTCCGCCTGAAGCGCCGCAACGGCGCCCGACAGGAGCGCTGCCTGCGCGGCGGTCGGTTTGTTCGGCTTGCCGCTGTCCGCGGCGATCCGGTCGCCGAGCTCCACGAGCCCTCGGCAGGATGAGCCTTGCACGGCGTCCCGCGCGGCCTGCAATAACGCGCAGCCGCAGCTCCGGCAAGACCGCCCAATGACCGCACGTCGGACCGGCGCGCACACCGGCGCGCACCGGCGCGTTGATGGGTGAAAGTCCTGCAGATCGGCAAGTCGAGCCGAAGTCTTCAAGACCGGCGAGGTCTGGCAGCCTCAGGCTGGCGCCGCTCGCCTTCTTGATTTCGGCGAGCGGCCTTCATACGCTTGAACGCTCACAGTGGTGACCGCGCCCGGCGGAGGAACGCGCGCGGTCTTCGGGGGAGGAAGGAGCCATCATGAGGAAACTGCCAGGCGTCGCGGTCGCTGCCGCGGCGCTCATGATCCCCGCGCTCGGATTCGGCGCGTCGTCGCCGCGGCCGGTGATGACGGGGCTCGACAATCCGCGCGGTCTCGCCTGGGGACCGGAGGGCGGGCTCTACGTCGCGGAGGCAGGGCGCGGCGGCCCGGCCCCCTGCGTGCCCGCTCCGGACGCGCCGCCGCCCGCCCAGCGCTGTTACGGCGCAACCGGTGCCGTTTCGCGACTGTGGCACGGCGTGCAGGAGCGAGTCATCACCGGGTTGCCGTCCATCGCTTTCCCGCCGGCGGGCGATACGGCGGCCGGGCCGCAGCACGTCTCGTTCCAGGGCCGCGGGGGGCTGTTCATCACGATCGGGTGCGGTTGCAACAAGGCGACGCCTCCCGGCCAGCTCCTCGACAGCCTCGGGTTCGGGTACCTGCTCAAGGCTTCGGCCTCGGGCAACACGAGGCAGATCGCAAACATCGCCGGTTACGAGGTGGAGGCGAATCCGGACGGCGGGCTGATCGACAGCAACCCCTACGGGCTGGTCGCCCAGCCTGCGCATCGCGTCGTCACCGACGCGGGCGGCAACTCCCTGGTCGATGTGTCGGCAAATGGCGACATGACGACGGTTGCAACATTTCCCAAGGCGCCACTGCCGGGCCCGTTCGGGCCTCGTGACGCCGTGCCGACAGGTGTCGTGGTCGGCCCCGACGGCGCCTACTACGTCTCGACCCTGACCGGTGTGCCGTTCATTCCCGGCACCGCCTCGGTCTATCGCGTCGTTCCGGGCCAGGCTCCCACCCTCTACGCGTGGAACCTCAGCGCGCTCACCGACCTCGCGTTCGGAAGCGACGGGTCGCTGTACGTGCTCCGGCACGGTTCGCCGATCCCGGGCGTCGCGTTCCCGCTCGCAGGGCCGGGCGCGATCTGGGTGGTACCTCCGGGCGGCGGGGGGACATCCACGCTCGTCGCCGACGGCCTGCCCCGCGCAACCGGCCTCGTCGTCGGCGCCGACGGCGCCCTCTACGTCTCCGTCAACGGCGCGAGTGCGGGCAACGGCGCGGTCTGGCGGATCACGCCCTGAGCTCATGCGCCTGTGAGGTGAGGCGGCTTCGCCTCACCTCACAGGGCCGCAAGGTGCGATTTGGCGCGGGACGAGCATCAAACGAGCAGCACGAACCCGCGGATGAGGAGATAGACCCCGCCGCCGGCGAGTACCACCGTCGCGACGCGCCGGCCGTTGCGGTCGAGCCAGCCGTTGAAGCGTGAGATCGCAGCGATCGTGCGCTGCGGCGCGGCAGCGTAGGCGAGGATCGGCACCTCGATGAACGCGAACATGATCAGGTAGAAGGCCACGATCGCGGCGACTTTCGCGGCGGCCGAGGCGGTCAGATCCGCGATCTGCGCCAGCGCCACGAAGGGCAGCACTCCCGGGAAGATGTCGAGGATGATTCCGGCGACGAACGCCACCGCCACCCCACCGCCGACGGCGCGCTGCGCGAGCGACGGCTTGCCGCCCTCCCGCGGCCGGGTGTGCGTCCGGTTCACGGCGTACGCGGCGGCGAGGGCAACGACTCCGCCGGCGAGATAGACCGTCGGGCGGAACGCCGAGCGAGAGCCCGAGACGAGACTGCTGTCCTGCAGGACGAAGACGATGACGATCCCGATCGACACCGTCGTGACCAACGCGCCGGCGAGGAACCCGACCAGAATCCTGATCGGCCGCTCCAGCCGGAACGCGAGAACGTCGACGAGGATCAGCGTCGGCCAGAACGCCGCGGCAACCGCCAGCAGGAACAGCTCGGCCGCCTCGGACACCGCCGCATCCTCGCGCGGCCGCTCCGTCCGTGCGCCGCTCCGCTTAGCCTGAACTGCCTCCGGCGACTCGCTCGCTGAACGACGTTCCGTCCTTGAGATTGGCCACGACCGTCATTGGGATCCACGGCGGCACGCCTTCCGGCAGCGTGATGACGTAGAAGTTCTTGATCACGTCGGCGGTGATCGACCGCCCATCGTCCAGGTTGGTGGTCACGGATTGCACCTCGTCGGAGGCGATGCCGTAGACCTGTGGCGGCTTGCCGCTGCCAACGACATCGGGGTCGGCGCCGATCACGTCGATCGGAACCCTCGGGCTGTCCAGGCAGCCGCCGCTCAGCAGCGCCGACGAGCAGATGCGCCCGGACGCCGTCACCCACGCGTAGGCGATGCCACGGCCGAGGACATGCACCGTCCGCGCGCGCGGCGCGAGATCGCCGGTCGCACCGGCCAGATCCTTCGGGATCCCGTCCAGACGGGTCCGTTCGCTCGTCAACGCCGACACGTTCGACGGTACGAGACCAGGCCCGTCGTACCCATGCTTCTCCGCCGATGCGTTCGCCACGATCAATCCGACGGCCGACGCCAGAGTGGCGACGGCCATGACCAACGCCAGCGACGTAGGCCGCAGCCAACGGCGGCGCGGTCGCAGGACATCGCGCAGCGCGTCGGCAACAGCAAGCAGCTCCGGATCGCGACGAAGTTCACCCAGTACCTCGAGATCACGAACGGTCATCGTTCAACGTCCTCCTCGACCAGCAGCGCGCGCACACGCCTGAGCGCGCGCGAGAACCGCATGCGTGCGGCCTCTTCGGTAATCCCGAGTGCGCCGGCGACTTCTTTGAACGACAGCCCGCGGACGAGCTTGAGCATCACGACGCTGCGCTGACTCTCCGGCAACCGAGCAAATGCCTGGAGCAGCGCGGTCCGGAGCCGCTCGTCGTATGCGATCTGATGGGACGGAAGGCCGGTCCACCGTGCGGCACGAGAGCGTTCACGAAGCTCGTCTGCGAAGCGCCGTTTCGCAACGGTGTAGAGCCACGGCAACGGCGGGCGACGGTCGGCGCGGAGGTCCGCTGCAGCGTCGGCGAAAACCTGCTGCGCGAGCTCCTCCGCGCGGTCGCCATTGCCGGTGCGCCTGCGAAGGAACGACACGACGTCACCCCAGTGCGCACGGAAAGCCCGATCGACGTACTCACTCATCACTCTCGTCTCGCTTGGCGCACCTTGAACGTAACGCCGTCGCCTCCCGCCGTCGTCCGGGAAACCCTCAGCGCCGGCGCGACGAAGCCGCAGTCGACGCTCGACCGCTACCGCCCCGCGTTGCTACCGCCCTTCTCGCCAAAGAGCGGCTACCCTCACGGATGGAAGAGCGAGTACCGGGGTGCGCGACCGCGCCTCCTCCGCCCGTTCACAAGAAAGCAGAGGAGGTGTTTCATAGATGGCAACCGGAACTGTCAAGTGGTTCAACGCCGACAAGGGGTATGGGTTCATCACCCCTGACGACGGCAGCAAGGACGTTTTCGTCCACCACACCGGGATCGTCGGCGAGGGCTACAAGACGCTCGCCGAGAACGCGAAGGTGACGTACGAGCCGGCCGAGGGCGAAAAGGGCCCTCAGGCGACGAACGTCACGCTCGCCTAGGCCGTAGCGCCACATGCGGCGGAAGCCGGGGCGACCCGGCCGGCGCGGGAACTCGCGCCGCCGGGCCCCGGCTTCGCCCAGCCCGTAACAAGGCAGCCGGACCCGGCTTGAGATCGATGGCGCGGCGTGCCACGCTCGACGGGGAGCGATGCCGCCCGACATTCGTACCGGCCACGTCGTCGCCGGCTTTCGAATCGGCGATCTCGTTGGCTCGGGCGCGATGGGCGCGGTGTATCTCGCCGCCGACACCGCGACCGGGGAGCGCATCGCACTCAAGCTCCTCGCGCCCGATCTCGTCGACGACGAGCGCTTCCGCCGCCGGTTCCTGCGGGAGACGGAACTGGCCCGCTCGCTCGATCACCCGAACGTCGTCCCCGTGCTGGCCGCCGGTGAGGAGGAGGGGACGCTCTACCTGGCGATGCCCTACATCGAGAGCGAGGACCTGCGAAAGGTGCTGCGCCGGGAAGGAACCCTCGACGCCGGCCGCGCGCTCCGGATCGCCGGCCAGGTCGCCGCGGCGCTCGATGCCGCGCACCGCGCCGGGCTCGTCCACCGCGACGTCAAGCCCGGCAACGTGCTCGTCGGCGCCGACGACCACGTATTCGTCTGCGACTTCGGCCTCGCGCGGCACCTGTCGTCGGTCAGCAGCCTGACCAGCGACCGGGGCTTCGTCGGGACGATCGACTACGTCTCGCCGGAGCAGATCGAGGGGGGGCCGATCGACGGCCGAGCCGACGTCTACTCGCTCGCCTGCCTCCTGTTCGAGTGCCTCGCGGGGGCGCCGCCGTTCGAACGCGAGAGCGAGCTGTCCGTCGTGTTCGCCCACCTCAACGACCCGCCGCCGCCGGTCACGGACTACCGGCCCGACCTGCCCGCCGCGCTCGATGCGGTCTTCGCGACGGCGCTCGCCAAGTCGCCGCGCGACCGCTACGGGACGTGCGGCGACCTCGTCGCAGCCGCCGAGGCAGCGCTGGAGGGCAAGGTCATTCGGCCACGGCGACGCCGGACAGCCGCGCTCGCATTGGCCGCCGCCGCGCTCGCAGCCCTCGCAGCGGTCATCGTCGTCGCGGCCGCCTTCGAGTCCGGCGGCCGCGGCCATGCCGCGCTCTCGCTCTCGCCGAGCGCCCTCAACCTGGTCAACGCGCGCACGGGACAGGTTGCAGCGCGCATCCCGCTGGGTGCCAAGCTGCCCGTCGCCGACACGGGGCTGGACGTCGCGTTCACGCCGCACGCGGCCTGGGCGCTCGTCTGGACCGCCCAGGAGCTCGTCCGCGTCGACCGCACGACGCACAGGCGCGCGGTCGTCCACCTTCCATGGCATCCCGGCCGGATCACGGCGGCGGGCAACTCGGTCTGGGTCACGCAGGATTTCGGGCCGGCCGTCTGGCAGATCGACGCACGAACGGCGAGGGTGAGCCGCAAGCTCGCGCTGCGCTCGTTCCAGAACGAGGGAGGCATCGCCTACGGGGCCGGCTCGCTGTGGCTCGGCGCCGGGCCGGGCGTGATCCGGGTCGACCCGTCCACCGGGCGGCTCGAGCACGTGTTCCGCCTGCCGGGCATCTCGTCCGGGACGCACGTCGTCTTCGCCGACGGGCTCGTATGGGCGGCTCGCCCCGGGAATGGCCTGGTCGCGAAGATCGAGCCAGGCACCGACCGCGTCGCCGCCCAGGTTCCGCTGCATGGCTCCCTGACGGACCTCGCCGTCGGCGGCGGACGCGTCTGGGTCTCGATCGTGCCCGAGAACCGGATCTACGAGCTGAGCCAGGACAACCTGAGCGTCCAGGCCGTCCACAGAGCCGGCAACGACCCGGAGCGGCTCTCCTTCGGCGGCGGCAAGCTCTGGACGGCCGATCCGGGAGCCACCAGCATCGCTTCGCTCGACCGCGTGTCGGGCGCTGCGAAGACGTTCCCCGCAGACGCCGAGCCTGCCACAGCGGCGTACCGCGCGGGGATGGTGTGGGTCGGTGCATCGCCGGCGCTGCCAACGCTGCCGCCTATCAGTGGGCAGGAGCTCCGAATCGCGGGCAGCGGCACCGCCTGGGACCCGCTCGGCGGCGGATTCTTCTACGAGCAGGAGCTGTATGCGACGTGTGCCCGCCTGCTCGACTACGCCGACGCGCCGGGTCCGGCTGGCACCCGGCTGGAGCCCGAGATCGCGGCGGCGATGCCGACCGTCTCGAACGGCGGGCGGAGCTACGAGTTCCGTATCCGGTCCGGCTTCCGCTTCTCACCGCCGTCGAACGAGCCGGTGTCCGCGGCCACGTTCAAGCACACGGTCGAGCGGGAGCTCGCCAACGCCGATGGCGAGACGTATGCGTCGGACATCGTCGGCGCGGCGGCGTACCAGGCGGGCAAGGCGGCCCACGTGGCCGGAATCGTCGCCCGCGGCGACCGGCTCGCGATCACACTCGTCCGTCCCGACGGCGGCTTCCTCCAGCGGCTCGCCCTGCCGCGGTTCTGTCCGGTGCCGCTGTCGACGCCGACGCACCGCGAGATCACGCACCCGCTCCCGTCTGCCGGTCCGTACTACGTCTCCGCCAGCGAGGGCGGCCGCACCGTGCTCCTGCGCAACCCGAACTACCACGGCGCGCGGCCGCGCCGGCCGGCTCGCGTCGTCTACGACGAGAACGCTGCCGAGCAGCAGTCCGTACTCCGCGCCGACCGCGGGCTCGTCGATCTCCTCCCGGCCTCGATCAACGGACCCTTGATCGAGCCCGGCGGCGTCATCGAGCGGCGCGCCGGTAGGTCACCGGCACTCGCGCGGCGTTACCACGTCTACGGCGTGCCAATCGTCGACGCGCTCGTATTCAACACCAGGCGACCCCTCTTCCGGGGCGTCCGCCTGCGCCAGGCCGTGAACGAGGCGATCGACCGCACCGAGCTCGCGGCCGCATTCGGTGACGTCCCCGCCGATCGCCTGGTTCCGCCCGCCGTGACCGGCTATCCGGCCGGCCGCGTCTATCCGTTGCGCCCCAACGCCGTGGCGGCCCGGCGGCTCGCCGGCCTGCGCAACCGGCATGGCGTCCTCTATATCTGCGGCGATCCGCGCGAGCGGACGCTGGCGCGGATCCTGCAGCGCGACCTCGCCGCCATCCGCCTGTCGTTCGACGTGGTCGACGACGAAAGCAATTGCAGTGCGGCGGAGAGCAGGCGGGCCGACGTCGCCATCGTCAGCGGCTTCCCGTTCCTGCAGTCGGAGGATCGCGATCCCGAGGCGATGCTCGACCAGGTGCTGGGCCAGGGGGCCTTCGGCGAGCCGTTGTCGTGGCAGGACGCGGGGTTTCGCCGGCGGCTGACGCACGCGCGGCTGCTGACCGGCGGAGCGCGCGCCGCTGCGTACCGCCGACTGGTCGATGACTTCACCCGTGCCGCTCCGATTGCCGTCTTCGGCAGCTGGGCGTATGCCGAGTACTACTCGGCCAAGGTCGGCTGCAAGGTGTTCCAGGGGTACTACGGCTTCGTCGACCTCGGCGCCCTCTGTAGGACCTAGACGATTGACTCCAAACGGGCGTGTCGCTCGGGGGCGTTCCTGACCAAGCGGGGCGTCTCGATCGGTCGCCGTTCGTAGCAGCGCTACGGGCGGCGGGCGAGCGGGGCGCAACGCGCCGTGTCAGGGATGTCAACCGGCCCCGCGCCAGTTTGGAATCAATCGTCTAGCTGTAGTTCCTAAGGACGTTGGTTCATCCGGGCCTCCTTGGAGGCTGAGTGCTGTCGAAGGCAACTCAGTCCCAAGGAGGGATCCGGATGAAGCTTCACCGTAACGCCGCTCTCAGCTGGAACGGCCGTCGGTTGCT
>DASTZE010000035.1:0-12497 GCA_035764425.1 Gaiellaceae bacterium
GTCGGCCACGGACGGCGAGCTGAGGCGAGCCTCCTGGCACATGGACTTCATCTACCAGCTGGACGGGATCACCAAGGAGGCCGGGCACATCGCCGTCAAGTTCTTCAACGCGGACGGCGAGATCGAGTTCACACCGGCTGCGCTCCACGTCGACGGCAAGCTCGGCGTGTCGAAAACGATCTTTGGCGAAGACTTCCGCTTCCTCCAGCAGACCGTCACGCGGAACGTCCCGAAGCTGACCATCCCCTCCCCGAGCATGGTCCACTACCGAGGCGGCAAGGCCGCCATCGACCCGTCGATCTACGCCGACGTCGAGGACTTCTGGCGCGACCTGACGGCCGCCTACCGCGAGCAGGTGCGCCGGCTCGGAGAGCTCGGCTGCCGCTACCTCCAGTTCGACGACACGAGCCTCGCCTACATGAACGATCCGCATCAGCGCGAGTACATCGCGTCGATTGGCGGCGACCCCGAGCGCCAGCACGTCGAGTACATCCACCACATCAACGAGGCCCTCGCGGACCGCCCGGACGGGATGACGGTGACGACGCACATGTGCCGCGGCAACTTCCGCTCGGCGTGGGCGGCCGAAGGCAGCTACGACTTCGTCGCCGAGGCGCTCTTCAGTGAGCTCGAGGTCGACGGGTTCTTCATGGAGTGGGACGACGAACGCTCCGGCGGCTTCGAGCCGCTCCGCCTGTTGCCGAAGGGCGAGAGGCAGGTCGTGCTCGGCCTCGTCACCACCAAGCGCGGCGAGCTCGAGTCGCGCGACGACCTGCTCCGGCGGATCGAGGCGGCCTCCCGCTACGCCCCGCTCGAGCAGCTCTGCCTGTCGCCGCAGTGCGGCTTCTCGTCCACCGTCGAGGGCAACGAGCTCAGCGAGGAGCAGCAGTGGGCCAAGCTCCAGCTGATCGTCGACGTCGCGGCGGACGTCTGGGGCTGAGCTGATCGAGACCGTTCGCGACGCGACCTTCGAGGTCCTGCGCCGGCACGGGCTGACGACGCTGTTCGCGAACCCAGGGTCGACCGAGGTGCCCTTCCTCGCCGGGCTCCCGGACGACCTCCGCTTCGTGCTCGGCCTGCACGAGTCGGCCGTCGTCGGCCTCGCCACGGGCTTCGCGCTCGGCCGCGGCGAGCCCGCGCTCGCGCTGCTGCACACGACCGCCGGCCTCGGCAACGCGGTCGGCGCGCTGGCGACCGCGCGGGTCAACCGGGCGCCCGTCGTCGTCCTCGTCGGGCAGCAGGACCGCCGTCACCTGGTGTTCGAGCCCTTCCTCGCCGGACGCCTCGCCGGGCTCGCCGGTGAGTACCCGGTGTGGTTCGACCAGCCCGTGCGCGCGCAAGAGGTCCCGGGCGCGATCGCGCGCGCCGCGCACGAGGCCGCGACCCACCGCGGGCCGGCGATCGTCGTCGTGCCGATGGACGACTGGAGCGCACCCGCCGAGGGCGACCGCGAGGACGCTGCGCCGCTTCGCGTCGTCCGGGCGGCCGGCGCCGACCCGGGCGCCGTCGAGGAGCTAGTGGAGTTCCTGCGGGGCGCCCGCACGCCCGCCGTCGTGGTCGGCGCCGGCGCCGATTTGCCGGAGGCCTGGGCGGCGCTCGCCGACCTGGCCGCGCGTCTCGCTGCGCCGGTCTTCCAGGAGTCGTTCGGCGCCCGAGCCGGCTTCCCCCAGGACCACCGCCACTTCGCGGGCGTCCTGCCGGCCGACCGGCCGCGGCTTCGGGAGCGGCTCGCCCTCTACGACGCGGTCCTCGTCGTCGGGGCGCCCGTCTTTCGCCAATCGCCGTACGCGCCCGGCCGCTTCACGGAGCGGTCGACGCGGGTCGCCGTTGTCAGCGACGACCCGGCAGAGGTGCACCGCAGTCCGGCCGTGCTCGCCGTGCTCGGCCCGCCGGCCGCCGTGTGCCGCGAGCTCGCCGCGCGCCTGCCGCAACGCCATGGCGACCCACCGGAGCAGTTCCGCCCGCCGCCCTCTCCGCCGCCGCCCCCCGCGGATGAGCGGTTGCGAGCAAGCCACGTGCTCGCCGCCCTCGCCGAGCGGCTTCCGCGCGAGGCGGTCGTCGTCGAGGAGACACCCGTGGACCGCCCGGAGCTGCACGATCGACTGCTCGCTCGCGAGCCGCTCGGCTTTCTCAGCGCCGCGATGGGAGGCCTCGGCTTCGCACTCGCCGGCGCGACCGGTGTCCGCATGGCGTGTCCGAAACGCCCGGTCGTGGCCGTCGTGGGCGACGGCTCGTCGCTCTATGGGATCCAGGCCCTCTGGACGGCGGCGACGGAGCGCGTCGGGGTGCTGTTCGTCATCCTCTCGAACGGCGGCTACGCGATCATGGACCGCCTCGCGGAACGCCACGGGCAGCCGGCGCCGTGGCCGGCCTTCGACGTCGATATCGCCGTCATTGCCCGGGCGTTCGGCTGCGAGGCTCGGCGGATCGAGACGCACAAGGCGCTGACCGACGAGCTGGACGCGGTCGTCCCGCGCCTGGCGTCGCGCGATATGCCCTTGCTGCTCGACGTCGTGATCGAGCCGACAGCGACCTTCGCCCCGTGACCCGGGCGGCTTCGGGGGCGCCCGCAGGCGCCCCCGAACCGCGTGGATCAGCCGACCTTGATCGTGTTCTTCAGGGAGGCCTTCGCGGAGGAGCTGTAGGTGTACGTGCCCTTCTTGAGCGTGACTGCCCACGTCACCCGGCCGACCTGGCGAACGCCGGTCGACTTGTGTACGCCGGGCCCCTTGAGACCGAAGCTCTGGTGGACGGAGCGGTCGTACACGACGAAGGTGTAGTTGCCCGGGTTGAGGCTCGTGACCCGCTTGCCCTCGAGCTTGACGGCGATCGAGTTGCCGCCGACGACGCCCTGCAGCACCAGGCCGCTCGCGATCGAGCTTGGCACCAGGGCCGCCATGTTCGGCAGCGTGTTGATCACGCCGAACTCCTTCGTGTACTTCGCCAGCTTGAGCAGCGTGGCGCGGTTCACGAGCGTGCTCCAGATCGGCAGCCGGATGTTCGAGGGCGTACCGGCCGGGAGCAGGGCGCGCGCCTCATCCGGATGCGCCTGCGTGTACGTGAGCGACTCGTTGAGGGCGGTCCTGAGCGCCTTGTACGTGTCGGGGTTCGCCTTCGCCCAGTCCTGGTTGACCGCGTAGCCGCCGATCGGCCAGAATTGACCCAGCACCGGTCCCGGGGCCATGACGATGCGGTCGTTGTCGATCGAGAGCCCCTGCGTCAGGAACGGCTCGGGCACCCAGATCGCGTCCACCTGGCCGTTGTTCATCGCCGAGCGCATGGACGTGAACGGCAGGGCGACCAGCTTGATCGAGTTCGGATCGACCTTGAGCTTCTCGAGCGCCGCCTTGATCATCACCTCGCCGACGCCCTTCAGCGCATTCACGGCGATCGTCTTGCCCGCCAGGTCGGCAGGCGTCCGGATCGAGCTCGAGCCCTTGACGAGGATGTTCTGCCAGTTGTCCGCCGCCGAGGTTCCTTCGACCTCGCTGGCGGCGACGAGCTGCAGCGGGATCCCCTGCGTCCGCGCGATCATCATCGGCACGAAGCCCAGGTAGCCGACGTCCGCGTTGTGGTTCGCCATCGCGAGCACGACGTCGTTGCCGCTCGCGAGAGTGGTCTTCTTGATCGTGATGCCCTGCTTGTCGAAGAACCCGTGCTTGATGCCGACGTCGAGCGGATACCCGTTGGCGATCGGCAGCGTCGCGACGGTCAGCGTGACCGCCTGCCGCGAGCCGGCCGCGGTGGTTGCCGCGACGAGTGCTGCCAGTATCCCGACCAGTGCTGCCAGACCGACGATGCCCGTACGCCGGGAGATACGACTTGACACCTAACCCCTCCTTGTTCGGTCCGCCGTCTCCGGCAGACTCCTGTCCTCCTCCACTGAGACGCCTGAACCGCCGTCGATGGCTGTGAGCGGTTCACCCCGACCGCCGGGGCTCGTTCCTGCCTCTTCCGTCTGCTCACGCTTGATGAGGCGGTAGACGTGCGCGCGCAGGCGCGCGAACTCCGCCAGCTCCTTGGTCTCGATCTGGTCGCGCGCGCCCGGCAGGTCGACATGCACGACTTCCTTGACCTCCGTCGGCGCGTGCGTCAGCACGACCACCCGGTCGGAGAGGTACACGGATTCGTCGATGTCGTGGGTGACGAAGAGGATCGTCACGTCGAACTCGTCGCGGAGCTGGAGCACGAGGTCCTCGAGGTCGGCGCGCGTCTGTGCGTCGACCGACGCGAACGGCTCGTCCATCAGCAGGATCGACGGTTGGTAGGCCAGGGCGCGCGCGATCGCGACGCGTTGCTGCATGCCGCCCGAGAGCTCCCACGGATACCGGTCGAGGAAGCGGGTCAGACCGACCGCCTCGACCGCCTCCTCGACGAGACGGGCGCGTTCGGCGCGCGTCAAGTCCTTGTGGCGGAGCGGCAGCAGCACGTTGTTTCGCACCGAGGTCCACGGCATCAGCGACCGGCTGTACTCCTGGAAGACGAGCGCCATCTCCTCGGGAGGCGACGTCACTGCCTGGCCGCGGAGGAGGATCTCCCCGCTCGTCGGCCGCATCAGGCCCGCGGCGCACTTGAGCAGCGTCGTCTTTCCGCAGCCCGAGGGGCCGACGACGCAGACGAGCTCGCGCTCGTCGACGGAGAAGGACACGTCACCGATCGCGTGCGTCGCACGTTCACCGCTGCCGTACACCTTGCCGAGCGAGTGGATCTCGAGCATCCCTCTACTCCGCGGTCGTCGCGCGCCAGCCGCGGTGCCAAGCAAGCACCCGGCGCTCCCACAGCGCGAACAGCAGGTTGAGACCGTAGCCGAGGGCCCCGATCAGCACGATCGTCGCCCACATCGGCGTGAGCTGGAACGTGTTCTTGGAGATGAGCAGGACGTAGCCGACACCGTTGGTGCTCGAGAAGTACTCGGCGAGCACCATGGTGATCACGGCGAGCGAGAGGCTCGTCCGCATCCCGGCGATGATCTGCGGCAGCGCGCCGGGCAGGACGATCCGCCGGACCGCCTCCCACCACGAAACGCCGTACGAGCGGGCGGTCTCCATGAGCGTCGGCTCGATCCCGCGCACGCCGTCGATCGTGTTGAGCAGCACCGGGAAGAGGCAGAAGAACCCGATGAACCCGATCTTCTGGCGGTCGCCGATGGAGTGGAGGAGGATGACCGTGATCGGCAGCAGCGCCGGCGGCGGCATGTTCCGCCACCATTCGATGTGCGGCGTTGCCCAGATGCGGGACCACCGGAAGAGCCCGATCGGGACGCCGAGCGCGACGCCCGCCACCACGCCGATGGTGAAACCGGCAGCGATCCGCTCGAGGCTCGGTAGCACCTGTTCGTGGAACTGCGAGAAGAGCCACATGTGGCGGAACTCGACGAGGATCGAGGAGAGCCGCGGGAACTTGGGATCGTCGTTGCTCACGCTCCAGAGCTGCCAGGCGACGAGCAGCAGAACCGGTACCGCAAGCTCCAGGCCGACCTTCGTGGCCGTCCGCGCGCGTGGGCTCATACTTCCGCTCTTCCGCGCTGTGACGGATGCCAGCGGAGCACCCGTGCCTCCAGGAGCGTCATCAGCAGGTGGATGCCGATGCCGAGGAAGCCCGTCGCGATGGCGAGCGCGTAGAGCTGGTCGTTGAGGCCGTACGCCTGGGCGATGTTGAGCATCTGGCCGAGCCCGGGGATGCCCATGAAGAGCTCGGCCGTGAAGGCCAGGATGAGCGCGACCGTCGACGCGATGCGGACGCCGGTGACGATGTACGGCACGGAGCTCGGCAGCGTGATCCGGTAGAGGCGTTCCAGCCTGCCGACGCCGAACGCGCGCGCCGTCTCCGTCGCCACCGGGTCAACGTCGCGGACGCCGTACATCGTCTGGACGAGGATCGGCCAGAAGGCACCGAACGTGGCCAGGAAGATCTCGCTCCTGATGTTGGTGCCGAGCGTCAGGAACAGCAGCGGAATGAGCGCCGCCGACGGGATCGGGCGTAGGAACTCGATCGGGACGCGGAATGCTGCGCGCGCGAAGTCGCTCGCGCCGATGAAGATGCCGATCGGAACCGCGAGCAGCGTCGCGAGCGTCAGCCCGATGAACCAGCCGCGCACGGTGCGTGCGAACGCGATCCAGAACTCCTGCGTCTTCATGAGGTCCCAGAGCTCCGCGAAGGCCGAGCTCATCGGCGGCAGGTCGCGCTCGTCGATGAGCCCGCTCCGCGACACGAGCTCCCAGACGAGGAGCGCGGCTGCGATCGAGGCGATGAACACAGCCGCCTCGACCGCGCGCTGCCCCGGGATCCTGGCGCGCACGCGCGCCCTGCGCCGGACGTGGCCGATCGCCGGCGACCCGACGCTCATACCGGTCGGTACCCCGCACGCGCTGCGATCGCGTCGGCTGTGCGCGTCAGCGCCGGCCCGAGCTGCGCGACGAGCACGTCCATCGGCTCCCGCGATCGGTGCACCGCGATGTTGACGGCGGCGGCGACGTCGCCAGACGCGCCGTGGACGGGCGCTGCGATGGAGCGAAGCCCGTAGGCGAGCTCCTCGTCGTTGGCGGCAAGCCCTGCGGCCCGGACGGCCTCGAGCTCCGCCCGCAACGCCGCCCGCGACGTGAGCGTGTTGGGCCCGCGCCGCGTGAGCCGGAGCCCGGAGAGGACGTCGTTGAGTCGTTCCTCGGGGAGGAACGCGAGCATGACCTTGCCCATCGAGGTGCAGTAGGCGGGAAGGCGCGACCCGACATGCAGGCTGAGCTCGAGCTCACGCTGGCTGGCGCGCGTGCTCCGGCAGCGCTCGATGTAGACGACGTCGCCGCCGTCCAGGATCGCGAGGTTCACGGTGTATCCCGTCTCGTCGCTCAGCTGCTGCAGGTGCGGAAGCGAGATCTCACGCAGCTCCATCGAGTTGATCGCCGACAGGCCGAGATCGATCACGCGCGGGCCGAGCCGGTAGCGCCGGGTCGCGGCGTCCTGCTCCAGGTAGCCGAGCGCGACGAGCGTGGAGACGTACCGGTGCGTCGTGCTGCGGTTCAGGCCGAGCATACGCGCCAGGTCGCTGATGCCGAGGAGCGCCTGCGAGGCAGTGAACGACGAGAGAATGGCGAGCCCGCGCTCCAGGGACTGCGAGTAGCGGCCGTTCGCGGCCGCGCGCACCTCCATCGCCTCCATGTTCCGGATATCCAAACACTGTCTTGACGATTCGACAAGTGCGGTCGTAGGTTCCACGGGTCGGCGCGGCCGTGGAGAATGCCGGCAGGACACGCTCAGCGACGGAGAGGAGGCCCGTGGTGGCTGCGGTCGAGACGGAGGCGAAGAAGTGCCGGCTCTTCATCGGCGGCGAGTGGCGCGACGGCGAGACCGGGGCGACGTTCGATGACCTCGACCCGTTCAGCGGGGAGGTGGTCGCGATCGTGCCCGCGGGCACCGTCGTGGACGCGCGCGCGGCCGCCGACGCGGCGGCGGCGGCGTTCCCGGCATGGTCGCAGACACCGCCCGCGGAGCGGCAGCGGATCTTCCTCGCCGCCGCCGACGCGCTCGACCGTCGTCGCGACGATGTCGGCTCCTGGCTCACGCGCGAGACGGGCTGCACGTTCGGCTTCGCGATGTTCCAGCTCGGCTTCGTGCCGGGTCTTTTCCGGCAGGCTGCGGCGCTGGGCTACATGCCGATGGGCGAGATCATCCCGTCGGATGCGGGCGCGTTCGCGATGGGGATGCGGCGTCCGGTCGGCGTCGTGGCCGGGATCGCGCCGTGGAACGCCGCGCTGATCCTCTCGGCCCGCGCGATCGCCGCGCCGATGGCGCTCGGCAACACGATGGTGCTCAAGCCGTCCGAGCTGTCTCCCTACACCGGCGGCTTGCTCTGGGCGGAGATCTTCGGCGAGGCCGGCCTCCCGGAGGGCGTGCTCAATATCGTCACGCACGCGCCGGGCGAGGCGGCGCCGATCGCCGACGCGCTCGTCGAGCATCAGGCGGTGCGTTCCATCAACTTCACCGGGTCGACCGACACGGGGCGCAAGGTCGCCGAAGCGGCGGGACGCAATCTCAAGCGCGTCGTGCTCGAGCTCGGCGGCTACAACCCGCTGATCGTCCTGGCCGACGCCGACCTCGACTATGCCGTCGACGCGAGCGCGTTCGGCGCATTCCTGCACCAGGGCCAGATCTGCATGTCCGCGCGCCGGATCATCGTCGAGCGGCCGATCGCCGAGACGTTCACGCAGCGGCTCGCCGAGAAGGCGCAAGGGCTGAAGGTGGGCGACCCGAAGGAGCCCGACACGATCATCGGCCCGCTCATCACCGAGGCGGCGCTCGCGAATGTGAAGGCGCGCGTCGACGACGCGGTCGCCCGCGGCGCGAAGGTGCTCGCGGGCGGCGAGGTCGCCGGAGCGTGCTACCAGGCGACGGTTCTCGCCGAGGTGCCGCCCGACTCCGACTTCGCGCGGTTCGAGACGTTCGGGCCGGTCGTCTCCGTCGAGGTGGTCGACTCGGCCGACGAGGCCGTCGAGCGAGCGAACGACACCAGCTACGGGCTCTCGTCCGGGATCCTGACCAGCGACGCCGACCGCGGGCTCGCGCTCGCGCAGCGGATCCAGGCCGGCATCGTCCACGTCAACGACCAGCCCGTCGCCGATGAGCCGCAGATGCCGTTCGGCGGCGTGAAGGGAAGTGGCCTGGGGCGCTTCGGCGGCACGGCGGCGATCAACGAGTTCACCGAGGTGCACTGGGTGACCGTGCAGAGCGGTCCGCATCCCTTCCCGTTCTAGGGCACTGCGCACCCAGGTCGGCATCGTCGGCGCGGGCCCGGCCGGGCTGACACTCGCGCAGCTGCTCGCCCGCGAGGGCATCGAGTCGGTCGTCCTGGAGAACCGCAGCCGCGGGTACGTCGAGCACCGGATCCGCGCGGGCGTGCTCGAGCAGGGCACCGTGCGCCTGCTCCGCGACGCCGGCGTCGGCGAGCGCATGGACCGCGAGGGCATCGAGCACGGAGGCATCCACCTCCAGTTCGACGGCGAGCGGCACCACATCCCCGTGCGGGAGCTGACCGGCAGCTCGATCCTGATCTACGGGCAGACGGAGGTGGTCAAGGATCTGATCGCCGCCCGCCTCCAGGCAGGCCTGCCGCTCCTCTTCGAGGTCTCGGACGTCGCGGTGCATGAGCTGGAGTCCGCCAAGCCGCGCATCACGTACCGCCACGACGGCGCCGATGCCGAGCTGGAGTGCGACGTCGTCGCCGGCTGCGACGGCTACCACGGCATCTGCCGGCCGGCCATTCCGGCAGGCGTGCTGCGCGAGTATGCGCGCGAGTACCCGTTCGGCTGGCTGGGCATCCTCGCCGAGGTCGCGCCGTCGAGCGACGAGCTCGTCTACTCACACACGCCGGAGGGATTCGCGCTGCTGTCGCTGCGCTCGCCCCGGCTCTCGCGCTACTACCTCCAGGTCGCCCACGACGAGGACGTCGTCGCCTGGCCGGACGACCGCGTCTGGGCAGAGCTGCAGCGCCGGACGGCCCTCGACGGCTGGACGCTCGCCGAAGGCCCGGTGCTCGAGAAGGGTGTTACCGGGATGCGCAGCTTCGTGGTGGAGCCGATGCAATGGGGGCGTCTGTACCTCGCCGGCGACGCCGCTCACATCGTGCCGCCCACCGGAGCGAAGGGGTTGAACCTCGCCATCCAGGACGTGCGCCTGCTCGCCGAGGCGCTCGTCGACTGGTACGCGACCGGAAGCCGGACGCTGCTCGACGCCTACTCGGCCGCCTCCCTGCGGCGCGTCTGGCGCTGCGAGCACTTCTCGTGGTGGATGACCACGATGCTGCACCGGCTCCCGGGTGACGATCCGTTCGACCTGCAGCTCCAGCGGTCGCAGCTGCGCTACGTGACCACCTCGCACGCCGCCCTCACCTCGCTCGCGGAGAACTATGTCGGCCTCGATCGGGTCTAGCCGCCTGCGCGGCCCGTTCGTCCTCGCGCTGGCGCTCGTCGCGCTCAACATGCGTGTCGTCTTCGCGAGCCTGCCGCCGCTCCTCGGCCAGGTGCGCGACGAACTTGGACTCTCCGCCGCGGTCGCCGGGCTGCTCACCGCGGGACCGATCCTCTGCTTCGGCCTCCTCGCGCCCGTCGTCCCGCGCCTCGTCGCACGGACGGCTGTCGAGCGGCTCGTCGGCTGGTGCGCAGCGCTGACCGCGGCGGGCGCCGCGCTTCGCGGCATGGGCGGCACCGCGGGGCTCTTCGCGGGAACGCTGCTTGCCGGCGCCGCAGTCGCGGTCGGCCAGGGCGTTGTGCCGGTCCTGCTGCGCGCCCGCTTCGCCGGGGGCCTGGGCCTGCTCACCGGCATCTTCACTGCCGGGCTGACCGTCGGAGCGACGCTCGCCGCGGCCACCTCCGTGCCGCTCGCAGACGCGCTCGGGAGCTGGCAAGCGGCGCTCGCCGCCTACGGCCTGGTGGGCGCCGCCGCCGCGGTCACCTGGTCGCTTGCTCGAGGAGCCTCGACGATCGTGCCGCGCGGCGCGCCGGTCGGCCTTCAGCGCAGTACCCGAGCGTGGTCGGTGGCGGTCTACTTCGGCCTGCAGTCGATGGCCTTCTACTGCGGCCTGACATGGCTGCCGTCGATCCTTCGCGACGATGGCTACAGCGAGGCCGCCGCGGGCGCGCTGCAGGCGCTGGGCAACGCCGTCCAGTTTCTCCCTGCCCTGGCCGTCCCGGTCCTCGCCGGCCGCCGCGACAGCCAGACGGCGATCCTCGTCGTGCTGGTCGCGACGGCGGTCGTCGGTCTCGTCGGGCTCCTCGCCGCCCCGGGCGCGGCGGCGGCCTGGATGTGCCTCGTCGGCGTCGCCCAGGGCGGCTGCTTCGGCCTCGGGCTCGTCCTGCCCGTCCTTCGTGGGCGCGGTGCGTACGCGGTCGCGTCGCTCACGGCGATGACGCTGTCCGTCGGCTACCTGATCGCGTCCCTCGGCCCATCGCTTCTCGGACTCGCCCACGACGTCTCCGGCCGCTGGTCGCTGGTACTGGTGCTGCTCGTGGTGATCACCCTCGCCGAGCTGCCGCCAGGCGTCCTCGCCACGCGCAGGTGGAAGATCGGCCTCGAGGACGGTTAGTTAGCGTGACGACGATGGCGCTGATCCAGCCGCTGGCCGACGCCGTCGAGGCGCTCGTCTCGGACGGCGACACCGTGGCGGCCGAGGGGTTCACCCACCTCATTCCCCACGCGGCCGGCCATGAATTGATCAGGCAGCGCCGGAACGAGCTCACGCTCGTGCGGATGACGCCGGACGTGATCTTCGACCAGCTGATCGGCGCGGGCTGTGCGCGGCGCCTCGTCTTCTCGTGGGGCGGCAACCCTGGGGTGGGCTCGCTGCATCGCCTCCGCGATGCGGTCGAGCACGGCTGGCCGCGGCCGCTCGAGCTGGTCGAGCACTCGCACGCGGGCATGGCGGTGGCGTACGCAGCCGGCGCCGCCAACCTCCCGTTCGGCACGCTCCGCGGGTATACGGGCACCGATCTGGCCTCGCACACGCAGCTTGCGGCGATCAGGTGCCCGTTCACCGGTGAGGAGCTGACCGCCGTCCGCGCGCACCGGCCGGATGTCGGCATCGTCCACGCACAGCGGGCCGACCGGCGCGGCAACGTCCAGCTCTGGGGGATCGTGGGCGTCCAGAAGGAGGTCGTGCTGGCGTCCGCCCGGTCGATCGTTACCGTGGAGGAGGTCGTGGAGGAGCTGGAGCCGCGCCCCGGGGGCCTTGTCATCCCCGGCTGGGTCGTCGACGCCGTGTGCCTCGTTCCCGGCGGCGCGCACCCGTCGTACGCGCACGGATACTACGACCGCGACAACGGCTTCTACGTCGCGTGGGACGCGATCAGCCGCGACCGGGAGCGCTTCGCTGCCTGGATCGACCGGCACGTACGGGGGACCCGTGACACAGACGAGTACCGCCGCAGCCTCGCCGAGGAGCCCGAAGCGGCATGAGCGAGCCGGCCTGGACGGCAGGCGAGATGATGGCGGTCGAGGGAGCTCGCCGGCTCGAGAACGGCACGGTGTGCTTCGTCGGCATCGGCCTGCCGAGCCTCGCGGCGAACCTCGCACGCGCCACTCACGCACCGGACTGCGTGCTCATCTACGAGAGCGGCACGATCGGTGCGAAGCCGAACCGGCTGCCCCTGTCGATCGGCGACGGCGAGCTGGCGGACACGGCGGACGCCGTCGTCTCCGTTCCGGAGATGTTCGCCTACTGGCTCCAGGGCGGACGCGTGGACGTCGGTTTCCTCGGCGCCGCGCAAATCGACCGGCACGGCAACCTGAACAGCACGGTGATCGGCCCCTACGACGCACCGAAGGTGAGGCTGCCGGGCGCCGGTGGGGCGCCCGAGATCGCCACCCAGGTGCGCGACGTCGTCGTGATGCTGCGCCAGTCACCGCGCGCATTCGTGGAGCGCCTCGACTTTCTCTCCAGCCGCGGCGACCGCGTCCGCGTCGTGATCACCGACCTCGGCGTGCTGGAGCCGTGGGGCGAGTCACGCGAGCTT
>DASTZE010000036.1:0-19458 GCA_035764425.1 Gaiellaceae bacterium
CGCCACCGAGGCCTCGGCCTTCGCGCTCGACCCGAAGACGGGCAAGCAGCTCTGGAAGCACAAGTTGACCGACAACAAGAACGAGGGCATCGACATGGCACCGCAGCTGTACGACAACAAGGTGCTGATCTCGACCATCCCCGGCAGCGCAACGAACTTCTACCACCCCGGCGCACTCGGGATCGTCTACTCGCTGAGCGCTAAGAGCGGCGAGACGATCTGGAAGTTCAACACGATCAAGGGCGGCTACAAGCTCTTCGGCCACCCGGAGGTGAACAGCGGGGGCGGCCTCTGGTACCCGCCCTCGGTCGACGACAGCGGCCGTGTCTTCATGGGCGTCGCCAACCCGGCGCCGTACCCCGGCACGCCCAAGTTCCCGAACGGCTCGAGCCACCCGGGGCCGGACCTCTACACCGACTCGCTCGTCGCGCTGGACGGGGCCTCCGGAAAGATCGACTGGTTCCAGCAGGTCACCCCGCACGACTTCCGCGACTACGACTTCCAGGTCGCGCCGATCGTCCGGTCTCAGATGATCGACGGCACGCAGACCGAGACGGTGATCGGAGCCGGCAAGTCGGGCAAGGTCGTCGCCTTCCGCGCCGACAACGGCAAGCGGCTCTGGACGCGCAACGTCGGCGTTCACAAGTTCGACAGCGGCCCGTTCCCGCTGAAGAAGGCGGTCTGCTACGAGCCCGGGTTCCTCGGCGGCGTCGAGACACCCATGGCCGCGAGCGGCAACCTCGTCTACGTCCCCTGGGTCGACCTGTGCTTCGACGCGACGGCCACGGGGATCAAGAGCGCGGGGGGCCTCAACGGCGGAACCGGCGGCCTCGGGGCAATCGACTCGGCAACGGGCAAGATCGTCTGGCAGAACCACCTGCCGAGCCCGGCCTACGGTGCCGCAACCGTCGCTAACGACGTCGTCTTCACTGCGACGCTCGCTGGCAAGATCTACGCCTTCGACGCGAACACCGGCAAGGCGCTCTGGACGACGACGGGCCCGGCGGGCATCAACTCGTTCCCTGCCGTCACAAAGGACATGCTGATCATCGGCGCCGGGGCTTCCTCGCCCGCGATCAAGAAGCCGCTGAACGAGATCGTCGCCTACTCGCTGGACGCACCCGCCGGCGGGGCGAAGACGCAGACCGCGCCTTCGACTCCCCCCGCGTCGAGCGGCAGCGCAGGATCCTCGGCGACCGCCAGCGGCGTCTCGGTCCAGGTCAAGGGCGGGGAGTTCTTCTTCCGGCTCTCGACCAAGTCGGCCGCGAAGCCCGGCAAGGTCACCTTCGTCTTCAAGAACGTCGGGCACGTCCAGCACGACTTCCGGATCGGCGGCAAGCAGACGCCGCTGCTCCAGCCCGGCAAGACCGCGAAGCTCGTGGTCACCTTCAAGAAGAAGGGCAAGTACGCCTACCTCTGCACCGTGCCAGGGCACGCCGAGGCGGGGATGAAGGGCGTCTTCACCGTTCGTTGACCGAACCGCTCATGACGATCCGGCCGCCGCATTCTGCAGCGGCCGGATCGTTCGTCTACCCGGATGCGACGTCGAGCTCGCTGATGGCGACACGGAACCGCTCCACCGACACCACGGTCGCACCGACCTTGTCTGCGGCCTGGCTGCGCAGCTTGACGGTTGTCTCTTCGCTTGCCCCCATCTGCTGCTCGCTTGCCCACAGCGTCAGCACCAGCACCTCCCCCCGCTCGCCGTCGCTCAGGGCGAAGTAGCCCCTGAATCCGGGAATCGCCCGCACGACCGGTAACACCCGCTCGTCGACGAGCCGGAGGTACAGCTCGAGAGTCCCATCGTCAGCGACACCGGCGAAGCGTGTCAGCCGCCCGAACACACAACGCCGTTCGGTTCGCGGAAACCCAGTCCTGCCTCCCGGACGAGCTTGGCTCTAGGCCATTGGCGCTGATCCCACTTCGGGAGCAGCCCGTTCGATGAGGTCGGCCACAACGCCCGGCTGCGACACATAGATCAAGTGGCTGCCCGGAGTCTCGACAACGGTGGCCCCGGCGCGCTCGGACATCTCGCGCTGGAGCGGTGGGGGGATCATCCGGTCATCGGTCGTGACCAGGTACCAGCTCGGCTTGCTTCGCCAGGCGGGCTCGCTGATCGTTCCGCCTGCGGCCTCGAGTCCCCAGGGGACCGTTAGTCGGCCATGAACTCGGCGAGGTCGTCGTCCACATCGCCGGCAAACGCTGCGTGGAACCTGGGCCCGGTCGAGCAGCAGAAAGCCGTCCTTGGCGGCAGAATCGGCGGCCCGGGTTTCCGGCGGCAGCTCGGCGATTAGCGTCTGCACCGACTCGCCGGCATCCGGCATGAAGCCTGCGATGTAGACCAGCGCCTTCACGTTCGAATCGGTACCCGCCTCGGTGATTACCGCTCCGCCGTACGAGTGACCGCCAAGAATCACGGGCTCGCCCTGGGCATCGATGACACGCCTGGTCGCCTCGACGAGAGGGTCGGATTCTGGACGACGGCGACGGTGTAGCCGTCCTCCCTCAGCTAGTGGTAGACGCCCTGCCAGCCGGAGCCGTCGACGAATCCGCCGTGCACGAGAACCACTGTCCCCGCTGAGCCATCACTCATGATGGTCTCCTTTCTGAGTCGAGAGGAGGCTTCGCCCTCGTTTCAGGGAAGGGAGACTCGGCGACCCTACTCCGCTCCCCGGGGAGTCACAAGCGGTAGACACCGGCGCTGCACGCTTTTCGCAAGCGGTCAGCGAGCTCGCCGATGCGACGCGCGCGGTGCGAGGGGCACCGTACGATGCATGCCGCCCAGTCCGGGTACCGCGTAGCGTGGTCGTCGACGCTGGTAAGGAGCGTCGGAAGCGCGACTCTGCGCCGGCCGCCGGCTCAGGCGGGGACGTAACGCGAACGGCCGCCAAGGCGACGGCCGCCGCCGTTGTCGTCGTGGCGATCGCCTTCGGCCTGTGGAAGGTGAGGAGCATCATCATCCTGCTGGTGCTCGCGCTCACCTTCGCGGCCGCCATCCGGCCAGGCGTCGAATGGCTCACCCGCCGCCGAGTGCCGGAGCCGCTCGCGATCCTGGTCTTCTTCCTTGGAACGCTCGGAGTCTTCGGACTGTTCTTCTGGCTGGCTGTGCCCCCGGCCCTCCATCAGCTCGGACATGCCCTCGGCCAGCCCGGAAGCACCGGTGCGGCCACTCAGGGCTCCACGGGGATCGAGCACGACGCCCTCGCCTGGGTCAACCATCAGCTCCGTCAGCTTCCCCACGGCTCGAACCTGCTCCACCCGGTTGCTTCCTACGGCCGGAAAGCGACAACTGCTGTCGTCGGGGTGCTGTTCACGCTAGCCGCGACCTGGTACTGGATCTCGGAGCGTGACCGGATGATCGAGCTCCTCTCGGCGCTCGCCCCTCGCTCGAAGCGCGACAAGGCCCGGCAGACGTACCTGGCCATCGACAGCCGGCTCGGCTCGTACACCCGGCTGAAGTTCCTGATGGTCGTGATCGTCGGAGCGGTGCTCTCGGTCGGCTTCTTCCTGATCGGGCTGCACTACTCGCTGCTCCTCGGCGGGTTCGTCGGACTGGTCGAGATCGTGCCCGTGGTCGGGCCGCTGATCGGGGCGATCGTCGTGGTCGTCGTTGGTCTGTCCCAATCGGTCCACGTGGCCGTGTTGGGCCTGCTGGTCGTCGTTGTCGTCCGCGAGTTCCAGAGCTACGTGGTGAACCCGCATCTGATGGGCAAATCCGTCGGGCTGTCGCCGCTCGTGACTCTCGTCTCGGTGTCCGTCGTCGGCCTGCTGTTCGGAGGCTTTGCGGTGATCCTGGCCATCCCCGTTACCTCGGCTGTCGCGACCCTGATCGACGTCCTCGTACTCGATCACGAGCCGCCGTCCGAAGCCGGCGCGGGAAACGGCGCCGTCTCCGCCGCCGACCGCTGACTGCCTGAACGCCGCAGGGGATCGGCGATCTCGCCGATGCAGATGCGCAACGGCGAGGCCAGGCTGGGCGCATGCTGCCGCTGTCCGACGGCCTACCTGCCCGGCGTTTCCCGTTCGTCAACTGGGCGATCATCGTCGCCTGCTTCGCGGTCTGGCTCTTCTACGAGCTGCCGCACCTGAACTCGGCCGTCTTCCACGCTTCGTTCTACCCCTGCTCGGTTAACAACTCATGCCATGCACCCGAGTCGTGGGGCGTGAGCTGGATCACCGCGATGTTCCTGCACGGGAGCTGGGATCACATCCTCGGCAACATGCTCTTCCTGGCGGTCTTCGGGAAGAACGTTGAGGATGCGTTCGGTCACCTCCGTTACCTGGCGTTCTATTTCGCCGGCGGCTTCGTGGCGATGATGACGCAGACGCTGATGACGCTGGCCTTCGGCTCCGTTGCCGATGGCCGGATCCCGAACCTCGGCGCAAGCGGCGCGATCGCGGCCGTGCTCGGGGCGTACTTCGTCCTTTACCCGGACTCCACCGTCTTCGGACTGGTCGTCGTGTTCCCAGTGCGTGTCTCGGCCTGGTTCTTCCTCGGCTTCTGGTTCCTCTACCAGCTCTTCGAGGCGAACTTCGGGATCTTTGGAGCAACCGCGAACGGCGGCGGCGTGGCGTTCTTCGCCCACGTCGGCGGCTTCCTCTTCGGCGCCCTGGTCGCTCTGGTGCTCGTGAACGTGGGACGCGTAGCGCCGCAGGACGCCGCTTTCGCCCGCGCGCCTGCCTAGCCGGCACGCGGCGCCGTTTCCGCAGCCGTTCGGAGGTTGCACGGATGCCGCTAGTCCGTGGCGGCCGGATCATCACCTTCACCGGTGATTCGAGGGCACGGAGCTCTCGGCCGGACAGATGAAGGGAGTCGAAATGTCGAACGACGATCTGGAGCTCTCGGTTGGCGACGAGCTCTACTGGGACCCGAAGGTCGACAGCACCGCGATCGCGGTCACGGCGGACGACGGCGCAGTGACGCTGCGCGGAACGGTCGGCAGCTTCAGGCAGAAGCGCGAGGCAACGCAGGATGCCGAGCGTGTCTACGGCGTCAAGAGCGTCAAGAACGACCTCGAGGTCCGCATCATGAACCAGGATCGCCGCGATGACGCCGAGCTGCGCGGGGCCGTGCTGCAGGCGCTGATGCTGGACAGCCTCGTGCCGCGAACGATCGACGCCAAGGTTGACGACGGCACGGTGACGCTCACCGGAACTGCCAACTGGCAGTACCAGCGGGACGAGGCGGAGTTCCTCGCAACGAACGTCCTGGGCGTCATGTCGGTCCACGACGAGATCGACCTCGTCCCGCCGGCGCCGACCGCCGGCGACGTGCAGCACGACATCAAGAAGGCGATGGAGCGCAACGCCAAGCTCGACGCTGGCAGCCTCTCGGTCGACAGCTCGAACGGCACCGTCACACTCAGCGGCACCGTGAGCTCGTGGGCCGACCACGACGAAGCGGTTGATGCCGCCTGGGCCGCTCCCGGCGTCACGAACGTCAAGGATCACATCCTCGTCGCGTACTGAGTCGCAGGGCGGCACGGGTCGACCAGCTCGTGCCGCCCTCATCTCGTCAGATGCGCATTTTCGCGCAGCAAGTCGGTTTGGACGCCGATGCCCACGCCGTCGCGTACTGCGACCGTTGAGCCATGTTTACCGAGCGCATCTACAACCGTCCGTTCGCCCACACACCGGCGGTGGCGCGCTAGGCATGGACGCGGCCACGCTCAAGACCGATCTGGAGTCGCGCCTCAGGCTCGAGCCGAACCCGGCCGTCATGAAGCAAGCCGAGGAGCGCGCTGCCAGCGTCCAGAACCGGATCGCCGACCGGATCACGGCCTTCGCCGGATCGATGTGGTTCGTCTACATCCACATCGTCTGGTTCGGACTCTGGATCGGTCTCGGCGTCGAGGGCTACCCGTACGGCCTGCTGACGATGATCGTCTCGCTGGAGGCCATCTTCCTCTCGACCTTCGTGATGATCAGCCAGAACCGCGCCGACGCGAAACGACAGGTGATCGCCGACCAGCAATGGCAGACGGTGCAAGAGGAGGACCGACAGAACATCCAACTCCTCGAGCTGTCAAAGCAGATCCTCGAGCTGACCAAGGCCGTTCACGCCTACGCCGCGGCTAACTCGAATGGCGTCGCACCGACCACTGAGGACGCCTAGCCGGGCTCTAGCGCAACGGCGAACCGCAGTACCTACCTCGCCCTTGCGCAGTGACGGTCTGGGTCGAGGTCGCACCAAGGTCGCACGCCCACGCACTCGAGGAGTCCGTAAGCGCCCCGGTTGCTCATCGCGACCACGAGGACGATGGAGACGCGCACGACCATTCGCATGGCCTCGTGGATCGCTCAATCCTGCGCTCGCGCGCCGGGATCCGCGCTGTGTCCTGGAGCCTCGCGATTCTCAGCATCACGGCGCTGGCGCAGGCGTTCATCTACTCGCGCACGCTGAGCGTGGCGCTGCTTGCGGATCTAATCCACAACTTTGGCGACGCGCTGACGGCGATTCCGCTTGGGATTGCCTTCTTCCTACGGAGCGTGCGCGGCGAGCGGCTCGCCGGTCTCGGGGTCGTGCTTGCGATCTTTATCAGCGCGCTCGGATGGAGCGGCAGCCGAACACCGACGCCGAGGAAGGCATCGGCGCCCGCCAATTCGAGGTCGTACGCGCTCCCGACCGTGACCTGCGAGCCGTCTGGCTCGAAACAGTCCACGATCACGCCCCGCACGTCGAGCACGCGGGCAACCTCACGGGTGACCGCCGAGAAGAGCTCGGCGGACTCTGGATTCTCGGCTACGAGTGTGGCCACGCGACGCAGCGCCGCCTGCTCCTCGGCGAGCCGTCGTACCGCCTCGCGGACCTCGGGGTCCTCAACCGCTGAAGCCAGAAGCTCGCTGAACTCGGTATCGGTCGGCGGATCATCCCCACCACCGGAACAGTCTGCATCGAAACCGGCACGAACGAAAAGGCCTCTCAAGAGAAGGGAAGCGCCGCCCGCTGGCCCGGCCCCGTGTCCCTCATCGGGGATGCAACAACTGCTGCGCCGGAGTTTGGGCGACGCCGCCGGTCGGGCGGATCGATGTCGGTTCGTGGACGGGTGAGCGCCCGAAAACGACGCTGACGGCCCCGCCGACGGCGCCGCCGAGGAGGGGCGCGAGCAAGTAGATCCAGATCGGGCCGAAGTTCGCGCTGAAGATCGCCGGAGCCAGGGACCTCGCGGGGTTGAACGAGCCACCTGAAGCGGGCCCAACCGCGTCGGCTGCGGTGAAGATGAAGAGGCCGATCACGAGTGGCGCCATGACGCCCTTCCACGGTGCTCGGTCATCGGTTGCCACCGTCGTGATCACGACCACGAACAACGCGGTCACGACACCCTCCAGGAGGAACGCGCCTCCGTCGGAGATCCGTGCGGCCGGCGCGGTGGTGAGGGCATCGAGTGCGTGTCCCGAATAGACCGCGGCGATCGCCAAGACGGCGACGACGGCGCCGGCGAGCTGCGCCATCCAGTAGGAGATCACCTCGCGTGGCGGGAACCTCCGACCGACCGCGAGGCCAAGCGAGACGGCAGGATTGAAATGGCCGCCCGAGATGTGCCCGAGACCGGCGATTGCCATCGCGAGCCCGAGGCCAAACGCGAACGCGACTCCGAGCGTGCTGATCGAGCCGCCGCCGAGATCGCTGGCGACCGCTATTGCGTTGAAGCCGAAGAACAAGAAGAGGAAGGTCCCGAGTGCCTCTGCCGCGAGGCGGAGGCTCAGCGACGGCTTCGTTCTCTCTGGCTGGTGCGGCATGTCACTGTCCTTTCTGTGCTGGGCAGGTCAGAGCCGCACGAGACGCTTGGCGCCCGCGGCGGTGCAGGGTGGGTACGCGGCGCGTGTCGTGCTCCGCGACGACGCTGCCGGGGAGACAGCAGATCGACTGCGCACCCCGCGCCGCCCACCCGTGACCGCCCGTGAATGACGGGCCTGCGATCTACGCCCGCGCGGCGACGGCTTCGGCTGCGACCTCGCGCCGGCCGTTCGGTCCGGACTGCAGCCACGCCAGCAGGTCGGCGTTGATGGTGTCGGCCTGCGTCGTCGGCATCCCGTGCGGGAATCCCTTGTAGGTCTTGAGCGTCCCGTTCTGTACGAGCCTCGCGGACAGCGGCCCGGAGTCCGCGTACGGGACGATCTGATCGTCGTCGCCGTGCATGACGAGGACCGGCACAGTGATCTGCTTGAGGTCCTCGGTGAAATCCGTCTGCGAGAACGCGACGATGCCGTCATAGTGGGCCTTCGCTGCGCCGGTCATGCCCTGGCGGCACCAGTTCTGGATGATCGGTTCCGACGGCTCGACGCCGGGGCGGTTGAAGCCGTAGAAGGGGCCCGAGGCGAGGTCGCGATAGAAGATCGACCGGTTGGCGGCGACTCGCGCCTGGAAGCCGTCGAAGACGCTCTTGGGCAGCCCGCCCGGGTTGGCGTCGGTCTTGACCATGAGCGGTGGCACCGAGCTGATCAGCACGGCTCTGGCGACGCGGCTCTCGCCGTGCCGCGCGATGTAGCGGACGACCTCGCCGCCGCCGGTGGAGTGCCCGACGTGGATGGCGTCGCGCAGATCGAGGTGCTCGGTCAGGGCCGCTAGATCGTCGGCGTAGTGGTCCATGTCGTGGCCGTCGCCGACCTGGCTGGACCGCCCGTGACCGCGTCGGTCGTGGGCGATGACGCGGTATCCGTGGCCGAGGAAGAACAGCATCTGGTTGTCCCAGTCGTCACTGCAAAGCGGCCATCCGTGGCTGAAGACGATCGGCTGGCCAGAGCCCCAGTCCTTGAAGAAGATCTCGACGCCGTCGGTTGTGGTGATCGTGCCCATCAGCGACCTCCCGCCGGAAGTTTGAGTGGTTGGATCGACCGTAGAAAGGTCTCGAGCGCTTCGCCTCGTGCAGACGAACGATTCTCTGCGGATTTGTCGCAGTCGATCGATCGACTGTCTTTCAACGCCCTCTGACGCGCCGAGAGGATCGTCGGCGACCGCGGAAATCTGTCTGTCGCCAGATCACGTGCGGAGGCGAGGGAACACTGAGGGAACACCACCCCGGGCATGCGCGTCCACCGCGGGTCAACCGTCCGGGCGACTCCTTCTTCTTGCGCGGATGGTAAGGAGGGGGTCGACGGTTCGAGTCCGTCAGAGGGCTTTTTGTTTTGCCCGCTCAGCGGCCGTTTCCGTTGCCGCTCTGGGCGGCGGAATGTGGGCCTGGTGTCCACGCGGCGTCCACCGCGTGGACGTCGGCCGGCTGGCGCGTCTGCGCGAATGTATCGAGCAGGCTGATCGCGTGCTCGCGGCCGTCGCGGGCGAGGTGGCCGTAGTGGCGGTCGATCATCGCGAGGCTGGTTCCCATGTAGCGGGAGAGGTCGAAGGTCGAGACGCCGGCGCGCAGTGCGAAGGTCGCGAAGGTGTGGCGCAGGTCGTAGACGCGGCGCAGCGGCTCGATGCCCGCGGCGCGCTGAGCGGGCTGCCAGTGGCGGTTGCGGAAGTTGTGCAGGTCGAAGTAGCCGCCTGCCGGTGACGGGAAGACGAGGCGCGAGTTGGGAGCTGCCGGAAATTCGTTGAGCGCGTCGAGCGCGACCCACTGCAGCGGCACGGCGCGCAGGCTGGCCTTCGTCTTCGGTGGCTTGACGCGACCGTTTCGGAACGAGCGGCGCACGTAGAGCACGTGCGCGTCCCGGTCGACGTCGCGCTGCTCGAGCGCGAGCCACTCTCCCGGCCGCAGTCCGGTCGCCGCCGCGAAGATCACCAGCGGCCCGTAGCGCGACCCGAGTGCGTTCGCGAGCGCTCGCAGCTCGTCCCAGCTCTCGAAGGGGCGCTTCTCGGTGTAGCGGCGTTGCGGATTCTCGACGCCGAGCTTGGCCGGGTTCACGTCGAGCATGCCCCAGTCGACGGCACGGCCGAGCACTTGGCGCAGGGCTTGGGTTGCCTCGAAGCGGTGGCCGGCGGGGATCGTCATCCGCCAGGCGGCGATCGCCGGCGAGCGCAGCCTGCTGATCCGTTCATCCCCAAACACCCGCACCGACTTTGCGAGCAGCCAGCGCAGCTTCTCGGTCGTCTCCGGCTCGCCGTCGTGCTGCGCCAGATAGACATCGACCAACTCGGCGAGCGTCGGCGCCTCGGCAAGCCCCCGCTCGCGGCGCAGCCGCTCGAGCGCCCGCTCCAGCGCTTCGGCCGCCGCCTCCTTGGAAAGGAAGCCGCCGCGCTGGATGCGCCGCGCACCGCGACCCCCGAGCCGGTACCGATAGGCCCAGGAGCCCCCTCTTCCGGGCCTGAGCGGAAACACCTGCCCCTGCTGCGACATTGCCATCACCCCCATTAGGGTCGAGTCAGTGGTCGTGCGCTGCACACGGCGAATGCTCGCCCTGCTGGGGCGGTCGGTTTCCGTGGTCGAGCTGCCGGCCGGCGGCGGCGACGACGACGACGACGACGACGACGACTGGTACGCGAACCTGCTCTGGCTCGGGCGGCGCAAGTGCCTGCTGCTCACGCACGCGGGCACACTCTTCTCCATCTTCGTCCCCGACGTCCGCGCAGCCGAGCTGCGCCCGCTCGGCCCCTACCTGGCCGAGGTCATCGCGGCAGCGCTCCGCTCCGAGGGACTGCCACCCGATGCGCTTGGGTCGCTCGATTCCGGGTCGCTTCAGGTCGCCAGGACCGCCAGCCGCAGCGTGCTCGGCTTCATGAACGACATGGCCGTCCACGTCGACTACGCCGTCGCCTCAGCAGGAGGACACAGCCGCTGCGACGCCGACACCATCAGCCGACAGCTGCGCCGCACCCCCTACAACCGTGGCGGCTACCTCTACCCGATCGACCTTGTCATCAAGCGCGCCAGCGCTGCCTCGAAGTAAAGGAAGAGCCTAGGTAGCGGCGTTCCCGGGCGGCAGTTCCAGAGCGAGCGCGATGGCCGCGACTGAGGAGGACGTGGTCCCATGGCCACCGCATCGTCTCAGCTACACCGGAATCGAACAGCAGGGGATTGACAATCCCCGAGGCCGATCTGGCGGGGAGCGATGGCGGGCTGTGCGGTCGCGAATCCGCCCGGCTGCCCCTGTGGAGTGGTCAGGGCGGTCAAGGAATATGTCAGTGCGACGAGCCCGTGGGTGAGAGCCGGTGCGACGAAGCGCACGCTCATGGCCACGGCATCGCCGGGTGCGAGGAGTGGAGCGGCGCTTACACCCGGTCCAGTGTTCGGACGAGGTCGCCCCAAGTCGTCGTGAACGCGATCTGCTTGCCGGTTGCTTCGTTGATCGGAGCGATCGAGAGGCTGGCGGAGTCGACCGTGGAGGCCGCGACGTTTCGCACAACGATCTGGAAATCGCACGGCCGGGGCGCCTTGATGTGGCTGGGGCCGCGCCGAGTTTCCTCGCTCTTCCGCCACGTCGTTAGCTCGCCGTGATCAGGCAGTCGCCCGTTCAGGAGATCCCCGGCCGGGAGGAGCACCGGAGGGCTGGGGGCCGTCGCCGCGGGCCCTGGGTCAGCCCTCGCTGGGGGCACCGGTCAGCAAAGCGCTCGAGTGATGATATCAGAGATTTCTTCTCTTGGATCAAAAAGTGACTGAAAAAATGAAGAAAATCCTGGATAAATTAAGTGAAAAACACGTCTGAGAAAATCATGCTAGTATTCCGAGGCGTTGAGGCTTAGCGCGGAAGCCGACGGGGACTCCGAAGTTCCCCTTCGACTGTCACACCTGGCCTGAGTGCCCAACGAGAGCGTGTCGGAGTCGCTCTCAGCCTTGTCAAGAAGTGAGGAGCAGCACATGCATGCCACAGTGAGACGGTACGAAGGTGTCGACGTCAGTCGCACCGGCGAGTTGAAGACGAAGGTCAACGAGACGCTCATCCCCCGTCTGAGCAAGGTGCCCGGGTTCAAGGGCTACTACCTGTTCGAGGCCGGCAACGGCGTCATGAGCTCATTCAGCCTCTTCGACAACTCATCCCACGCCGACGAGGCGACACAGCTCGTCGCCGGCTGGGTGCGTGACGAGAAGCTCGAGTCAGTCCTTCCCAACCCGCCGACGATCACGTTCGGCGAGATCATCGCGCAGAAGAACGGCATCGCAGTCGCGTAAGCGTCTCGCAGCCTGATGCAACGAGCAGGGGCCGTGGAGCGGGCCCCTGCTCGTTGCATAGGCAGGCAAGCTCATAGCGACCTCCGCATACGCTGGCTTGACTGAGATTGTTGAGACATCGGTGGTCTGCCCTCTGACGGAGTGCCTCCCGCGCGGCCTAACGGGAAGGCACGGCGCCCGTCACTTATGAGGTCGTCCGACGCTCCTCGCGAGCGGCTTGTTGGCGATGAGAGCTCGGGTGTTTCGGCTTGGTTCTTGAGCCGAGGGGCCCAGAAGAACCCCGCTCCGTTGCTTCCGCCGCAGAAGCCAGCGTGCGCAGGCGGGAGGCTGATCATGCAGCGGAAACTGCTCGGCCCGACAACGGTGTGCGGGCCGACGGCACCTGGGCGTGGCTTCTGCTTCGTGAGTGCGCTGACCGACTTCATCGCGACTGCGCACGATCTCGCCGGTAGCGCGCTCACGTTGTATTTGGTGCCGCTCTGTCCCTGGAACTTCCAGCCGGCGCCGCTGACGGAGCCGCACAATTTGCCGGGCATCCGTTGCCGACGCGGTGGTTGCGACCGTCAGCGCAGAGCGTGAGCGAGAGGTAGGTTGCTGGCGTTGTCGGTTAGCAGTAGGGCCCTGCCGCGTTCGGCTTGCCGACGGCAACCCCGGCTACTCCTTCGTGGGCCTGGACGCTGACCTGCGTCGAGGGCCGACCTCCTCCGGTCGGCCCTCTGCGATGCATCACGTTCAGCGGGCTTGTTGCTGTCTTACATCATCCCGCCCATGTCGCCCATGCCGCCCATGCCGCCCGCCATGGCGGCTGCGGCCTTCTCCGGCGGCTCGGCGACGATCGCCTCGGTCATGAGGATGTTCTTCGCGATCGAGGCGGCGTTCTGCAGCGCCGAGCGGGTGACCATGGTCGGGTCGATGATCCCGGCCTTGACGAGGTCCTCGACCTCGTTCGTGTCGACGTTGAGGCCTTGACCCTTGGCGGACTTGCGGACCTTGTTCACGACGACTGAGCCCTCGAGGCCGGCGTTGTCGGCGAGTTGGCGGAGTGGTTCCTCGAGTGCGCGGAGGATGATCTGCGCGCCCGTCCGCTCGTCTGGATCGCTGAAGCCGTCGACCTTGATCGCCTTCGCGGCGTTGAGGAGCGCGACGCCGCCGCCCGGGACGATGCCCTCCTCGAGCGCCGCGCGGGTGGCCTGGAGCGCATCCTCGACGCGGTGCTTCTTCTCCTTCATCTCCGTCTCGGTCGAAGCACCGACCTTGACGACCGCGACACCGCCGGACAACTTCGCGAGGCGCTCCTGGAGCTTCTCGCGGTCGAAGTCGGAGTCGGTGGTCTCGATCTCGGACTTCAGCTGCTTGATCCGGCCCTTGATCGCCTCGTCGGCACCGGCGCCGTCGATCAACGTCGTGGAGTCCTTGTCGACGACCACCCGGCGGGCGTGACCGAGCTGCGAGAGCTTCGTGTTCTCGAGCTTGAGGCCCATCTCCTCGGTAATCACCTCGGCCCCCGTGAGGATGGCGATGTCCTCGAGCATGCGCTTGCGGCGGTCACCGAAGCCCGGCGCCTTGACGGCGACCGCCTGGAAGGTGCCGCGCAGCTTGTTGACGACGATCGTCGCGAGCGACTCGCCCTCGACGTCCTCGCTGACGATGAGCAACGGCTTGCCGGCCTGGATCACCTGCTCGAGCACCGGCAGCAGATCCTTGACCGCCCCGATCTTCTGGTTGGCGACGAGGATGTACGGATCGTCGAGGACTGCCTCCATGCGCTCGGCGTCGGTGACCATGTACGGGGATAGGTAGCCCTTGTCGAACTGCATGCCCTCGGTGAACTCGAGCTCGAGACCCAGGGTCTGGCCCTCCTCGACGTTCACGACGCCGTCCTTGCCGACCTTGTCGATCGCGTCGGCGATCACGTCGCCGATCTCACGCTCACGCGACGAGATGGTCGCGACCCGGGCGACGTCCTCCCGGCCGTCGATGTCCTTCGACTGCGATTTCAGGTTCTCGACGACCTGCTCGACCGCCGTCTCGATGCCGCGCTTGAGCGCCATCGGGTTCGCCCCCGCGGCGACGTTCTTGAGTCCTTCGCGGACGATCGCCTGCGCGAGCACCGTCGCCGTCGTGGTGCCGTCGCCGGCGATGTCGTTCGTCGCCGTCGCCACCTCGCGCACGAGCTGCGCGCCCTGGTTCTCGAACACGTCCTCCAGCTCGATCTCGCGGGCGATGGTGACGCCATCGTTCGTGATCGTCGGCGCGCCGTATCTTTTGTCGAGCACGACGTAGCGGCCCTTCGGGCCAAGCGTCACCTTGACCGCCTCGGCGACGACATTCACGCCGCGCTCAAGCGAGCGGCGGGCGTCCTCATTGAACTTCAGCTCCTTGTGAGACATAGCTAACTCCTTCCTGGCGTTGCTGCTTAGGCGGTGGCGCCGGCGAGCTTGCCCGTGCTGATGCTCGGTCGCGGCGTGACTTTCGCCAGCACGTCGGACTCGCGCAAAATCAGGATCTCGTCGGCGCCAAGCTTGATCGCGGTGCCGCCGTACTTGGAGAAGATGACCTCGTCTCCCTCGACGACGTCCATTGCGATGCGCTTCCCGTCCTCGTCCCGCGCGCCCGGGCCGACCGCCAGCACGCGCCCCCGCTGCGGCTTCTCCTTCGCCGTGTCCGGCAGGACGATCCCGCTTTCCGTCGACTCCTCTTCCTCGAGGACCTCGACGATCAAGCGGTCACCAAGCGGCTGCAGATTCATGAAAGCCTCCTTTGAACAGTTCTTCTCAGCGGTCGCTGACTGGTGCTCGTTTCGCGCGGCGATGTTCTGGGAGCCCGCGTGCAAGCCTGAGACTGCCGCGAGAGATGCAACCTGAACCTCGGTATGTCCGCTCCTACGGAATTGCGGCCACTACCGGCCGAACGAGGCCGGTGGCTCTATAGGCCGCGTAGGCCTTCACGGCTTCGAGGTCGTGGCGCCGACGCCCTGGAAAAAACGACTGACAGAATGCGTACCAATCCAGCGCCGGCGGAGCCTCCGCGACTTCCACGTCGCCCGTCGCGGACCGTCCGCCCTCGTTCTCCCACACGCTGACGCCGGCGTCCTGTGCCTCGGTAAGGGTGAGCCCACGCGGCCCGTGAACCACCTTCTCGAGTCCGGCGATCCAAGGCGCGTCGCCGCCCCTGATCAGGCGAAGTCGCGGGCGGGCCGCGAAACGCGGGTCGGCTTGGCCGTGCCGGCGTGCGGTTTCGACCGTCACGCGCTCACCTCGCCGTGCGGGACGGCGCCGTTGCGGCGCGCCACGCCGCAGACGAGGCACCGCGTCACGTAGCCCGCATTCTCCTTCGGCGGTTCGCCCGGCCTGCGACAGTCACAGGCCCAGGCAGGCGACTTTGCGGCTACGCGCCGCCTTGGCTGGACGTTCGAGCTGAACACGACGCCTTACCGTTCAGGCGCTGCGCCGGCCCGGCAGCAAACCGAAGAAGCGTCGCGACGGCCGCTTGCCGGGCAACGTGGTCAGGCCCGCGATTCGACTCTCGCTTGCTCCGGTGACCTTCTCGGCGTCGACGGGCTTGTCGTGCGGATACTTCTGCAGCGGTGCAGACGGCTCGCTCACAGCACTCTCCTCTGTCGATCTTTGAGAACCCCGCGCGCCGGGGCCTCCCGGACACCAAGGCCTGGTGTGGCAGTCGAGGAGAAGAAGTGCGAAGCCTCCGCGGCTTCCGCGCTAGGTCTACGCGCACAACGACCATAGCATATTTGTGACAATTCCAACGATAGCGTCTCGCGAGGCGCCAGCCGCCGCCGAGTTCGGAGATAGGAAGGCCCTCGTTGGAGACACCGAGCCAGTCGCCCTGCCGGAGCGTCCTCCGTCCAACTTGCGCTGAGCCGTAGTTCGGGCCGAGCTCTCGTGTAACCCGCCGGCGCAGTGGCTGTGGGAGCGTCGTCAAGCCGTCCTCGGGGCGCGAAGGACGCGCGAAATTCCGGCCCCGCACTAACTCCGTTTGCCTGGAGCTCGTCGCCTCGCGCGCGTTCGCGCGTCGGTGGGTTGCGGGCTCGGGCCAGAATTTGTGCGCAGGGCCGGTAGCTCCATCCTACGCTCTATTTGCCCTCGAAACGACATCGCGATCATCGCAGGCCGCTCAGTGTTCGATCTCAGCCACAGCGAGGGCACCTCGGCGGGCGATCGTCTGTAGGGCGATCCCCGGAGTCACCGCCGGCGATCGTCTTCGCCGCGAGTTCGCTGAAGTCGCTCTGCGAGCTTCGATCGATGCGCAGCAGCCTTCTGGGTCGAGCCCTAACGGCCACGCGGGACCGGCGCGCGCGCTGGCGCGCGCAGGGTCGTCCAGGGCCAAAAGTCCTGCAAAGCGGGAGGTTGGCCGAGAGTCTCGAAAACCGGTGAGGTCTGGCAGCCCCAGCGCTGACCCGGTTTCGACTCCTGGGAGGCGTTTCGTACCTGTCTCCTCTCCTTCCGGAGCGGTCGGACACGCGAAACCGCCCGGATGCAGGAGAGTCGTTGTGATTTCTACAACGGATGGAACTAGCCGGACTCGAACCGTCGTCTCGAGGCGATGTCACGTCGTATGAGGGTGCACCGAGGGTGCACGCCGTTGCAGAACGCGGCGTCCCCCGGCTACCCGCGACGGACGCAAACCGTCATGGCTACGCGAAAACTGAGACAGGAAGACCCCCTCCCGACCTCAATGGTAAGGAGGGGTCGACGGTTCGAGTCCGTCAGAGGGCTCTGAAAAAGCCGCGCAAATCGCGGCTTTTGTTGAACGAATTTGCACGGCCTTCAGTATGCGGTGGGTATGGAGCCGCTTGTCGAGCTCTCAGACCCAGAAGTCGCTCACGGACGCGCCGGCGAGGAGCCGGGATCCAGCCCGGCCCCTCGCCGCCTCCGTGATCCGCTCACGCACTTGCCGGCACGATCTGGAGCTGTCCGATCCACTCTGACGCGGTCATCGCCGGGCCGCGCACGTAGTTGCTTCGCTGATGCACATGCGCACCCGCGAACGAGCGTTCGGTGACAGTGCCGTTCAGCACGATGAAGCCGGCCGGGCTGCGGGACCCGTTCATCACCGCTGTGAACGAGATGTCCCCGACCGTGATCGACTCGGTCAGCGTGAGCTGGGCGGCGTTGCCCTTGGGCCGGAAGCCCGTAAACATCCGGGCTCAATCCGAATCTCCATGCAATGTCGTTCGCGGGTTGAAAGCCCAGTCGCTCCGGCTCACCCTCTGCACGCCGAACGGCCGAAGCACGGTAGCGGCGTGGCGGAGGGCCGAGGCCGACCCCAGCTTGCCGTGCACCTACGCTTCGCCACGGCGGCTGACCGCAGTGTCGTCTTATTGGACAACACTCGCAGGCAACAAACAGACAACACCGCTCCGTCCCGCGCTGTACTCACGCGTACCAGTCCCGTCCCGCCCTCTTCCGCTCTACCAGCCGAATCCGGGGTCGGAGAGGGACACGCCGAGACAACGCGGACAGCGCGAACCTGAATGGTAAGGAGGGGGTCTCCGGTTCGAGTCCGGAAGAGGGCTTGAAAATCCCTGCAAATACGCTAGTTCTGTTGTCTGACCTGATAGCGAAGAGCACCTCCTTGTGCAGGAGGGGCTCTGTCGTCTTCGTCCTAAAGGGGCGAAGATCGCTCGAAAAGCGAGCTGCGGAGCACATTGTGTGTGGCGCCTTGTCAGGGCTCAGCCTGGGGACAGGTTTCGGGGACAGCTTTCGGCCGCGGAGGCTCCGTAGCAGCTCGTGGCAGCGAGCGGTCGTGCGGTGAGCGTTCAGGCGTGAGGAACGCTGGCCCAGTCCAGGCTGCGGAGATCGCGGCTAGACTGGTTCGGCGCGTTGGGCTTAGCGCGGAAGCCGTCGAGGCTCGTACCCTTTTCGACTGTCACATTTGGCCTGAGTGCAGAGGGAAGCTCGCTTTGGGCTCCCGTGGTCGCAGAGAGAAGGAAGGTAGGAGGTGCTTCTCTCTTGGCGAGTGGGACGGTCAAGTGGTTCGACGAGGAAAACGGCTATGGCTTCATCACGGCCGATGAGGGCGGCCGGGATCTATTCGTCCATCGCGGCAGCATCATCGGCGACTGGCGCACCCGGACACTGTGCGAAGGCACACGGGTCGGATTCGAGCCACGGCAGGGAGGCATGGGCCCGGAGGCCGTCCATGTTCTGCCGCTGGCCTTGAAGGGAAGTCCGTGACGATGACCAAGGCCGTGACCGTCACCTCGCCACGCTCGAGCGGCGAGTTCCGGTGCGCTAGATGCGGCTACGGAATCATCGTGAGCGGCGCACTTCCCACCTGCCCGATGTGCAGGACCACCAGCTGGGACTCCAGCGATATCAGGACGGAAGGAGCGGAGATGACTCAAGACACGAAAACCCCCAAAGATGAGGCCAGTGCCCATCAGCGTTCTCAGAGAGACCTCACCGCGAGCATTGGCACTCGGCTCGTGAAGCAGGAAAAGGACAATGGCAAGAGGCGGCTGTTTGGGCGCCGACGGAAGCCGTCGACAGAAGGTTCATGACTAGGCGAATCGAAGTGTCGCGAAGGCGCGGGCCGGCTGAACAAGTAGGCGCAGCCAACCGACTTCCCGCGGCGAGCCGACGCCCCGTCTACCTATCCGGCAATGGCACTTAACAACCCGGAGCAGAAGAACTACGCGCAGATCGAGCGCCTAGAGCGGTTGCTCGACGAACTGCAGGCAAGTGCGTCGACGGCGCGCGAGACCGAGGCGATCCGGGAGATCGGTCTCGAAATCGCTCTTTCGATTCGCGAGGTCGGCGCGATGCTCGTCAACGTCGGCTGGGAGCAGTCGTTCTCCGCCGCCGACCGCGGCGAGAGCTAACACTCGCTGGACATGGCACTGCCTTTCCCGGCTCGCCAATAGGACGGTCGAGCCGGGGTGATACGAACGTCTCGTAGGGGCGTGTGACCACACCGGCGCATTCCGGGCTCGGGTGACATTCCAGCACGCTGGCCCATCCGAGAGACTCCGCTCCTGACAACGCTCCAGGCCTCGGTCCAAAGTCCTCCTCGACGAGGATCGATGGCCCTCCGGTGAAGTGAACGCGCGTCGGCATTTACAGCCTCCACCTCGACAGTCGCGTCGCGCGCCTCACCCTACGGCTTCCTGTCGAACTGCCAACGACATGCTGGCCCTGCAAGTCGGAACTCTGTTCGCCTAGGCTCATCGCCTCGCGCGCCAACGCGCGTTGGCGGCCTTCGGGCTTTCGGCCGGGGTTCTGGCCGCAGGGCCAGTCCAAGCACTCTACCCGCAAGGCTCAGGTAAGGGGAAGATTCTCGCGGAAGACCCCGCTACTAGCGGGAAACTCGCGCCGCTCAGCGCCCGAATCCGCATCGGCGACAAATCGCCTGTACCGTGTCTTCAGCAGCGAAAATGGTCTTGCGCCCGCGCAGC
>DASTZE010000037.1:0-4410 GCA_035764425.1 Gaiellaceae bacterium
AGCGAGCCAGACGAGATCTGCTCCTGGCGCGCGATGTAGACGCTCGCGAAGCCCGCGCTCATCAGCAGGCCGACGACGATCAGGTTCCAGAGCTCGCGGTTGCGCGCACCCATCAGCGCAGCACCAGCCAGACCAGGACGCCGATCGCGGCGACCGCGGTGCCGAGCAGGGCGGGGGCGAAGAGGCCGCGGCGCTCCTCCTCGGGCGGCTCGACCGCCGTCGGCACGTCGAGCACGGTCGTCCCGTGCGGCGTGTCCTCCTCGGGCGGCTCGACCGCCGTCGGCACGTCGAGCACGGTCGTCCCGTGCAGCGTGTCCTCCTCGGTCGGCGCGTCGACACCGACCACCGTGTCGCCCTCGGGCACGTCGTCGTCCATGGCGAAGCAGACGACCGTGATGTTGTCGTCACCGCCCACGCGGTTGGCGGCGTTCACGAGCCCTTTCGCCGCGGCGTGGAGATCGTCGGGGTGCTCCTCGAAGACGCTGCGGATGCCGCCGTCGTCGAGCATGTCCGTCAGGCCGTCGGAGCAGAGCAGGTAGACGTCGCCCGGCTCGGCGGCGACCGTGAACGCGTCGACGTCGACGTCCGGATCGGTGCCGACCGCGCGCGTGATGACGGACCGCTGCGGGTGCGCGTCGGCCTCCTCGGGCGTCAGGCGGCCGCTGCGGACGAGCTCCGCGACGAGCGAGTGGTCGTCGGTGAGCTGCTGGAGGGCGCCGTCGCGCAGCCGGTAGGCCCGCGAGTCGCCGACGTGGCCGATCGTCACGCCCCCGTCGTCCACGATCGCGACCGTCATCGTCGTGCCCATCCCGGATGCGGACGCGTCCTCGTGGGCGCGCTCGAACACGCGGCGGTTGGCCTCCTGGATCAGCTCGACGACCCGCTCCTCCGGCTTGCCGGCCGCAACGCCGTTGTCCTCGAGGGCGGCCGCGGCGAGCCGCGAGGCGACCTCGCCGGCGCGCGCCCCGCCCATGCCGTCCGCGATCGCGAACAGCGGCGGCCGCTCGACGTACGCGTCTTCGTTATGCCGACGCTTGCGCCCGGCATGGGTCGCGGCTGCATGCGCGCTGATTCTCACGTCCCCGGCCGCCTTCGGCTCCCGCCCGGCACGCTGCCTGCGTGTGGAGTCCACCGGCGGCTGGCGCCGCCGTCCTGTGGGCTCCGCCGAAGGCTGACGCCGCTGGACTGCAGGATGCCGCGCGGGCGGCGCTTGTCCGTGCCCGATGCACTGTCCTGCGCGCCGCCCGCTTGCCTCCTTTGCCAGCGGCGCCCCGGAAACGTGAGGGAACTCATACCTCGAACCTCAGGTCAGTCTCGCCGATGCGCACGACGTCGCCCGGGGCGAGCTTGCGCGGCTCGTCGACCTTTTCGCCGTTGACGTAGGTGCCGTTCGTCGAGCCGACGTCCTCGAGCCAGACGCCGTCTCGCTGCGCAATGAACCGCGCGTGATTCGACGACGCGAACTCGTCGCGCTCGATGGCGATGTCGTTCTGACCGCCGCGGCCGACCTGGACCGGCGCGGAGTCGATCCCGATGGTATGCCCGACGGTGAGCGCGGGGCTCTGTAGGACGCGCAGCTTCCCGGCCGAACGGCGGGTGCGCCGCTCGCGCGCGCCCTCGGGCGTCAGCACGAAGCTCTCCTGTGGCAGCCGCAGGTCCTTGCTCGCCGTGCGCACGATCCTCCAGATGAAGACGTAGAGGACGACGAGGAACGCGACCTTCAGCGCCAGGAGAGCTTCGTCGACGTTCACGGTGCTCGTTGACGCAATCATGGCTCGCTCCGGTGTTGCCCGCTCACGCGGTACGGCCGAACACCAGATCGGTATTGCCGATCGTGATGCGGTCGCCCTCGTTGAGCCGTGAGCGGCGGATCCTCGCGCCGTTCACCGCCACGCCGTTCGTGGAATCCAGATCGACGAGCCAGTACGCCTCGCCCTCGCGCCGTACCTCGGCATGGCGCCGTGAGACGTTCGGGTCCTCGAGGCGGATGTCACAATCCTTCGACCGCCCGATGACGACCCGCTCCTTCTCGAGCGAGTGCGCGCTGCCGTTGAAGCTGAGCGTCGCCGGCAGCTCGGGCTCCGGCTCGGGCTCGGGTACCGGCGGGGGCGGCGTCTCGGGGCGGTAGATCATCGTCGCGCCCGGCTCGATGGAGGGCTCCGGCGCGCCGTCGGCGCCGGGCTCGATCATCTGCGTCGCGATCCCGAAGACGCCGTCGGTGAGGTCGGCATCGGTCTCGAACTTGACCCGCGGCCGCGTCGTCAGCGCGTAGTCCTCGCGGCGCGCGTGCTCGGCGATGTACTCCTGGAGCTCGCTGCGCAGCGCGTCCTCGTAGGATGAGAACTGCTCGCGGTCGCCCGGCGACAGGTAGATCGTGTACTCGTTGGGGACGTAGACGCGCGACACCGAGACGAGCCGGTGGTCGTCCATTTCCTTGGCCAGCTTGCGGGCCAGCTCGACCGGCTGGACGTGGGTACGGAACGCCCGTCCGAAGACGCCCTCGAACAGCGCCTCGATCTTGCCTTCGATGCTTCTGAGCACACTCACCGCGGCATTCTGCCCGGCGGAGAACTCTAGTCCGCGGACGCGCGCCCCGGCGCCGGCTCGAGGCCGCCCAGCAGGCGCTCGCGCGTGCTTCCGAGCAGCTGGGACAGGGGCACGTCGGATTCGCGCAGGTACCGGACCGCTGCGAGCGCGACGCACGTCAGCCCGGTGGCGCAAACGGCCGGGACAACGGCCATCCCGACGCCCGCAGCGAGTGAGACGGCGACAACGGCGACGCCGTAGCCGGCGATCCCGGCGTAGCCGCGGCGGACGGCGACGGGCAGCGCAGCGGCCGCAAGCGCCGCGATGCCCGCGGCCACGAGCGTGACCGGCTGTGCCTGCAGCGTGGACACGACGACCGAGGCGGCCTCGCGCGGGCTGTCGGTCGCGCCGAGCGCAAGGCGCGAGGGCGCCTGCTCGTCTGCGAAGGGGAGCGAGGCGCCGTGGATCCCCGCGACGGCGACGGCGGTGAGCACGCCCGCGCCCGCCGTCGCGGCGCGGCGGACGGGGTTCTTGATGCAGAGCGCGACCAGCGGCAGTAGCCCGACCATGCCGACGGGCGCCAGCAGCGGCCCCGCGGCGAAGAGCAGCCCGCGGCGCGGCTCGCCCCACATCAGCCCCAGCCAGGCGCCCGCCGCGACGAGATACGCGACCGCGAGCCCCATCGAGACGTTTCCGAGCGGAAGCACCGGCACGGCAAGCGTGAACGCCAGCCCGGCCCGGTCGCGCGCGAGGGTGAGCCCGGCGGCGAGAGTGGCGACGATCAACGCCCAGCTGCCGGGAAAGAACGGCAGCGTTGCGGCGACCCAGCCGCTCGCGACGGCGGCGAGCCCGACGGCGGCGATGCGGCCGAACGGCGGGGTGCGGAAGCGCAGGTTGCGCCTTTGCTTCTTCGAGCGGCGGCGGCGCTGGCGGCTGCGCCACGCGCTGCGCACCGACGCGGCCATGCGTGTGGCAGTCGGCCGCTTGCGCGGGTCGCGGCACATCGCCCGGTCGACCGCCTCGATCAGCGCGGCGGGGAGGTCCGGCCGCACGGTGCCGAGCGACGGAGGCGCCTCCTGGATCTTCTTCGCCGTGTCGAGCATGGACGACGTCCAGTAGGGATGGAAGCCCGCGAGCGCCTCCCAGAGCAGGACGCCGACCGCCCACACGTCCGCGGCCGGCCCGGCCGTGTGGCCCTTGAGGCGCTCGGGCGAGATGTACGCGAGCGTGCCGGGCACGTCGCCGGCCGCCGTCAGCGTGTCGGCCTCGTCGAAGAGCGCGAGCCCGAAGTCGAGCAGGCGCACGGAGACTCCCTCGTCGTCGTCGGCGAGCAAGACGTTCGACGGCTTGATGTCGCGGTGGACGATGCCGAGGTCGTGCGCGTGTGCGAGCCCGTCGAGGATCTGCGCGCCGGCCTCCACCGTTGTTCCGTCGTCCATCCGGCCGGCGCGCAGGGCGTGCCGGAACGTCTCGCCGGGCACGTACTCGTACGCGATGTACGAGTGGTCGGCGTCCGTTCCGAAGTCTCTGGCCTTCAGGCAACGCTCGTGGTCGAGGCGATTGGCAGCCTCGGCCTCGCGCTCGGCGCGCTGAGCGGCCTTGCCTTCACGCGCGACGATCTTGAGCGTGACGTCGTCGCCCTCGTGCTCGTCACGGGCGAGCCAGACCGAGCCCGAGCCGCCGCTGCCGAGCGGCTGCACAGGGCGGTAGCGGCCGAGGACGAGCTCGTCGCGCGGGAGGGCAGCGGCGACCGAAGACACAGGACGCCATCTTGGCCAACGCGTCGGAAAGTCCTTTCCGATCCGGTGCGAGCTATACAGTCACCCGGCGAAGCGCATGAGCGAGCGCGACAGCGAGATCGATTTCGACTTTTTCGAGGAGCCG
>DASTZE010000038.1:0-2568 GCA_035764425.1 Gaiellaceae bacterium
ATGCTGGTGGCCGATCGAGACGTTGACGAGCTGCGAGGCGAAGTCGAGGTAGCGGTTGCCGTCGTAGTCCCAGAAGTAGCGGCCCTCGGCACCCGCGACCGGCAGCGGGTTGATCGCGTTCTGCACCGACCACGAGTGCAGGACGTAGCGCTTGTCGAGCTCGCGGATCCGCTCCGCGGCCCGCGGATCTGCACCGACGAGGGCCATCTGGTGATCCTACCGTCGTGACGTTCGAGGTCGACACGCCCCGGGGGCCGGCGAGGCCGTCTCGTGCCGGCCCCCGGTGGTTGTGCCGTGCGGCACGGCGGCGGCGTAGAAGGCACGTGGTCAAGGCTCTCGCCGTGCTCGGCTCGGCCGCCCTCGCGGCGGCCGCGGTCGCGTGCGGCGGGACCGAGGCGAAGACCGAACCGGGGTCGTGTGTCCACCAGGTCGCGGCGCGCGCCTCCGGAACGGCGGGGACGCGTCTCGCCCGCATCGCGCGCGAGGTCGAACGGCTGCGCGGTCTCGATTTCAAGCGCGTGCCGACGCCGCAGTACGTGAGCCAGGACGAGATGCTCCGGCGCCTGCGCCGGGACTTCGACGAGCAGGAGCCCGCTCGTGTGCTCGAGGCGGCCCAGCGCGCGCTCGTCACGGTCGGAGCGATGGCTCCCGGCACCGACCTCAGGAAGATGGCGCGCAATGAGATCGCCGGCAACATCGCCGGCTACTACGACCCGGACACGCACGCGCTCGTAGTGCTGAGCGACACGAAGCGCGGCCTCGACGCCGAGGAGCGCGTGACGCTCGCCCATGAGCTCGAGCACGCGCTCGCCGACCAGCGCCTCGGCCTGCCGGACACAGACTCGCCGCAAACCGGGACGAACCTGAGGCGCGACGACGAGACCTCGGCGGCCGCGGCCGCGCTCGGCGAGGGCGAGGCCACGCTGCTGACGTACGGGTACGCGGTCGCGGACGTGCCGGCCCACGCCGACGACGTCACCGCGGTGCCGCCGCCTGGCTGGAGCGGGCTGCCGTACTACATCGAGGCGACCGGCGACTTCCCGTACACGTACGGCGAATCGTTCGCCTGTCACCTCTTCAAGCGCGGCGGCTGGAAAGCGGTCGACGCCGCCTACGCAAAGCCGCCGACGACGACGGCGCAGATCCTCTTCCCGGAGCGGTACGACAGCGGCGAGGGGTTCGTCGACCCGCCGCGGCCCGCATCGCCGGGCGCAGGCTGGAAGCAGCTCGACTACTCGACGCTCGGCGCGGCCGACCTGGTCGCCTTCTTCCGCGCACCCGGGGACCACTTCGTGAACGGGCTGTCCGAGCCCGTTCGGCGGGCCGGGGCGTTGGCGGGTGGTGCGGCGATCGTCTGGGCGCGCGGGCCGCGCACCGTCGTCTCGATGTCGTTCGTCGAGCGCCGCGGGGCGAGCCCACGGCTGTGCAGCTCGATCCGCGCGTGGGTGCGCGCAGCGCGCCTGCGCGGCTCGACGATCACCTGCTCGGGGAGCATCGTCCGCGCTAGCCTGCGCCGCTAGGCATGGCGTTCATCGAGACCCCGGCGGAGAGCGAGCTCTACGACGCCGACCTGGAGCAGCAGGGCTACGTCGCGAACATGACCCGCGTCTTTGCGCACCGGCCCGAGCTCTGGGCCGCGTGGCGCGGCCTCGTCGGCGCGCTCCGCGGCTCGATGGACTGGCGCCGCTACGAGCTCGTGACGGTCGCCGCGGCGCGGGAGCTGCGCTCGAGCTACTGCATGCTCGCGCACGGGAAGGTGTTGGTGGAGGAGTTCTACGACGCCGATCAGGTGCGGGCCATCGTGGGGGGCCACGGGCCGCTCGACGAGGTCGACCGGGCGGTCATGGAGCTCGGCGCCAAGGTCGCCCGCGACGCCAGAACGGTCACGGCCGACGACATCGCGCGGCTGCGGACGCTCGGGCTCTCGGACGGCGAGATCCTCGACGTCGTGGCGACGGCGAGCGCGCGCTGCTTCTTCAGCAAGGCGCTGGACGCGCTCGGCGCCGAGCCGGACGCCGCGTACCGGGAGCTCGACCCGGCGATGCGCAACGAGTTGGTCGTGGGGAGGCCGATCGAGGCCGACTAGAGCCGGTCGAGCAGCTCCTGCTTCTTCTGCTCGAACTCCTCGGGCGTGATCAGCCCACGGTCGCGGAGGCCGGCCAGGTGCGTGATCGACGAGTCGACTTCCTCGCCGCTCAGCTTGGCGTCGGCGGGCGCGGGCGCCGGCGTGACCGCGGCCTCGTGCGCAGCCTTGCCTCCTCCGACCTCGAGCTCGTACTCGTGGCGCGCGTCGAGCAGGCTGCGCTTGAACTCGTCGGCCCTCGGCAGGAAGCGGATGCGGTTCGTTCCCGCCTCCGAGGCCGTCAGCAGGTCGATCTGCCCGTACCCCAGGATACGCCCGAGCCACGGGTGGCTCACCAGCATGTCCGTGATCATCTGCAGCGAGGTGTCGCGGGAGAAGGTGCTGATGATCCCGCCGGCCTCGATCACGCGCCGCGTCGTGACGAGGTAGCGCTCGCGCCGCCACTCGAGGTAGTACCAGCCGACGCCGAGCAGGCCGATCAGCAC
>DASTZE010000039.1:0-8204 GCA_035764425.1 Gaiellaceae bacterium
CGACATGCGCGTGAACTCGTGGATGTTGCGGTCGCCGACCGTGACCGCGAGCACCTCGGGCTTGAGCCGGGCCCCCTTGCAGACCGGGCACGGACGGAAGCTCATGTACTCCTCGATCCGCTCCCGCATCTGCGACGAGTCGGTTTCCTTGTAGCGCCGTGCGAGGTTCTCGACGATGCCCTCGAAGGCGAGCATGTACGAGCGCCTTCGGCCCATCCGGTTCCGGTACTGGACGTAGACCCGGTCGCCGCCGGTTCCGTACAGGAACCTCTCCTGCTGCTCGCGCGCCAGCTCCTGCCACGGCGTGTCGAGGTCGATCTCGTAGCGGTCGGCGACGCCCGCGATGACCGCCTCGTAGAAGCTCGCACTGCCGACCGACCACGGCACGAGCGCGCCCTCGGCGATCGAGAGCGTCGGGTCGGGCACCACCAGGTCTGGGTCGATCTCCTGCTGCGACCCGAGGCCCGTGCAGCGCGGACAGGCGCCGTGCGGTGAGTTGAACGAGAAGATCCGCGGTTGCAGCTCCGGCAGCGACACACCGTGCTCGGGGCACGCGAACTTCTCGCTGAAGAGCAGCTCCTCGCCGTTCAGCAGATCGATGCCGACGAGCCCCTCGGCGAGGCCGGCCGCGGTCTCGATGGACTGCCACAGCCGCGTACGGAGATCGGGCTTCATCACGAGGCGATCGACGACCACCTCGATCGTGTGCTTGAACTTCTTGTCGAGCTCGATCGGCTCCTCGAGCAGATGCTGCTCGCCGTCCACCTTCACGCGCGTGAAGCCCTGGTTGCGGAGCTCCTCGAAGAGCTCGCGATACTCGCCCTTGCGGTCGCGCACGACCGGCGCGTTCACGGTGAAGCGCGTCCCCCCCGGGAGCTGCAGCACCTGGTCGACGATCTGCTCGATCGACTGGCCGGCGATCGGCCGGCCGCAGATCGGGCAGTGCGGATGGCCCACGCGCGCGTAGAGCAGGCGCAGGTAGTCGTAGATCTCCGTCACGGTGCCCACCGTCGAGCGCGGGTTCCGCGACGTCGTCTTCTGATCGATCGAGATCGCCGGCGAAAGCCCGTCGATGGAGTCGACGTCGGGCTTCTCCATCATCTGAAGGAACTGGCGCGCGTACGCGGAGAGCGACTCGACGTAGCGGCGCTGCCCCTCTGCGTAGATGGTGTCGAAGGCGAGGCTCGACTTGCCCGAGCCGGACAGGCCGGTGATGCACACCAGGCTGTTCCGGGGCAGCCGGACCGTGAGGTCCTTCAGGTTGTGCTCGCGGGCACCGTGTACGACCAGCTCGTCAGACGGCATGAACACTCCAGTTTATCGGCGGGGTATCTGGCGAACGTATGTTCGCACAGCCGCCGGAGGGAGCACTGCCGAAGCCCGATTCTCGCGTGTTCAGGCCGACTCTCGGGGCTACGAGGCGAGCCGCTCGACCAGCTCGGTGACCTCGCGCGGCTTGGGCACGTGATCGATTTCGAGCGGGCCGACGAGGAGCGTGCCGTAGCCGAGCATCCGCCCCGCGGTGGACTGCTCGATCTCGACGGCGTCGATCTTCCCGAGCCGCACCTGACGCGCGCGCTTGCGCAGCGTCCCGTCGACGACATAGAGGCGCTCGTCGGTGACGACGAGGTGCAGGCGCTCCCAGTTCCAGACTGCGCGGACGGCGAGGCACGCGGCGAGCACGACGAGGAGCGCGCCGGCGACGGGCAGCGGCCAGATGAACGCGAGCAGGGCGCCGCCGATCGCGGCGATGATCAGCGCCTGGCCGAGCGGGCGGGCGAGCACGACGCCGTGCCGGCGGGCATCGAGAAAGACGTGCTCGTCGTCGCTGGCCACAGGCTTTCGCGTTCGCGCTGCGCACGGCGCTTCCTGCCCGGCAGGATGCCGCGATGACCCGGTGGTGGGAAGCGGCGGTCGTCTACCAGATCTACCCGCGGTCGTTTGCCGACTCGGACGGCAACGGCTCGGGCGACCTCGAGGGCATCCGGCAGCACCTCGACCACCTGTCCGACCTCGGCGTCGATGCGCTCTGGATGTCGCCGATCACCCCCTCGCCAGACGTCGATTGGGGCTACGACGTCAGCGACTACACAGGGATCCACCCGGACTTCGGGACGCTCGGCGACTTCGACGCACTCGCCGGCGACGCGCACGCACGCGGGCTCAAGGTCATCCTCGACCTTGTCCCCAACCACACGTCGATCGAGCACCCGTGGTTCCGGGAACATGCCGACTGGTACGTCTGGGCCGACCAGGTACCGAACAACTGGCTGTCGGTCTTCGGCGGCGGCGCGTGGGCCCACGACGCGGAGACCGGGCGCTATTACCTGCACTCGTTCTACGCGGAGCAGCCGGACCTGGACTGGAGCAACCCCGCGGTCGGCGCCGCGATCGCGGACGCGATGCGCTTCTGGCTCGACCGTGGCGCCGACGGGTTCCGGCTCGACGCGATCTCACGGATCGCCAAGGATCCGGCGCTCCGCGACGACCCGCCCGCGACCGGGCCGCCCGTCCTGCCGCTGCCCGAGGAGTACGGGAGGCTCCGCCACGTGTACTCGCGCAACTTCGAGAACGTCGAGGAGCGCCTCGCCGTGCTCCGCACGGCCGCCGGTGACGCGTTGCTCGTCGGCGAGGTCTTCCTGCCCACCGCCGGGCTGCCGCGCTACCTCCGGCACATCGACCTGGCATTCGCGTTCGAGCTCATGTTCGCGCGCTGGGACCCCGAGGAGATCGCGCGCATCCTCGACGAAGGCTGGCGCGGGCTCGCCTGGACGCTCTCGAACCACGACTTCCCGCGCGTGGCATCGCGCGTCGGCGAGGAGAACGTGCGCCTCGCGGCCACGCTCACGTTGACCCTCCCCGGGGCGGCATTCGTGTATCAGGGCGACGAGATCGGCCTTCAGGACGGCCCCGGCGCCCACCCGCCGCACGACCGCCGCGGGCGCGACTTCGCGCGGCACCCGATGCAGTGGACGGCCGAGCCGCTCGCCGGCTTCACGACCGGGACGCCATGGCTTCCACCGATCGATCCCGCGGAGCGCAACGTCGCAGACCAGCGCCGTGACCCGGGATCGCTCCTGAACATGTACCGCGAGCTGATCCGGCTTCGCCGCGACATGCCGCTCGAGTTCGAGCTGCTCGGCGTCGACGGAGCCGTGCTCTCGTACCGGCGCGGCGACTTCACGGTCGCACTCAACTTCTCCGGGGACGAGCGGCCGAACCCCTGCGGGGGCGAGGTCGTCTTCGTCACTCACACCGGGGCGCCGGGGACGATCAGGCCGCACGGTGCCGTGGTCGTCAAGACGTAACGCGGCTAGGCCTTACGCCACTTCCCGAAGATCAGGCCGCCGATGGTGAACCCGAGACCGAACGTGCCGAGCGCGAACGCGAGGATCGCGACCGACTTGCGCCACGCCGACAGGCGCGACCAGCGCCCGAGCGCGTCTTCCTCCTCCATGGTGAGCGGCTCGCCGCGGCGCTTCTTGCGCAGCGCGCCGCCCGCGCGGAGCCCGAGGTAGAGGTCGTCGAAGATCTCGGTCGGTTCATCCATACGGACTGAGGATATAGCCTCGACCGCCGGTGCCGACCCGTGTTCTCCACATCTCAGACATTCACACCGGCACCGCGGTGGAGTCGCGCCTCGACGAGGTGCTGCCGCCGATCGTGGCGGAGCTGAACCCCGAGCTCGTCCTCTTCACCGGCGACCTGACCCACGGTGGGCGGCGCGATCAGCACGAGCGCGCGGCGGCGCTCCTGCGCAGCTTCGACCGCCCGCTCGTCGTCATCCCCGGCAACCACGACATTCCCGGCTGGTCGCTCGGGCGCTTCACGCACACGTGGCGCGAGTTCGACAGGCTGTGGCCCGACCGCCAGCCGGTCTACCGCTCTCCGGAGCTGCTCGTCGTGGGCCTGAACTCGGTGCGAGCCTATCGGCACCAGTCCGGCGCGATCGGCGACGAGCAGCTCGAGCGCGCCCGGCGCGAGCTGGCGACCGCGGATCACGGCGTGCTCAAGATCGTCGCGGTGCATCACCACCTGCTCGGCGCGCCGTGGCGCACGTGGAAGCCGCCCCTGTCGCGACGCACGCGGACGCTCGCGGCGTTTGTCGACGCCGGCGCCGAGCTGGTCGTCGCCGGCCACGTCCACCAGTCGGCGGTCGCCGAGCGCCGCGAGTTCGAGGTCGTCTCCGGCGGCGAGCGCAGCGCGGTCGTGGCGACGGCGCCGGGCCTCGGTCAGCCGCGGCCGAAGCGGCGCGGTGAGGCGCGCGGCTTCCACGTCTACGACGCAGAGCCGGAGACGCTGCGCGTGCGCACGCTCGTCTGGCGTGACGAGGACTGGGCGCTGACCGCGGATCGGCTCTACCCGCGGGGCCGCACGCCTCTAGCCATTCGCGAAGCGAATGGCTAGTACCACTTGCCGCGCGCGAACCCGCCGAAGGCGATGAGCCCGACGAGGGCGATGATGATGCCGATCCAGAGGTTCCAGAAGATGGCGAGGACGATCCCGATGATCACGAGGATCCCGCCGACGCTGATGCCGCCCATTCATCTTCCTCCCGCGTAGCTTTTGCCAGTGGTCTCCCGAGACGGGGAGGCCCTAAACGTCGGGTCAGGCGGCTGTGCCGTAGCGCGCCTGGGCGCGCGCCCGCGCCTTGGCGGCCTCGACCTCACGGTCGCGCGGCGGCGCGGTCGTGACCAGCGCGTCGAGCAGACGGTGCGTTGCGGCGGTCACCTCGGCGACGGCACGGGCGAACGCAGCCTCGTTCGCCTTCGACGGCTTCGTCGAGCCGCTGATCTTGCGGACGTACTGGAGCGCCGAGGCCTCGACCTCCTCGGCGGTCGCGGGCGGTTCGAAGTTGTGGAGCGTGCGGATGTTGCGACACATGTGAATGGGCCTCCCTAGGCGGTAGCGGTGGTGGCGGCGTCGAGCTCGCGCCGCAGCTCCTTGATCTCGTCGCGCAGCTTGGCCGCGTACTCGAAGCGGAGCTCCTCGGCGGCGGCGAACATCTCCTCCTCGAGCTGGATGACGAGCTTCTCGAGCTCCTCCGGTTGCATCCCTGCGACCTGTCGGCGGCCGCGGCGGCGGCGCGACGGGACGTTCGGCGACTCGAGCGACAGGAACTCGGCGATGTCGGACACGCCCTTCTTGATCGACTCCGGCGTGATGCCGTGCTCCTCGTTGTAGGCGAGCTGGACCGCACGGCGGCGGTTCGTCTCGTCGAGCGCGCCCTGGATCGCCTCCGTCAGCTTGTCGGCGTACATGAGCACCTTGCCGTTCGTGTTCCGCGCGGCGCGTCCGATCGTCTGGATCAGCGCGGTCTTGCCGCGCAGGAAGCCTTCCTTGTCGGCGTCGAGGATCGCGACGAGCGAGACCTCGGGAAGGTCGAGGCCCTCGCGCAGGAGGTTGACGCCGACGAGCACGTCGTACTCGCCGAGCCGCAGCTCGCGGATGATCTGGATGCGCTCGAGGGTGTCGACCTCGGAGTGCAGGTACCGCGCCTTGACGCCGGACTCGAGCAGGTAGTCGGTCAGGTCCTCGGCCATTTTCTTCGTCAGCGTGGTGACGAGCACCCGCTCGCCCGCCTCCTCGCGGCGGCGGATCTCGCCGAGCAGGTCGTCGATCTGGTCCTTCGTCGCGCGCAGCTCGACCTCGGGGTCGACGATCCCGGTCGGCCGGATCAGCTGCTCGGCAACGGTCTTGGAGTGCCGCAGCTCGTACGGTCCCGGCGTCGCGGAGACGAAGACCATCTGGTTGACCTTGCCGAGGAACTCGTCGAAGCGCAGCGGCCGGTTGTCCATCGCCGACGGAAGCCGGAAGCCGAAGTCGACAAGCGTCTGCTTGCGCGAACGGTCGCCCTCGTACATGCCGCCGATCTGCGGAACGGTCTGGTGCGACTCGTCGATGAAGACGACGAAGTCGTCCGGGAAGTAGTCGATAAGCGTGAACGGGTGCGATCCCGGCGGCCGGCCCTCGAGCACGCGCGAGTAGTTCTCGATGCCGGGGCAGAAGCCGAGCTCCTTCATCAGCTCGAGGTCGTACTCGGTGCGCTGGCGCAGCCGGTGCGCCTCGAGCATCCGCTCCTCCGTCTCGAACTTCGCGACCTGCGTCTCGAGCTCGTGTCGGATCTCGTCGACGGCGCGCTCGATCGTCGGCCGCGAGGTCACGTACTCCGTGGCCGGCCAGATGGTCACGTTGTCGAGCTTGGACAGGATTTCCCCGGTGAGGGGGTCGAAGTGCGTGATCGCCTCGACCTCGTCGCCGAAGAACGAGACCCGATATGCCGTCTCGGCGTTCGCCGGCTGGATCTCGACGACGTCGCCCTTCACCCGGAAGCGCCCGCGCGCGAGGATCGAGTCGTTGCGGACGTACTGGCTGTCGATCAGCTTCCGCAGGGCAGCGTCGCGGTCGTGCTCCTCCCCCACCTCGAGGATCAGCACGCGCTCGCGCCACTCCTCGGGCGAGCCCAGGCCGTAGATGCAGGACACGGAGGCGACCACGACGACGTCACGCCGGGTGAACAGCGCGGACGTCGCGGCGAGGCGCAGGCGCGAGATGTCGTCGTTCTGCGACGAGTCCTTCTCGATGTAGAGGTCGGCCTGGGGGATGTACGCCTCGGGCTGGTAGTAGTCGTAGTACGAGACGAAGTACTCGACCGCGTTCGTCGGAAAGAACTCGCGGAACTCGTTGCAGAGCTGCGCCGCCAGCGTCTTGTTGTGGGCGATGACGAGCGCCGGCCGGCCGACCTTCTCGATGATCCACGCCATCGTGGCGGTCTTGCCGGTGCCGGTCGCGCCGAGCAGCGTCTGGTAGCGCTCGCCACCCTCGAGGCTCCGCGCGAGCTCCTCGATCGCTTTCGGCTGGTCGCCCGTCGGGCTGTACGCGTCGGATGTCTTGAACGCCGGCATCAGGGGAAGGGTAGTTGCCGTGGACCGTCCTCCCTACGAGGCGTACGCGACCATCGCCGGCACCTTCGCGGCGCTGCTCGGCGGCGCCGGCGTGCTGTCGCGTGCCGTCGGCCGCGACCCGCAGTGCCAGACCGCGCTCGACCTCTTCGTGCTGAGCGCAGCCGCCTTCAAGGCGTCGCGCACGCTGGCGCGCGACAGGGTGACGAGCTTCGTCCGCGAGCCGTTCGTGGAGGGCGAGGCCTACGACGGCCAAGGCGAGCGCCCGACGGGTGAGGGGCTGCAGCGCGCGATCGGCGAGCTAGTCACGTGCACGCGGTGCGTCGGCACCTGGACGGCCGCGGGGCTCGCCGTCACGCAAGTGCTGGCGCCGCGCTTTGGGCGGCTGCTCACCTGGTCGCTGGCCGCGTCGGCCGCGAACGACTTCCTGCAGGCGGGATTCGTGGCGCTGACCGGGAAGGCCGATTAGCGCGAGCCGGGCGCGCGCAGACGCTCCTCTGCCAGCTGACGGAGCGCGCCGATCTGACCGCAGACGCGACAGCGGTACACCCCGACCGTCCCGGCGGAGTCGACGGTGCGGATCGTCCGGCTGTTCGGTGCGAACGCGGCCGCGACGAACTGAGGCTTCTGGGTCGTCTGGAGCAGGACGACGGGCCTTCCGGTCGCGGTCGTCCACAGACCGACCCGCTGCGGGCCGGTCGTGACGACCCACCGCCCGTCCGGGCTGAACGCGACATCGCGGATCTCGGAGGTGTGGCGGCGGAGCAGGTGGAGCCGGCGGCCGTGATGGACGTCCCAGATGCGCGCGTCGTGGTCGCGGCTCGCGCTCACCAGCAGCCGGCCGTCGGGGTTGAAGTCGAGCGCTGTGATGTCGTTCTTGTGACCTTTGAGCTGGTGCTCGAGGGTGCCGGTCGCCGTGCTCCAGAGCGTCACGAGCCCGCTTCCGTCGCCGAGCGCGATCTCTCGCGCGTTACGGTCGAGCGCCGCGGCCGTGACGGTCCTCCCGCGCGCATCGACTTCGCGTAGCAGCCGGGCGCCGACGTCCCAGACGCGCGCGCGTCCCCCGAGCCCGCCGGCGACGATGGAGCGGCCGTCGGCGCTGAACCCGAGGGCGCGGACGGGGCGGCCCAGGGCCAGCCGCCGCGGCTCGCCGCCGGAAAGCGGCCAGACGAGCACATGCGCGTCCTGCCCGCCGGTGGCGACCCATGTGCCGTCGGGGCTCACTGCGACGGCGGTGGCGCCGCCCGGGTGCGTGAGTCGGCGCGCGGGGCCGCCCGGCGACTCGACGTGCACGACTCCGCG
>DASTZE010000040.1:0-7928 GCA_035764425.1 Gaiellaceae bacterium
CCGGACATTGGGCACCCGGATCGCCTCGTTGACGCGAACCTGGGGCTGCGGCGGCCGGACTTCGACTCTCGGGCCTCTGCGCGGTCTCAAATGCGTGTCACCTAGTTACAAATCCTCCTTCGAAACGACAAAGCCGCTGCACGCAGCGGCACGACCCTCCAACCGACTCGGTTGAACCTCCACGTGGCCTTCGCCCGGGAGGTGAGGAACGGGTCCGCTCCTGCTTGGCAGAGTTCAAGCGTACATCAAAACGGGGGAACCCCTGGTTCCCCCGTTGGCCCCCTCCTTGACTGCGTGGGCTTGCTTCGCGCCGTTTCAGGAGCCGCCTTTTCGGTCTTGGGTACCGGCGGCTGCCTCTCGTTCTGTTGGCCTCCCGCCGGGATGAACCCGGCTTCGGCCGCGTGAGGGCTTGCTCTCGGACGACGGCCGTCTTGGGAACCTGACGGTTCCCTCGCCCCTCCCCTAGGCGATATTGAGCTCGGCCAGCCGGTCGAGGAACTCGACCAGGCCCGGGCTCGACTGCTCGCCGCCGCGCCCGCGCACGGAGAGCCGCTCGTCCGATTCCTTGTCGCCCCAGACGACCGTGAACGGGACCTTGTCGACCTCCGCGTCGCGGATGCGCTTGCCCACGGTCTCGTCGCGCTCGTCGACCTCGACGCGGTAGTCGCGGAGACGATCACCCAACCGGTGGGCCGCCTCGCGGTGGCCCTCACCCACCGGGATGATCCGCACCTGGACCGGCGCGAGCCAGAACGGGAACGCGCCGCCGTAGTGCTCGATGAGGATGCCGATGAAACGCTCGAAGGTGCCGAAGAGCGCGCGGTGGATCACGACCGGCGTGTGCTCGTGGTTGTCGGCCCCCATGTAGGTCAGGCCGAAGCGCTGAGGCATCTGACGGTCGGCCTGGATGGTGCCCATCTGCCATGCGCGGCCGAGCGAGTCGGTCATGTGCAGGTCGATCTTCGGCGCGTAGAAGGTGCCTTCGCCCTCGCCGATCACGTACTCGATCCCGTTGCGCTCGAGTGCGTTGCGCAGGACGCCCTCGGCCTCGTCCCACTCCTCGTCCGTTCCGAGGCGCTGCTCCGGACGGGTGGACAGCTCCGCATGCGGGACGAGATCGAATTTGGCGTAGAGGTCCTTGGCGAAGGCGATGCAGGCGTCGATCTCGCCGGCGACCTGCTCCTCGGTGCAGAAGATGTGCGCGTCGTCCTGGACGAGATGCCGGACGCGCAGAAGGCCGTGGACGGCGCCGGCCAGCTCGTTGCGGTGCAGGATGCCGCGCTCCGCGTAGCGGATCGGCAGCTCGCGGTAGCTCCGGAGCCGCTCGCCGAAGAGCAGCATGTGGCCCGGGCAGTTCATCGGCTTGAGCCCGGAGTGCGGATCGGGGTCGTCCGTCGTGACGACGAGGAACATGTTGTCGCGGAACTTCTCCCAGTGGCCGCTGGTCTCCCACACCGACTTGTCGAAGATGACCGGCGTGCGCGCCTCGCTGTACCCGCGGCGGGCGTTCTCGCGGCGGGTGAGCGCCTCGAGCTCGTTCCAGATCGCGACCCCCCTGGGGTGCCAGAACGGCGAGCCGGGCGCCTGCTCCGAGAGGTGGAAGAGGTCGAGCTGCGGCCCCAGCCGGCGGTGGTCGCGTCGCCGGGCCTCCTCGAGCTGCTCCATGTACGCGTCCAGGTCCTCCTGTGAGTAGAACGCGGTGCCGTAGATGCGCGTCAGCTGTTTGTTCTTCTCGTCCCCGCGCCAGTAGGCGCCGGCGAGGCCCGTGAGCTTGAAGGCCTTGATCGGCGCCGAGTTCTGCAGGTGCGGCCCGCGGCAGAGGTCTGTGAAGTCGCCCTGCGTGTAGAGCGAGATGTCGCCCTCGGCGGTGTCGACCAGCTCGACCTTGTACGGCTCGTTCTCCTCCTCGAAGGTCCGGCGTGCGTCGTCGGCGGTGATCTCGGCGCGCTCGAATGTCCGGCCCTGGTCGAGCTCGCGCTGGAGCTCGGCCTCGATCTGCTCGAGCGCGTCCTCGCCGATCGGCTCGGGGAACTCGAAGTCGTAGTAGAAGCCGTTCTCGATGGGCGGGCCGATCGCGATCTTCACGCCGGGGTAGAGCCGGCGGACGGCCTCGGCGAGCAGGTGCGCCGTCGAGTGCCGGAGCACGTAGAGGGCGTCGGGGTCCTGCGTGTCGCGCGTGGTCAGGATCTGGATCCGGTCGCCGTCGGCGAGCGGCAGGCGTACGTCCTGGACGCGCCCGTCAAGACGGACGAGGACGGCCTGCTCGGCCAGCTTCGGGCCGATCGCGCGGGCGGCGTCGAGGCCGGTCGCGCCGTCCGGAAGTTCGAGCTCGGACGAATCGGGAAGGGTCACGCGCATGGAGGAGCAGGATACGCAGGGCACGCGGGACGACGACCGAGGCGACGAGGTGCCGGGCTCCCCCGTGCCCGATCCGACCGAGGCTCCGGGCGACGCCGAGGACGTCCCGGAAGCGGATTAGCGCGCGCGACGATTACACCGCCACAGCCGCCAAAAGGGCCCACGGGTGCGGAATTCCGGTGAGCCCTTTTGGAGTCGGAATGGGTACCCCTGACAGCAGTAACGTCGCCGCAATAACCGTGCGGGGGCCGACTAATTCGGCCAAGGAAGATCGGCTGCATAGGCGGCAACAAGGCCACAGACCAGTAATAGCGATGCCAGTCGCTTCACGGGACCGTCCTTTCGTTTCGTCGACCGTTGGTCGGTCCCAGGCCTGGGCAGGGCGTAGTATAAGTCGGTAGATCCGGTGCCGCGACGTAAGTCAACACATGTCGACGACCCCGCTGCGGTAGGCGAACGGCTACGCGCGGCGCGGGAGCGCGCAGGCCTCACCCAGCGCGATCTCGCCTTTCCCGGATGTTCACCTGCGTACATTTCGAGAATCGAATCCGGCGACCGGATTCCGTCGTTGCAGCTCCTCCGGGAATTGGGTCGGCGGCTCGGAGTCAGCGAGGACTACCTGGCCACCGGCGAGAACCGCGCGGCGCCCGACGACGCCCGCCTGCTCGACGCCGAGCTGGCACTTCGCCTCGGCGATGCGGACGACGCTCAGCGCCTCTACGAGGAGGTCCTCCACTCGCCGTGGAGCAAGGAGGACTATGGCCGGGCGCTCGCCGGGTGTGGAGAGCTCGCGTTCCTGCGCGGCGATCCCCGCGAGGCCGTCCAGCAGATCGAGCGTGCGCTCGGCGTCTGGGGCGCGCAGCCCGACGAACGTCCCGCCCTGGCCGAGACGCTCGGCCGCGCGAAGGCGATGCTCGGCAACATCGACGAGGCCGTGGCGATCTTCCGCGGCTGCCTGGAGGCGTCGGAGCGGCGCAAGGACGTGATCGAACAGCTGCGGTTCGCGGTGCTGCTCGCGAACGCGCTGATCGACGAGGGCGACTTCGCCGCCGCGGCCGAGGTACTTGCGTCCAACGTCGCCCGGAGCGAGGGCGCGCGCGACCCGCTGCTCCGTGCGCGCATCTACTGGTCGCAGTCACGTCTGTACGCCATGCAGAACGAGCACTCGCAGGCAGCCCGCCTCGCCCGGCGCGCGCTCGAGATCGTCGAGCTCGCGGAGGACGACTACTACACGGCGCGCGCCCATGAGCTGCTCGCTCACGTCGAGCTCGACCGCGAGCGGCCCGAGGAAGCCCTCGAGCTGCTCGAGAAGGCCTGGCCGCTCTACGAGCGCTCCGCGAACGCTGCCGATCAGGCGGGCTTCCGGCTGGAAGAGGCCCGCGCTCTTGCCCAGCTGGGGCGCGTCGAGGAGGCCGGAGCGCTTGCGATGGAGGTCTCGGGGCTCCTCGCGGATGCGAAGCCACGCCAGGCGGGCCGTAGCTACGCCCTGCTGGCCGAGATCTACGCGTCGCTCGGCGAGCCGGCCCGCGCCCGCGAGCTGTACGAGCTCGCCATCGAGAAGCTACAGCCGACGCCTGACCGCTACCTCGTCGACGCGTACTCGAAGCTGGCCGCGTTGCTCGAGAACGAGGGCAACCCCGATGCCGCGCTCACGGTGCTCAAGCGGGCGATGGACGTCCGCACGACACGCGGCGTCGGCTAGACGATTGATTCCAAAGTGGCGTGCCGGTCGGGGGCGTTCCTGACCAAGCGGGGCGTCTCGATCGGTCGCCGTTCGTAGCAGCGCTACGGGCGGCGAGCGAGCGGGGCGCAACGCGCCGTGTCAGGGCGTCAGCCGGCCCCGCGCCAGTTTGGAATCAATCGTCTAGCTGCCGCTTGTCGTAGCGCCGGGTCTCGCATACCCTCCGCCGGCGATCACGGAGGACGGGCATTTGAGGGGAGGTCTGCGCGAAGTGAGAGGACGACACCTTCGAGGCGTGCTCTCGGCTGGGCTCGCAGCGGCTGCGGTCGCCGTCCCGTCGGCGTCGGCCGCGCTGAACCCGGTCGTGTTCGGCAGCACCTTCATGCTCTCCGGCGCCGTGGCGAACGGGAAGGCCGGCGAGACGGTCCAGGTTCTCGCGCGCGCGTACGGCGAGTCGAAGTTCGGCGCGATCGGCACGGCGACCACGACCGCGAACGGCCACTGGACCTTCACGAGCACGCCGCGGATCACGACCGCGTACCAGGCGGTCTGGCACGCGAGCACGACGGCCACCATCACAGCCCATGTCACGCCACGGCTCGGCCTGGCGCTCCACAGCGGCGTCCTCACCGTCACCGCGCGGACGGCGAACCCGCTGCGCGGCCACTCCGTCGTCGTCCAGCTCCGCCAGCAGGGCACGCCGTGGCACACGGTCCGGATCGTCGTGCTCGGCCCCGCGTCGCGAGCAACGGTGCCCTTCACCGCGCCGCACGGCGTCAGCGAGATCCGCCTCTACATCTCGACGGCACAGGCCGGGGCCGGCTACATCGGCGGAGTCAGCGGCGTGCTCGTGTATCGCAACGGGTGAACCCAGAACGGGGGAACCCCTGGTTCCCCCGTTGGCCCCCTCCTTGCGGGCGGGGCGTCGGTCCGCCGTTTCAGGAGCCGCCTCTTGGTTGTTTGGTGCAGACGGTTGCCTCTCCGCGGTGAGCCTCTCGCCGTAATAAATCCGGCTTCGGCGGCGATCGGGTCTGATCTACCGTTGGCGGTCTTTTTTGGGAACCTTGCGGTTCCCTCGCCCCTCCCTTCCGCGGATGAATAGCCTGACTGACCGTGGCCCTTCCGCCTGCAGTCGCCGACCTGCCGCTGACGATCGAGGGCTACGAGCTCGAGCGGCTCGAGCTGCCCGTCTCCTCCGAGTTCACGCGTGTGACCACGGTCGTGCACCTGCAGGGCGACGGCGAGGAGGGCGTCGGCGAGGACGTCACCTACTCGAACGAGGACCAGGACGCGTTCCAGGCCGCCGGGTCGGCCCAGCCGCTCGGCGGGAGCACGACCTTCGGTGCCTTCGCGGAGCTCGTCGGCTCGCTCGACCTCTTCCCCGCTCCGCCGCAGTTCCCGGCCTACCGCCTCTACCGGCGCTGGGCGTTCGAGAGCGCCGCCCTGGACCTGGCGCTCCGGCAGGCGGGCCGTCCGCTGCACGAGGTGGTCGGCCGCGACCCAGAGCCGGTCCGCTTCGTCAACTCGCTGCGCCTCGGCGAGCCGGCCACGATCGACCCCGTCCGCCGGCGCCTGGAGCAGTACCCCTGGCTGGAGTTCAAGCTCGACGCCACGAGCTCCTGGACGGACGAGCTCGTCGAGGAGCTCGCCGCCACGGGCGCAGTCGAGTCGGTCGACCTCAAGGGCCGCTACACGGGCACCTCCGTGGACCAGGGCCCCGATGCGGTGCTCTACCGCCGTGTCGCCGAGGGCTTCCGCGACGCGTGGATCGAGGATCCGGCGCTCACGCCCGAGACCGAGGCGGTGCTCGCCCCGCACATGGACCGCGTCACCTGGGACGAGCCCATCCACTCGATTGCCGACCTCGAGGCGCTGCCTCACCGCCCCAAGGGCGTCAACCTCAAGCCGTCGCGAATCGGCAGCCTGGCCGATCTGCTCGCTACCTACGAGTACTGCATGGCCCGCGCCATCCGCCCGTACGGCGGCGGCCAGTTCGAGCTCGGCCCGGGCCGCGGCCAGATCCAGTACCTCGCCTCCCTCTTTCACCCCGCCTCGCCGAACGACGTCGCGCCGCGGCCGTTCAACGAACAGGAGCTGCGGCCGGGGCTGCCGACCAGCCCACTGGCGCCGGCGCCCTCGGCGACCGGCTTCCGCTGGGGCTAGCCGAGTCCCCGCTGCCCGTCGCGCCCGCTTGGTAGAGCCGTTTTTCGCCTCTTGCCGGCCGCCGTGCCGGACCGTTTGGCGTACGTGGAGTTAGCAGCTACACTTTTTGCAGTTACTGGCTATATGAGTAGTAGAGAGGAAGTGTTGCATTGCCAAAGCTCCTGTTGATCCCGCTCGAGGACACCGTCGTCTTTCCGAACATGACGGTGACCCTGACCGTGGACGCGGGGGACGAGGAGCAGGTGCTGCTCGTGCCCCGGCATGAGAACGAGTACGCGCACATCGGCACCGTGGCCGAGGTGATCGACCGTGTCCGGCTGCCCGGCGGCGTCCGCGCCGTCGCGCTGAACGGGCTCAACCGCGCGTCCATCGGCGCCGCCGAGAGCGACGCCACCGGCCGTCTGCGCGCCGACGTCGAGGAGCGCATCGACGAGACCCCGCCGCCCAGCCGCACCCGCGAGCTGGAGCAGGAGTACCGGGCCGTCGTCGAGGAGATCCTCGAGCTGCGTGGCGACGACGGCCGCGTCGCGAGCTTCGTCCGCTCGATCACCGAGCCGGGCGCCCTCGCAGATACGGCCGGCTACTCCCCCGACCTGACCTTCGAGCAGAAGGTCGAGCTCCTCGAGGCGGTCGACGTTGTCGAGCGGCTCCAGCTCGCCCTGCGCTTCCAGCGCGACCGGCTCGCCGAGATGCAGGTGCGCAAGCGCATCCGCGAGGACGTCGAGTCCGGCGCCCAGAAGCAGCAGCGCGAGTACATCCTGCGCAAGCAGATGGAGTCGATCCGGAAGGAGCTCGGTGAGGACTCCGGCTCTGTCATCGAGGAGTACCGCACCAAGATCGAAGAGGCCGGCATGCCGGAGGCGGTGCGCGAGCATGCCGACCGAGAGCTCGACCGGCTCGAGTCGATGGGCGAGGCGTCGGGCGAGGCCTCGATGATCCGCACGTACCTCGACTGGCTGATCGCGGTGCCGTGGGCGAAGCGCTCCGAGGAGACGCTTGACCCGGTGCACGCGCGCGAGATCCTCGACGCCGACCACGCCGGCCTCGACGACGTGAAGCAGCGCATCGTCGAGTACCTGGCCGTCCGCAAGCTGCGCGAGGACCGCGGCATCGAGCCGGACAAGCGCTCGGGCGCGATCCTCACCCTGATCGGGCCTCCGGGCACCGGCAAGACGTCGATCGGCGAGTCCGTAGCGAAGGCGCTCGGGCGCGAGTTCGTGCGCATGTCGCTCGGCGGCGTCCGGGACGAGGCCGAGATCCGCGGCCATCGGCGCACGTACATCGGCGCGCTGCCGGGACGGCTCGTCCGAGCCCTGCGTGACGCCGGGACGATGAACCCGGTGATCATGCTGGACGAGGTCGACAAGGTCGGCGCCGACTGGCGCGGCGACCCGTCGGCCGCCCTGCTCGAGGTCCTCGACCCTGCGCAGAACCACTCGTTCCGCGACCACTACCTGGACGTGGAGCTCGACCTGTCCGGCGTGTTCTTCATCGCCACGGCGAACATCGCCGAGACGATCCCCGGGCCGCTGCTCGACCGCATGGAGGTCATCCGCTTCGACGGCTACACCGTCGAGGAGAAGGCCGCCATCGCCCGCGGCGACCTGTGGCCGCGGCGGCGGGAGCGCAACGGGCTGCTGGAGGACGAGGTCACGCTCGAGGACGAGGCCCTGCACACCGTGATCACGGATTACACGCGCGAGGCCGGCGTCCGGAACCTCGAGCG
>DASTZE010000041.1:0-9342 GCA_035764425.1 Gaiellaceae bacterium
CCCCGCGTACACGTCGAGATCCGTCTCGGCGAGGATGCGGCGCGCCTGGTCGAGGTCGTCGTTCGCCTGCTTGACGGCTCGCACCGACGGGATCTCCGCCAGCTCGACCATCGTGCCGGGCTCGATGTTGACGATCACGCGGCCAGGGATGTTGTAGACGACGATTGGTTTGTCGCTCGCCGCGGCGATAGCACGGAAATGCGCGACGATGCCGCGCTGCGGCGGCTTGTTGTAGTACGGGGCGACGACGAGGAACCCGTCGACGCCGAGCTCGTGCGCCCGTTCGGTGAGGTGTACCGAGTGCGCCGTGTCGCAGGTGCCGGTGCCGGCGACGACCGTCGCGCGGCCGCGCAGTTCGTCGACGGCCGTCTCGAAGAGCGCGAGTTTCTCGTCGTCGCTCAGCGTCGGCGACTCGCCGGTCGTGCCTGCGACGACGATGCCGTCCGAGCCGTGGTCGACGAGGTGGCTCGCCAGCGCCCGGAAGGCGTCCAGGTCGACGGAGCCGTCCGCGCGGAACGGCGTGACGATCGCCGTGAGGAGCTCGCCGAGCATCAGGCCGATTGTACGGCCTGCGCCGCCGGCGCCGAGTCGAGCTCAGTCGCCCTGTTGGACTTCCCAGATATCGTCGGCGACGAGGCCGTGCGCCTCGGCGTGGACACGGGTCGCCGTGTCGGCGTCCGGCGCCTCGACGAGGCAGAAGACCTTGCCCGACGACTCGTCGACCCAGTACGCCTTGTAGTCGACGCCATGCTTGCCCTGCACCTCGAGGTCCTTGCGGTGCGCCTCCATGACGTCTTGCAGGGAGACGCCGCCGTCGAAGGTGTGCATGTCCATGTAGAGCGGCATGGTCCTCATCCTACGCGTCGCCTGGCCGACCGGATTTGCAGGCGGCGAGCGCGGCGGCGTACCAGCGAAGGGTCTGCGGGAGGTGGCGCCGGATGTAGCTCGTGCTGTGCGTCCCGGGCCACACGGTGAAGCGTGCGCGCGACCCGAGCTCGCGCGCGAGCTCGGTCGTCGTGGCCCGGAACGGGTCGTGTGTGTCGACGTCGAGCCAGATCCGCGTGCTGCCGAACGGCCAGCCGTCCTTGGCGGCCGCGAGCAGGTCGTGCCGCTTGAAGTCGGCGGGGTCGTCGAACGCGCCGGGCGCGGTGGCGCGTGCCGCCTTCCAGAGCGCGGGCGCGTGCCCGCCGGCGGCGCAGAAGTAACCGGGGTGCGCCAGCGCCAGGGCGAGCGCGCCGAATCCGCCCATCGAGAACCCGCCGATCGCGATCCGCTTCGCGTCTGCGCCGGTCTTCGCGATCGCCTCCGGGATCGCCTCGTGCAGCAGGTAGCGCCCCCACTCGCCGTCGCGCCGGTTGTGCCAGTAGCTGGACGCCCCGCCGGCGGGCATGAGGACGTTCGGCGCCTCGGCGCCGAGCGCGCGCAGCGTCGAGTCGAGCGTCTTGCCGTAGAAGTCCCCTGGCTGGCCGTCCTTGCCATGCAGCAGCACGAGCAGCGGCCGCCCGCGTCCCTCGCGGACGATCACCTGGTCGAGGTCGACGTCGAGCACCTTGCTGTTGAGTGTGTACGTCTCGGAGTGCGGCGGCGCGCCGGCGTCCTCGCCCCCGCAGCCCGCCGCTGCGAGCAGGCAGGCCGCCACTACGATGGCGGTCGTGCTCCGCGTCGCCCTCCGCGGAATGCTGGGTCGCAAGCTCCGGACGGTCCTGACCGCCCTGGCGATCGTTCTCGGTGTGGCGATGGTCACGGGAACGTTCATCCTCACGGATTCCATCAATCAGGCGTTCAACGGGATCTTCACGGAGGTCTACAGCGGCACGGACGCGACCATCACGGGCAAGAGCGCGTTCGACCTCTCCGGCCAGAACGGGACGACCGCGCCGGCCTTCAGCCAGTCGCTGCTGGCGGAGGTGCGCGGCCTTTCGGACGTGCAGCAGGCCGTCGGAGGCGTCGCCGGCACCGCGCAGCTGATCGGCAAGAACGGCAAGGCGATCGTCTTCGGCGGCGCGCCGAACCTTGGCTTCAGCGTCGACCCAACGTACCCGGAGATGAACTCGCTCACGCTCGTGAACGGCGCCTGGCCGCGCGCCGGCCAGGTCGTGATCGACCAGTCAACGGCATCGAAGAAGGACCTGAAGGTCGGCCAGGAGATCGGCATCCAGGCCGAAGGACCGGTCGTGCCGTTCCACATCTCGGGCCTGGTGCACTTCGGCGGCGCCTCGAGCCTCGGCGGCGCGACGCTGGCGGGCTTCGACCTGCCGACGGCCCAGCAGCTGTTCGAGCGGAAGGGCAAGCTCGACCAGATCCGGGCGAAGGCGATCAAGGGCGTGAGCCCGGAGCAGCTGGCGAAGCAGATCAGGCAGATCCTCCCGGACGGCACCCAGGTGCGGACGGCGGAGAACCAGGCGAAGAAGGACTCGGAGGACGCGACCTCCTTCATTTCGTTCCTCCAGACCTTCCTGCTGGCGTTCGGCGGCATCGCGCTGTTCGTCGGCGCGTTCGTCATCTCGAACTCGCTCTCGATCACGATCGCGCAGCGCATGCGCGAGTTCGCGACGCTGCGTACGATCGGCGCGTCGCGGCGTCAGGTGCTCACGTCCGTGATCGTCGAGGCGCTCGTCACCGGCGTGCTCGCCTCGGTCGTCGGGGTGTTCGCCGGTATCGCGCTCGCAAACGGCCTGTTCAAGCTCTTCGACGCCGTCGGCTTCACCCTGCCCAACAACGGGCTCGTGCTCGAGACGCGCACGGTGATCGTCGCGCTGGCCGTCGGCATCATCGTCACGGTCGCGGCCAGCGTCCGTCCCGCGATGCGCGCCACACGCGTCCCGCCGATCGCGGCTGTGCGCGAGGGCGCCACGCTGCCGGTCGGCCGCTTCCACCGCTATCGGCCGATCGCTGCGTCGGTCACGACGATCGCCGGCTTCGCGGCGCTCGTCTACGGGCTCTTCGGGCCTGGCCTCGGCACTACGGGCGTCCTCGTGTGGATGGGCCTCGGCGCGTTGCTGATCTTCAGCGGCGTGTCATTGCTCTCGTACAAGCTCGTCCCGCCGCTCGCCGCCGTGCTCGGCTGGCCCGCACGGCGCTTCGGCGGTGCTGCGGGCGCGCTCGCGCGCGAGAACTCGACCCGCAACCCCGAGCGCACCGCCTCGACCGCGTCGGCGCTCATGATCGGGCTCGCCCTCGTCACCCTCGTGGCGGTGCTCGCGGCCGGCATCACGTCGAGCTTCCGCAGCGCCGTCAACGATCTCTGGAACGCGGACTACGCGATCACGGCGCAGAACAACTTCTCGCCCATCCCCGTCTCCGCCGCGGACAAGGCGGCCACCGTGCCCGGCGTGACCGCCGTGGCCAACGTCCGCGTCGGCGACGCGAGAGTGTTCGGCGAGGTCGGCACCGCGACGGCGGTCAACCCTGCCGCTGCGGCGGTCTTCAACGTGACGTGGATCGAGGGCTCGCCGGCCGTGTTCCACGAGCTCGGCGCGAACGGCGTCTTCGTGAGCAAGAACCGCGCGAAGGACAACCACCTGACGATCGGCTCGCCCGTGGCCGTCGAGACGCCCCGCGGGGCGCAGCTGCACATGGTGGTCAAGGGCATCTTCGACCCGCCGGCGGGCGGGTCGCCGTTCGGGTCGGTGACGATGTCGCAGACGACGTTCGACCAGCACTACGACTCGCCGCAGAACCTCTATTCGTTCGTGCGCATGGCCGGCGGTGCGACCGCCGCCAACCAGGCGCGGCTCGACGCGGCACTGCGGGGCTTCCCGAACGCGAAGGTCCAGACCAAGAACGAGTTCGTGGACAACCAGATCTCGGGCCTGAACTCGGTGCTGAACATCCTCTACGTGCTCCTGGCGCTGTCGGTCGTCGTGAGCCTGTTCGGGATCGTGAACACGCTCGTGCTCACGGTGTTCGAGCGCACGCGCGAGATCGGGATGCTGCGCGCGGTGGGCATGACCCGGCGCCAGGTGCGCCGCATGATCCGCTGGGAGAGCGTCATCACGGCGCTGCTCGGCGCGGCGATCGGGATTGTGCTCGGTATCATCCTGGGCGGGCTGCTCGTGGCCCGCGTCGACTTCATCACCTTCACGGTGCCGTGGGGCTCGCTCATCGTCTTCGGGCTGGCCGCGGTGTTCGTCGGTCTGATCGCGGCGATCTTCCCGGCGCGGCGCGCGGCGCGGCTCAACCCGCTGCAGGCGCTCCAGTACGAGTAGTCAGTCGAGGAGCGCGTCGAGCCCGACCGTGAGGCCGGGCGGCAGCGTCTCGAGCCGTGCGAGGGCGAGCAGTACGCCGGGCACGAACGCCTCGCGGGACATCGTGTCGTGGCGGATCGACAGCGTCTGCCCCGGCCCGCCGAAGAGCACCTCCTGGTGCGCGACGAGCCCGGGCAGGCGGACGGAGTGGATCGCCGTCCCCTCGCCGATCAGCCTGGCGGTCGCCTTGGCGGTACCCGAGGGCGCGTCCAGCTTCGTGTCGTGGTGCAGCTCGATGATCTCGGCCCGCGCCATGAAGCGGGCCGCATCGGCGGCGAAGCGCATCATCAGCACCGCGCCGATCGCGAAGTTCGGGGCGATGAAGACCGGCACGCCATGTTCCTTCGCCGCGGCGTCGATCTGCTCGAGCTGATCCGGCTGCAGGCCGGTCGTGCCGACCACCGCCGGGACGCCCTGCTCGACCGCGGCCAGCACGTTGCCGGCCACTGCCTCCGGCTGCGTGAAATCGACGATCGCGTCGTGACCGGCGAGCTGCACCTCGTCGCCGACCTCGACCGGGGTGACCTCGTGGCCCTCAGCGGCAAGCGCTTGGGCAAGCACCGAGCCGACCTTGCCCTCGGCTCCGAAGAGCGCGATCCTCATACGGGGCGTGTCGGGACAGTCCCCCAAGGGGGACTGTCCCATGGTCTACGCGGCGGCACGGGCTACCAGCGTCGGCGTGACGCGCTCGACCGCCTTCAGGAAGCGGTCCGGGCGCGGGCCGATCCCGGCCGCGGACAGCCGTTCGGGCGCGAGCAGCAGACCCGCCAGCTCGGCGACCGCCTCGGTGGTCACGGCGTCCACCTCGGCGATGATGCGCGGCAGCGACAGGATCTCGGTGTTCGTGATCAGCGACTTGCCGAGCCGCGACATCCGGTTCGACGTCGACTCCATCGCGAGCGTGATCCGGCTCTTCAGGTTGTCCTTCGCCCGCTCGAGCTCGTCGGACGACAGGTTGCCCGCGGCGATGTCCAGGATCTGCTCGACCGCGACGTCGAGGCACTCGTGCAGGTTGTCCTCGCGCGTCGCGACGTACAGCCCGACCTGGCCGGTGTCCGTGTACTGCGACGCGAACGTGTAGACCGAGTAGGCCATCCCGCGCTTCTCGCGGATCTCCTGGAAGAGGCGCGAAGACGCCGACCCGCCGAGGATCGCGTCGAGCAGCGAGACGACGAAGCGGCGCCGGTCGGAGCGAGCGATCCCGGGCGCGGCGAGGCAGACGTGGTACTGCTCCGTGCGCTTCTGCTGGAAGCGCAGGCCGGGCGCGGGCGCACGCACGAGCGGTGAGCGGATCGGGCGGCGTGGCCCTTCGGCCGCCTTGTTCCCGGCGTCCTCGAGCAGGTCCATCAGCCGGTCGTGCTCCAGGTTGCCGACAGCGGCGACGACGACGTTGCCGGGCGCATACATCGCGCGGTGGTACGACGCCAGCGAACGGCGCGAGATCGACCGGATGATCGACGCCTCCCCTACCACCGGTCGGCCCAGCGGGTGCCGCCCGAATACGGCTTCGGCGATCAGGTCGTGGACGTACTCCTGCGGCGTGTCCTCGTACATCGCGATCTCCTCGAGCACGACCGCGCGCTCGGCATCGAGCTCCGCGAAGAGCGGCGTGTAGACCATGTCGGTGATCACGTCGATCGCCAGCTCGAGCTTGTCGTCGGGGACGCGCGCGTACACGACCGTGTTCTCGCGCGAGGTGGCCGCGTTGAGCTCGCCGCCGAGCCGGTCGAAGATCGACGCGATCTCGTGCGCCGAGTAGTTGCTCGAGCCCTTGAACAGGAGGTGCTCGATGAAGTGCGACGCCCCCGCCTTCGCGTTGCGCTCGTCCCGTGACCCGGCGCCGATCCAGAAGCCGATCGCCACCGAGCGTACGCCGCGAACCCGCTCCGTCACGACGCGCATGCCGGAGTCGAGCTCCGCGAGAACGTATCGCTGCACCACCGGCGGATCGTATCCGCGTGCGGCGCAGCACCACGCCCGGGGGCTACCTTGCTGTCTATGGCCACTAGACAGTTTCGGGGCGACGGGCGGCGACCGACCTTCGGCGCCGACGAGAAGCCCGAGCGGCCGGCCGACCCGGCCGTCCGCCGGGCCAACCTGCACCGGATGTTCGCACTGTTTCGCCACTACAAGGGGCGGCTCGCGGTCGTCCTCGTCCTGATCGTCATCGCGGCCGTGCTGTCGAGCATCTCGCCGTTCCTGATCCGCGACATCTTCGGCGAGGCGCTTCCCAACGACGACAAGGCACTGCTGAACGAGCTCGTGCTCGGCCTGATCGCGATCGCCGTCGTGACCCAGATCCTCGGGGTCGCGCAGACGTACCTCTCGAACGTCATCGGCACGCGCGTCATGCACGACCTGCGCTCCGCCGTGTACCGGCACCTGCAGCGGATGTCGCTCGCCTTCTTCACGCGCACGCGCACGGGCGAGATCCAGTCGCGGATCGCGAACGACATCGGCGGTATCCAGAGCGTGGTCACGTCGACGGCGACCTCGATCGTCTCCAACGTCGTGACGGTCGTCGCCTCCGTGGTCGCGATGTTCCTGCTCAGCTGGCAGCTGGCCACCTTCTCGCTGTTCCTGCTCCCCGTCTTCGTCCTGCTGAGCCGGCGCGTCGGGAACGAGCGCCAGCGGATCACGACGCGCCTGCAGTCCACGCTCGCGGACATGTCGACGCTGGTCGAGGAGTCGCTCTCCGTCTCGGGCATCCTGCTCGGCAAGACGATGGGCCGCGGCTCGGAGCTTGCCGACCGCTTCGAGCAGGAGTCCAGCGGCATGGCCGACCTCCAGGTGCAGTCGCGCATGGCCGGCCGCTGGGTGATGGCTTCGATCCAGATGACCTTCTCGATCATGCCGGCGCTCATCTACTGGTACGCCGGCTACAGCAGCGTCAGCATCGCGACCGTCGTCGCGTTCACGACCGTGCAGACACGGCTGTTCTTCCCGCTCGGCTCGCTGCTCTCGGTCGGCGTCGACGTGCAGACGTCGCTCGCGCTCTTCGACCGGATCTTCGAGTACCTCGACCTGCCGGTCGAGATCGACGAGCGGCCGGACGCCGTTCCCCTGCCGCCGTGCAAGGGCGACGTCGCCTTCGACGAGGTGTGGTTCCGCTACGACGCCGACGGGCCCTGGACCATCCAGAACGTCTCCTTCGACGTGCCGGCCGGGACGAGCACGGCCATCGTGGGCGAAACGGGCTCCGGGAAGACGACGATCGGCTACCTGGCGGCGCGGCTCTACGAGCCCGACCGGGGCCGAGTGCTCCTGGACGGCATCGACATCCGCGACGTCACCTTCGAGTCGCTGTCGGCGACGGTCGGCGTCGTCTCGCAGGAGACGTACCTCTTCCACGCGACCATCCGCGAGAACCTCCGCTTCGCGAAGCCCACGGCGACCGACGAGGAGATCGAGGAGGCGGCGCGCGCCGCGCACATCCACGACCTGATCGTGAGCCTCGACGACGGCTACGACACGATGGTCGGCGAGCGCGGCTACCGCTTCTCCGGCGGCGAGAAGCAGCGGATGGCGATCGCGCGGACGATCCTGCGCAACCCGGCCGTGTTGATCCTCGACGAGGCGACGAGCTCGCTCGACACGCGCACGGAGCGCGCCGTCCAGGCCGAGCTGGACCGGCTCGCCGAGGGCCGGACGACGATCACGATCGCGCACCGGCTGTCGACGATCCGCGACGCCGACCAGATCCTCGTGCTCGACCGCGGCGTCGTCGTCGAGCGCGGGACGCACGAGGAGCTGATGGAGCTCGGCGGCGCGTACGCGCGGCTCGTCGCCCGGGACGCCTTCCGGGACGAAGAGGCTCTCGTGTAGGTCTAGATCGAGTCCGGGTCGACGCCCGGATCGGGCTCCGGGAGCTGCGGGTCCATCCGCTCGAGCTCGTCGGCGAGCAGCGTCGCGACCGCCAGCGACTTGACCCAGTTGTGGTCGGCCGGGACGACGTACCAGGGCGCCCACTCGGTCGAGGTCTCGGCGATCGCCTCCTCGTACAGGGCCATGTAGGCGTCGAACCGCGTGCGCACCTCGAGGTCGCCGGCCCGAAACTTCCAGCGCTTCTCGGGATCCTCGAGCCGGTCGCGGAAGCGTTGCGCCTGCGCGTCCTTGGAGACATGCAGGAAGACCTTCACGATCGCCGTCCCCTCTTCGGACAGCATGCGCTCCCACTCGCGGATGTGTCGCGGGCGCTTTCGTACGACGTCCTTGGGCACCAGCCCGAGCACGTCGACCGTGACGACGTCCTCGTAGTGCGAGCGGTTGAAGACGGCGATCGTGCCGCGTTCCGGCGTCACCGCGTGCACGCGCCATAGATAGTCGTGCGCGAGCTCCGATGCCGACGGCGCTCGGAACGGGTGCACCTCCACCGCCTGGGGGTTGACGCCCGTGAAGACGCTCCGGATGACGCCGTCCTTGCCGGACCCGTCGAGTCCCTGGAGCACGAGCAGCACGCTGCGCTTGCCTTCCCCGAAGAGGCGCCCCTGCAGCAGGTCGAGCCGCTCCTGCAGCTTCTCCAGGCGCTTCGTGCCCTCCGCCTTCTCGAGGCCGAGCCGGCTGCCCGGGTCGCGGTTGGCGAAGTGCGGATGGTCACCCGGCTTGACGAGCAGCTCATCCTTCATCGCCGGGACGCTATTCGACGAAGGCGCGGCGGGCGCGGCGATCGATGAGCAGCCTGCCGCCGAGCGCGCGCTCCCGGGCGCGGATTCGCGACGCCGTGACCAGCGCCGCGGCGCCCATGCCGGCCTCGACGCCGGCGAGCAGCGCCGCCAGCCCGGCGTTCACGCCCAGCGAGATCGCGAGCAGCACGGCGACGCCGACCGTGCTCGGCCAGGCGGCGGCGAGCAGGGTTCTGAGCGGCGGTTCGACCGCGTGCGGCGGGGCGGCCTCGGGATCGCCGGCGCGCGCGAAGGCACGCTCGGCCGAGCCGATCGAGACCAGGAAGCCGAAGAAGCCGACCGCAAACGCGAGCGCTGCCGGGCCGCTCGCGGCGCCCGCGATGAGCGCGGCCGCGAGCCCGGCCGCGGCCAGCACGAGCCGCAGGGCGGCGATGAGCACCTGCCCGCGGACGGCCGGCGCGAGCGTCGGGGCA
>DASTZE010000042.1:0-17442 GCA_035764425.1 Gaiellaceae bacterium
CCGAATGAGCTCGATCCCGGCGCTCCCGTTCCACCGGAGCGAGAGCGATCGCGTCGTCGCCGGCGTCTGCGGTGGCATCGCCGCGGCCCTCGGCGTCGACGCGACGCTCGTCCGGCTCGTCTTCGCCTTCCTGGCGCTGGCGGGCGGGGCCGGGATCCTGCTCTACCTGGCGCTGTGGGTCTGGTCGAGCGGCCGCCGGCCCGTGCTCGGACTTGCGCTCGTCGCTCTCTCGGCCATGACGATTCTGTTCGCGCTCGGGCTCTCGGGCGCGACCGTGCTCGGGATCGGGCTGATGGTCGCGGGGATCGTCCTGCTCGCCCGCCGCGGCGCGACGCTCCGCCCGGGCGGCTCGTTCACGATCCCCGGGATCGCGCTTACGATCGGCGGCGCGGCGGTGCTCCTGGGCCACCTCGGCTCATCGCCGTCGCTGATCGCGCCCGGCGCGCTCGCGGGCGCGCTGCTGATGCTGCTCGTACCGTGGACGTGGCAGGTGGTCTCGGAGCGGGCCGAGCGGATCCGCCTGGCCGAGCGCGCCGAGGTGGCGGCCCGGATCCACGACTCCGTTCTGCAGACCCTGGCCCTCATCCAGCGCGAATCGGGCGACGAGCATCGCGTGATCGCGCTTGCCCGCCGCCAGGAGCGCGACCTGCGCCGGTGGCTCTATGGCAGCGGCTACGGCAGCGCCGACACGCTGGAGGCCGCGCTCGCCGACGCCGCGGCCGACGTCGAGGAGGCGCACGGCGCTCGCATAGAGCTGGCGAGCGCCGGCGACGCCCCCCTCGACGAGCCGCTGTCCCAGCTCGTGCTCGCCGCGCGCGAGGCTTTGACGAACGCTGCAAAGCACGCGGGCGCGGACGAGATAGCGGTCTACACGGACGTCGGGTCCGGCGCGGTGTCGGTCTTCGTGCGCGACCGCGGCGCCGGGTTCGATCGCGCCGCAATCGGTGCCGACCGCCGCGGCCTCGCCGAGTCGATCGAGGCGCGCATGCAGCGTGCCGGCGGCCACGCCGTCATCACGACGGCGCCCGGCGAGGGCACGGAGGTCGAGCTGACGATTCCGAGGGAGGAGGGCTGATGCGCATCGTGCTGGTCGACGACCACGAGCTTTTCCGGGCCGGCGTGCGCGGCGAGCTCGGCGCCCGCTTCGAGATCGTCGGCGAGGCGGGCAGCGTCGCCGAGGCCGTGCCGCTGATCCGCGACCGGGATCCCGACGTCGTCCTGCTCGACGTCCATCTCCCGGACGGCGGCGGCGAGGCGGTCATCGCCGCGGTCGCACCCGAGCGGCCGGGCGTGAAGTTCCTGGCGCTCTCCGTGTCCGACGCGGCCGAGGACGTGATCGGCGTCATCCGCGCCGGCGCGCGCGGGTACGTTACGAAGACGATCTCGAGCGACGAGCTCGCCGACGCGATCGTCCGCGTAGGCGACGGCGACGCCGTCTTCTCGCCGCGGCTCGCGGGCTTCGTGCTGGACGCGTTCCGCGCGGGGGAGCCGGTCGGCGCCGACCCGGAGCTGGAGACGCTGACGGCGCGCGAGCGCGAGGTGCTCCAGCTGATCGCGCGCGGGTATCGCTACAAGGAGATTGCCGCGCGGCTGCACCTCTCGGTGAAGACGGTCGAGGCGCACGTCTCCAGCGTGCTGCGCAAGCTCCAGCTGTCGTCCCGGCACGAGCTCACGCGCTGGGCGCACGAACGTCGCCTGATATAGAAGGCGCGGGCGGCTCCCGGACCGGCCCGCGCCCCACTGCATGTCACATCGAAGCCGACCTGTCTAAGAGCAGGCCAAGAGCGGCGTGTGAATGTCTCGCCTCGCTTCTGAGCGGCTAAGAGGTCGAATTCGACGAGAACGCCAGGAAGTGGCTGTCTTCCTCGATTCGACCTCAGGCCCTATTCGCTACCTTCGCCGGGTGGCCTCGACACGCGACCCGGTCACGAAGGAGTACGCCACCGACGAGATCGTCGTCGAGTGGTGGCCGAGCCTCTGCTTCCACTCGGAGATCTGCGTCCGCTCGCTGCCGCAGGTGTTCGACTCGACGCGGCGGCCGTGGATCCAGGTCGACGCCGCGCCGGCCGACGAGGTTGACGCGATCGTCGCCCGCTGCCCGTCGGGCGCGCTGCGCGCGCGGCGGGCCGGCGGTACGGCCCATCCGGGCACGCTCGAGGTGCGCGCGTCCGAAAACGGCCCGCTGCTCCTGCGCGGCGACGTGCGCGTGCTCGCCGCGGACGGCTCCCTTCTCTACGAGGGCGAGCGCGCGGCGCTCTGCCGCTGCGGCGGCTCGTCCAACAAGCCTTTCTGCGACGGCACGCACCGCAAGAACGGCTTCCGTGGCTGACGGCGTCCTCACGCTGTGGCAGGCGGAGTGGTGCCCCTTCTCGTCGGCGGTGCGCGAGGTGCTCACGGAGCTCGGCGTCGATTTCGTCGCCCGGCAGGTCGAGCCATGGCCCGAGCAGCGCGAGCGCTTGCAGGCGGTCGCCGCCACCGACGCGATCCCCGTGCTCGTCGGTGACGACGGCGCCGTCTACCGCGGCACGCGCGAGATCTTCGCGTTCCTGCGCGACCGGCACCCGTGGGAGTACGCGGCGATGCACCGGCGCCGCTTCGCCGACCACCAGCCCGCGCGCGAGTCGAACGCAGCGGGGCAGCTCATCGAGTACTTCCGCGGGACGGACGAGCTCGAGGCCGCCGAGGGCTCGGTCGAGGACTCGGTCGTCGTCGACGCGCCGGAGGCGAGCCGCTACGAGCTCCGCCTCGGCGGAAAGCTGATCGGTGTCGCGGCGTACCACCGGCGCGGCGATCGCATCGCCTTCACGCACACCGAGGTGGACGAGGCGCACGAAGGCCGCGGCTTCGCGTCGCACCTGGCGCAGGGCGCGCTCGACGATGTCCGCCGGCGGGGGCTCCGGGTCGTCCCGCTCTGCCCGTACATCGCCGCCTACATCCAGCGCCACCCCGAGTACGAGGACCTCGTCGCTCCCGACTACAGGGCGCGCAGCGAATCGGTCGAAGGCACGATGTAGTACGCGCCGCTCAGCGGCCGTGTGAAGTCCGTGAGCGCGTCGCGCGGTCCGTCCAGGCCGGCCATGCTGTCGAGCATGTCGGCGAGCGGCTTCTGCGTCGCCGAGAAGCCGACGAACATCGTGCCGTGGTCGGTGACCGTTCCGTACGGCATGTTGCGCCGGAAGATGTGGCCGAAGTCGTCCTGATCCGTGCGGGCGACGTGCGAGTCCTCGGGCCGCGGGTCGAGCTCGACGCTATCGGGCTTCGTCCGCCCGATGACGGCCTCCTGGCGCGTGGTCGGCAGCGCCTCCCAGGCCTCGACGTCGTGGACCCACTTCTGCAAGAGGAGGATCGTCCCGCCGGCGCCCGGCTCGCCGTCGGGCACGAGGATCGTCGCCGGAGCGTCGACGAGCGAGGGGTTCTCGCTGCCGTCGATGAAGCCGGTCAGGTCGCGGTCGTGCCGGTACGGCCAGCTCGACGTCTCGTCCGCGACCTCCGCGACGCCGCGGAGCGCGGCGATCGCGTCGCGTGCGACGTCGAAGACGACGTCGTAGGCCGCGCCCGACACCCAGAGCACGGCGTCGTGCTGCGTGGCCGGCATGGCGAAGCCGTCCGGCCCGACGACGTCGTCGTCGAAGCCCGTGACGTCGGCCGGCGCCTCGGCCCGCCCCACGCGTCGCCACAGCTCGGGGCGGAACCCGGCGACGAGATTGACCCCTCCGATCGTCGTGCGCGGCTCACGGAGCGACGCGACCGCCGCCACGACGGGCACGGGGTCGTCGACGGCGTCCAGCTCGAGGTAGGCGTGCGAGGCGGTTCCGAGCGCGAAGATTCCGCTCTGCGGGCTCCTCATGCCCGCAGGCGGCCGCGTCCGAAGGCGTCGACGCGGCCCCAGCGCCCGCGGATGTCGAGCAGCTCCAGGTGCCCGATCTGCTCGGGCAGCGCCGGGTCGACGACGAGGTAGTCGCCTTGTGGCTCGAGGCCGAGCATCGTGCGCAGCAGCAGGAGCGGGGCGCCGGTCGACCACGCCTGCGGGCTGCACGCGGTCGGGTACTGCACCGGGTACCGGGTGACGCTGCGCTCGTAGCCGCCGAACGCCTCGGGCAGCCGGCCGTCGAAGAACTCGGCGGCGTCGAGGATGCCGGCGGCGACTCGCGCGGCCTCCTCCTTGAAACCGTAGTTGCGGAGGCCCCAGGCGATGAAGGAGTTGTCGAACGGCCAGACGGTGCCGACGTGGTAGCCGATCGGGTTGTAGCGGCCCTCGCCCTCGGCCATCGTGCGGACGCCCCAGCCGGAGAAGAGCCGGGGACCGAGCAGGTGATCGGCGACCCGCCTGGCCTTCGACTTGTCCACGATTCCGCTCCAGAGCAGGTGCCCGTTGTTCGAGGTCAGCGCGTCGACCTGGCCGCCCTTCGGGTCGAGCGCGAGCGCGAAATAGCCGCCGTCCTCGACCCAGAAGTCGCGGTTGAACCGCCGCTTGAGATCTGCCGCCTCGCGCTCGAGCCGCGCGGCCAGCTCCTCGTCCTTCCAGAGCTCCCGCGCGAGCCGCGCGCCGCGGCGCTTCGCGTCGTAGGCGTAGCCCTGCAGCTCGCACGTGGCGCGCGGGAACCCGGGTAGCCGTCCGTCGCGGTACGAGATCGAGTCCCAGGAGTCCTTCCAGCACTGGTTCTCGAGCCCGGTCTCCTCGTTGCGGCGCCGGTACGAGACGTAGCCGTTCCCCTGCAGGTCGGCGTACTCGTCGATCCAGGCGAGCGCCGCGCGCGCCTCGTACTCGAGCTCGCGCACCAGCTTGCGGTCACCGGACCAGCGCTCGTACTCGTCCAGTAGCACGACGTACAGTGGCGTGGCGTCCGCGCAGCCGTAGTACGGGGAATGGGGGCGCTCCTCGAAGGCGGTCATCTCGCCGTAGCGCATCTCGTGCAGGATCCGGCCGGGGTCCTCGTCGCGGAAGTCGTCGACGTGCTGGCCCTGCCACTCGCCCAGGGCCAGCAGCGTCGTTGCGGCCAGCTCAGGCGTGAACGGGAGCGCCTGGAGGCTCGTGAGGATGCTGTCGCGACCGAACATGGTCATGAACCACGGCAGCCCGGCCGCGGGGAGGCTGTGTCCCCCGGCGATCGGGGGCGAGAAGCGGAGCGCGGCGAGGTCGACGAGGCTGCGGCGGTACGTGCGCTGCAGCGAGTCCCAGTCGCACCGGAGCTCCGGCGCGTTCGCCAGCCACCGGTCGAGGTCGGCGCGCGCACTCGCGCGGGAGCGCTTCGGCATGGTGTACGGCATCACCACCTCGACGTCGATATCGGTCGACCAGCTTCCGTGCGCCGGGATGCGGGCACTGAGCGTGAGCCCGTTTTCGTCGGCCTTTGCCGGCGTGGACGCGGAGATCCTGGTGCCGCGCCAGTAGGTGTCGCGGGTGTAGCTGAGCTCGAGCGTCCCGCGGCGTGCGGTCGCCGAGTAGGTGCCCTTCTTCTTCAACGCGTCCTTGACCTCGAAGAGATCGGCGAAGTCGCTGGCGGCCTCGATCCGGACCTCCATGCGCAGCGGCTTCGCGTCGTGGTTGAGGATCGTCAGCTCCTCCGTGAAGCCCTGCCCGACCTCCCGGCGCCGGATCACGGAGACCTTGGCGTCGATGTAGACGGTCCCGGTGCCCGGGACGAGGAAGTGGCGCGTCTCGAAGTACTGGAGGTCGTCGACGGAGAGCGCGTTCAGCCGCTCGCCGTTCAGGGTCAGCACCCAGCGTGACAGGTAGCGCGTGTCGAACGAGAAGAGCCCGGTGGCGTCGGTCGGCGACGCCTCGATGTCGCCGCGGTCGTCGCTGACGACGAACGTATTGCCCTCGAGGATCTTGACGAGCCCGTCGTTCACCCGCGCCTCCGGCGCGTCGGCGGCCCGGGCAGGAGGCGGCGGAAGAGGACGAGCAGCCGCGGGTCGCCCTCGACCACGATCGTGCCACGGAGCACCGCCGCGGTCGGGCTCGTGCGGCCGGAGGCGAGCGAGCGGAAGACCCGCTCGTCCGCGCGAACGGTGCAGTCGACCTGGCCGGTCGTCCGCGACACGGTGATGTCGCCCTTGTCGACCGCCACGAACCAGCGCCGCCGCGAGCGCCCGTTCGCGACCTCGATCGCCATGGTGCCGGTGGCGCGGTGCAGCGCCGGGTCGTGGCCGCGGCGGGCGAGGCGGTCGAAGTATTCGCCGGTTGCGTCGGCCATCGGCGGCACTCTCGCCGCGAGGCCCGGGGACGGCGTCACCCCGTTGGGAGGATTCACGCCCCTACCAGCCGGGCGGCGCTGCAACGTGCATGCGAGTCATGGGGGCTCCTTTTCAGCCGGGGATCGAGTCCTTCCGACGGTACGAAGCCGCCGAGCCGGCGCCCTCGGCGAGATGACCGACCCGCTGCGGAAAGGACGCTGCGTTGCGGACGGGCACCGCAGCGCGTTACCGTCGTGGCCAGTCCGCGTTTTGCACGGAGGGCGGCATCCATGTCAGTACGGTCGCAGCAGACGGCCGGGCGCCTCGTCGAGCAGGAGACGGCGCTCCGGCGGATCGCCACGCTCGTCGCGCGGGGCTCGTCGCCGGTCGAGATCTTCACCGCGGTCACCGACGAGGCCAGTCGGGTGATCGGGAGCGAGGCGACCGGGCTGCTGCGCTTCGAGGCGGACGAGACGGCCACGCTCGTCGCGCAGTCGGAGACGCCATGGGAGCCGCCGCCGCTCGGCACGCAGTTCACGCTCGACGGCGAGAACGTCGTCGCCCAGGTGTTCCGCACGGGTCACCCGGTCCGGGTCGACGACTGGACGGATGCGACCGGCGCCGTCACCGCCATGGCGCAGGTTCTCGGCGTCCGCTCCGCGGTGGCCACGCCCGTCGTCGTCGACGGGCGGCTCTGGGGCACGATGATCGCGGCGACGAGCCAGAGCGAGCCGCTCCCGGCGGACACCGAATCGAGGCTCGACCAGTTCACCGGCCTCGTCGCGACCGGGATCGCGAACGCGGAGGCGCGCGGGAGCCTCGCACGGCTCGTGGAGGAGCAGGCGGCGCTCAGGCAGGTGGCGATGTTCGTCGCCGAGCAGCCGTCGCCCGACGAGGTCTTCACCGCCGTCACGGAGTCGGTCGGCCGCCTGCTCGGCGCCGACCTGTCCGCGATGCACGTCTTCGGCGCCGACGGGACGGCGACGTCGATCGCCGGCTGGAGCGAGACGGGCCCGATCGTCCCCATCGGGACCCGGCTGCCGCTGGACGGTGACAGCGCCGTGGCCCGCGTGTTCACCACCGGCGCCGCCGCCCGCATCGACACCTACGACGGCGTCGAAGGCGGCACCGCCGACGTCGCGCGAGGACTGAGCCTGCGCTCGACCGTCGGCGCGCCGATCCTCGTCCGCGGGCAGCTCTGGGGCGCGCTCATGGCCGCGACGCGCGGCGAGCAGCCGCTGCCCGACGATGCCGAGACCCGGATCGCCGCCTTCACGGAGCTCGTCGCGACGGCCGTCTCGAACGCCCAGGCGCGCGAGGACCTCGAGCAGCTCGTGGACGAGCAGGCCGCCCTCCGCCGCGTCGCGACGCTCGTGGCGGGCGGCACCGGCCCCGAGGAGGTGTTCAGCGCTGTGGCGGCCGAGGTCGCCGGGCTCTTCGGCTCCGACGTCTCGGCCATCGTGCGGTTCGAGGACGACGGGACCGCGACCGTCCTTGGCGACGTCGGTGGGCCGCACACGCCGGGTGGGCGTGTCACCCTCGACCCCGGGTACCCCGTCCACCAGGTGCGGGAGACGGGTGCGTCTGCCCGGTTCGACACGGACGATCCGTCGGCCGCGCAGGCCGAGTCCCTGGCGCGGACGCTCGGCATCCGGTCGTCGGTGGCGAGCCCGATCGTCGTGGAGGGCGAGCTCTGGGGTGCAATCACGGCTGCATCGCTGCAGGGCCGGCTGACTGCAAACGCGGAGCGCCGGCTGACCGAGTTCACCGAGCTGGTCGCGACCGCGGTCGCCAATGCGGAAGCACATCGGGCCATGCATGTCTTCGCGGACGAGCAGGCATCGCTCCGCCGGGTCGCCACGCTCGTCGCGGCGTCCGCTGCCCCAGGGGCGCTCTTCGCCGCCGTGACTGAGGAGATCGCGCTCGTGCTCGGCGCGGATGCAACCATGCTTGCCCGCGCCGAAGCCGACGGGAGCGCCGTGGTCGTGGGCACCTGGGCGGAACGAACCCCCGACATCGGCACCCGGATCGCACGTGGCGGGACGAACCTCACTTCGATCGTCCTCGACACCGGTCGCCCGGCCCGCATCGACAGCTACGACGAGGCCACTGGGGACGGGGCAGAGCTCGCCCGCTCGCAGGGCCTGCGCTCGGCCGTCGGCGCGCCGATCCACGTCGAGGGCCGCATCTGGGGGCTCGTCCTCGCAGGGACCACAACCGACGAACCGCTCCCGCCTGACGCGGAGAAACGTGTCGCCGGGTTCACGGAGCTGCTGGCAACCGCGATCGCGAACGCCCAGGCACAGGCCGACCTGACGAGCCTCGCCGAGCAGCAGGCAGCCCTGCGCCGCGTGGCCACGCTGGTCGCACGGAGAGGGGCGCCGGAGGCCGTCTTCACCGCCGTTGCTGAGGAAGCCGGCGGGCTACTGGGGGCCGACCTCGCCGGGCTGGTCCGGATCGCGGGAGACGACACCGTGACGGTGATGGCCGGCCCGCCGAGTGGCCCGCATCCGGTGGGCGCCCAACTGTCGATCGATCCGGGTTTCGTCGTGCACGCCGTTCGCGAGACCGGGCGGCCGGCGCGGTTCGAGACCGACGACCCATTCGCGCAAGGGATGCCGGACCTCGTGCGCGATCTTGGTGTTCGCTCGGCAGTCGCGAGCCCGATCCTCGTCGAGGGCGCTCTGTGGGGCGCCGTCATCCTCGCGTCGTTCGGCGCGTCGTTTCCGGCCGAGACGGAGCAGCGCCTCGACGAGTTCACCGAGCTGGTCGCGACCGCGATCTCGAATGCGACTGCCCGTGCGGAGCTGGTGGCATCGCGCGCGCGTCTCGTCACCGCAGGCGACGAGGCTCTGCGGCGGGTGGAGCGCGACCTTCACGACGGGACGCAGCAGCGGTTGCTTGCGATCGGCCTCGACCTGCAGCGCGTGCGCGCGGGCATCGCCGACGCGCAGCCCGACGCGAGCTCGGAGCTCGAGCGGGTCGGGGACGACCTCGAGTCCGTCGTCGAGGAGGTGCGCGAGCTCTCTCGCGGGCTCCATCCGGCGCAGCTCTCGCGCAGCGGGCTCGCCCCGGCGCTGCGCGCGCTTGCCCGCCGGTCGCCGATCGACGTCGACCTACGTGTCGATGTCGAGGAGCGCCCGGCAAAGGCGATCGAGACGGCGGTCTATTTCGTCGTCTCCGAGGCGCTCGCGAACGCGATCAAGCACTCCGGCGCCACCACCATCTCGATCGCTGTCGTACGGGACGGCGAGCAAGTGCTCGCCACGATCTCCGACGACGGCGTGGGGGGCGCCGTGGCGGGGCGCGGCTCAGGCCTGACCGGCATGCGGGACCGCGTCGAGGCGCTCGGCGGCAGGTTCGCGCTGGCCGGGTCGCCGGGGACGACCGTCTCGGTCGAGCTGCCGGCGACGCCGCCCTAGTCCTACGCGCCGATCAGCCCGTGGCCGAGCGCGAAGAGCACGAGCTCGGCGCGGGTCGAGAGCCCGAGCTTGCGCATGATGTGCGCCCGGTGCGTGTCGACCGTGCGGACCGAGATGTAGAGCTTCTTGCCGATCTCCTGGTTCATGTAGCCGAGCGCGAGCAGCTGCAGGACGTCCCGCTCACGGTCGGAGAGCGGCTCGAGCTCGGGCACCGAGTCGGCGACGACGAGCTGCGCGCCGAGCTCGGGCTCGACGTACCGCGTCCCGGACGCGACGCTGCGCACCGCGGCCAGCACGTCGGTGTCGTTCCGGCCCTTGGTGATGTAGCCGGCCGCGCCGGCCGTCAGCGCCTGCCGGACGGTGCTCGGCGACGCCTGCGACGAGAGCATGAGCACCTTCGCATCCGGCGCGACCCGCGCGAGCTCCGGAAGGGCGTCGATGCCGCTGCCGCCGGGCATGAGGATGTCCATCATCACGACGTCGGGCTGGAGCGCACGGGCCCTGGCGATGCCGGCCTCTGTGCTGCCGGCCTCGCCCACGACGGCGATGTCGCCCTCGGCGTCCAGGCGGCTGCGGAGCCCGGCCCGGACGATGGTGTGATCGTCGATGAGGAGAACGCGGATCATGCTGCCGCTCCGAGCGCGACGAGCGCGCGGGTGCCGCCGGCAGCCCGCGGCGCGAGCTCCACCTCGCCGCCGTACTGGCCGGCGAGCCGGCGGGTGAGGCCGAGGCCGACCCCGCTGCCCGACGAGTAGCCGTCGGACTCGAGGCCGACGCCGTCGTCGTCGACGGCGAGCGTCCACCGGCCGGCGCACTGCGCGGCGTAGACGCGAATGCTTCGCGCGCCCGCGGCGACCGCGTTCCGGACGAGGTTGCGCAGGAGCACGCGCAGCGCCGGGCCGGGGAGGGGGAAGGAGTCGGGCAGCTCGGAGACCACATGCAGGCCCTTGGGGTCGAGGTCGCGCAGGACCTCGTCGAGCACCGCGGCCGGCGAGGCCGGGGCCGACGGGTCGCCGGCGGCACGTGCCGCGTCGAGCAGGCTCTCGACGAGCGCGAGCGCCTCGCGGACGCTTTGCCGGGGGTCGTCCGCAACGAGGGCGGCGTTCAGCGGCGTCTTCAGCTCGTGCGCGGCGAGGACGGCGAAGTCCTCGAGGGCTGCGTTCCTGCGCGCGAGCAGTGACGTTGCTTCGGTCAGCTGCTCGATCACGTCGGTTTCCATCGCTGCCTCCCTGTCCGTCATTTCCACCGACAGAGTTCCACCGGATAGCCGCCACGTCGCTGCGGCCACCTGCCCAATCGCAGACCCGCTGGCGGGCCGGTCGGGAGTAGTGCTAGCTGCATTGCGGCGGGCCGCCCGTACCGCGACGCTACGTCTGTCATGTTGCGTTGCCTGATCGTCGACGACAGCCAGGACTTCCTCGCCTCCGCGCGCCGCCTGCTCGACTCGCAGGGCGTCGAGGTCGTCGGCGTGGCCACGAACTCCGCGGAGGCGATCCGCCTGCTGGCAGAGCTCGAGCCGGACATCGCGCTGATCGACGTCGAGCTCGGCGACGAGGACGGCATCGCGCTCGCGCGCCAGGTGAAGCGCACAGCGCCCGAGACGCGCACCATCCTCATCTCGGCCCACGGGCTCGACGACCTCGACCTGACCGAGGCCGGCGCCGACGTCTTCTTCCTGCAGAAGACCGCGCTCGGCGCCGACGCGATCGCCGGCTTGATCGGTTAGCCGGCGTCCAGGTAGGTCAGCACCGCGAGGACGCGGCGGTGGCCCTCGTCGGTCACTGGGAGCCGGAGCTTGGCCAGGATGCTGCGCACGTGCTTCTCGACGGCGCCCTCGGTGACGACGAGGCGGGCGGCGATGCCGGCGTTCGAGAGCCCCTCGGCCATCAGGCCAAGTACCTCCCGCTCGCGCGGGGTGAGGTCCTCGAGCGGGTCGCGGCGGCGACGCTGGGTGACGAGCTCCTGCACGAGGGCGGGATCGACGACCGAGCCTCCGTCGGCGATCCGCTGGACCGCGTCCAGCAGGTCGGCCGGGCGGAGGACACGGCTCTTCAGCATGTAGCCGACGCGCTCGCCGCCCTGGAGCAGGTCGATCGCCGTCTCGACCTCGACATGCGCAGACAGCAGCAGGATCCCGACCTCCGGCTGCCGCTCCCGGATCGTCCGCGCGGCGTCGAGCCCTTCCCACGTCTGCGTCGGCGGCATGCGGATGTCGACGACGGCGAGGTCGGGATCGTGGTCGCCGACGAGCTCGGTGAGCGCCTCCCCGTCGTCCGCCTGGCCGACCACGTCGTGCCCGGCGCCGCGCAGGATGCTGGCGACCCCCTCGCGCAGGAGGACGTCGTCGTCGGCGACGACCACGCGGAGCCCCACACCGGGAGCCTACGCGCGGACGGCGCGCCTGAGCGAGGCGTAGAGCACGACGGCGACGACCGGCGGCAGCAGCCACCAGACCTGGAACACGGCGGTCAGGGCGAGTCCGGCGGCGATGCCGACAGCGACGCGCCAGTCGTCGCCGACGATGAAGTTCCACCAGAAGCCGACGAACGAGCGTACGTACCTCATGCCGTCACCGCGATCCCGACGCGCCGGCGGCGCAGCGCCCAGACGAAGGCCCACGAGACCGCGCCGAAGAACGCGAGCACGGCGAGCAGCGAGAGCTCGTCTCCGGGCCAGTCGACGCCGGCGCCCTCCGCGGCCCAGAAGGTGCCGAAGGTGGTCAGCATCAGGCCGACCACGAACTTGATCGTGTTCTCGGGCACGCGCTCGAGGGGGCCGCGCACCACGAAGCCCGCGACGAGGACGAGCAGCACCGCGACCGCGGCGCCCACGATCGCGGGGCCCCAGCGGCCCTGCGCGGCGCCGAAGCTGATCACGATGAACACCACCTCGAGGCCCTCGAGCAGGACGCCCTTGAAGGCGACCGTGAACGAGTACCAGTCGACGCCGGCGCGCCGCTCGTCGCCGGCCGCCGCGGCCGCGGCCTGCTCCTCGCGGAAGGCCTCGTCCTCGTCGTGGAGCGCCTTGTAGCCGCTCGAGCGGAGGATCGCCTTGCGCAGCCACTGCAGCCCGAAGACCAGGAGGAGCGCGCCGACCACGAAGCGGAGCGAATCGATCGGGATCGAGCCGAGCGCGGCGCCGAACACGGCGATGAGGCCGGTCAGGACGATGGCCGCCGCGCCGACGCCGATGAGCGTCGACCGCCAGCCCCGGACGACCCCGACGCCGAGGACGATCGTGAGCGCCTCGACCATCTCGACGGCGCTGGCGAGGAACGCGCCGAGCCCGGCGAGCAGGGTGGCGGTCGTCATGTTGCCGCCTCCGCCGCCCCATCGTGCTTCGCGTGGCGCTCGGCGGCGCGCTGCTTGGCCTCGTCGTATGCCGTCTTGACCATCGCGCGCCCGTTCGTCCAGCCGAACACCGAGAGCACGAGGATGATCGCGAAGCCCAGACCCCAGGCCGTCCCGACCAGCTGGTGCGCGACCGAGTACGCCGTCGCGGTCGTCGCGTCGGCGTAGTCGCGCAGCGCCACGACGCTGATCGCCTGGGTCACCCCGGCGCCGCCCGGCGTCGCGGCCGTGTTGCTGGCGATCGAGTTGCCCGCGACCACGTGGGCGATCGAGCCGAAGGTGACCGGGATCGAGAAGGCGCCGAGCATCACGCCGATCCCGGCCAGCTTGGCCACATAGCCGGCGAGGCTGGGAAGGACGACCCGGACGACGTAGCGGCCGGGCGTGCCGAGGATCGCGCCGCCCTGCTTGGCCTGGAGCCAGAACGTGCGCAGCCGCGGCCAGAAGACACGGACCAGCAGGACGACGAGCACCACGACACCGGCCGCGATCAGCGCGGACCAGCCCGGGTGGCGCCTGAGGCCGCCGAGCTCGACCGAGAACGAGCCCGGGGCGGTGAAGAACAGGTTCACGTAGACGAGCACGCCGATCACCGTGAAGAAGATCTTCTCGACGACGAACGCGGCGAGCATGCCGGCGATTGTTCCGCCGGGGACGATCGCGACGAACATGAAGAGCATCACGAGCGAGCCCAGGTTGGCAGGCAGCACGCCGTTCAGCGCCGCGCCGACCGCGTAGGCGGCCAGGATCGGCGCGTAGCGAATCTCGGCGTGCGGGTAGCCGGCGCGGAGGATGAAGAGCCACGCGAGCGCGGTGAACGCGACCGAGATGCTCTGGAGCGCGATCGCGGCCACGAGGTACGGCGGCGACACCGAGCTGAGCGTGTCCCAGAGGTCCCCGACCCAGCCGCCGACGTCGATGCCAGCGGCCTCCAGCACGCCGAGGACCACCGCCGCGAGCGCGATCCAGCCGACGACCTTGGCGACGCGCCGCATGCGCGACTCGTCGCCGATCGGGTTGACGGTGCTCGTCGCTGTGGCCAGTGCGGTCATCGAGGCTCCAGTCCAGCAGACGGCGTGCGCCCGAGGAGGGCGCACGCCGTCCGGAGGCTAGTGGGAGGTCTGCGGATCAGCGGGCTGGACGTACGGGACCTTGGGGAGCAGGCGCTTGCCGCCGATGGCGACGGCCAGCTCCGCGACGCCGACGACGAGCGAGTACGCGGCGATGAGGGCCAGCAGCACGAGCGCGCCGTCACCGGGCTTCGCGAACATCACGACGCCGAAGAGGATGCCGACCGCGCCGGCGAGCGTCAGCAGGATGCGGTCGCCACCGTCGAGCGGCAGCCAGAACGCGCCGCCGATGGTGATGATCCCGACCGCGATCGCGTAGGCGCCGATCACGTACAGCAAGGCCAGCGCGGACATACTGGTGTCGAGGAAGACGATTACCCCGACCACGATGCCGGCCAGGCTGGTGAGCACGAGCCATCCGCGGCCCGGCAGGCCCGCCGTCGAGATCGCGGCGATCAGGCCGAAGATCCCAGTGACCAGCACGTACGCGCCGAAGAGAATGACCAGCGTGTAGAGGCTGATGTTCGGCCACACGATGATGACGATGCCCCAGGCGACCGACAGGGCGCCCATGATGCCGAGGGCCCAGCGGAAGCGCTTGAGCTGACTGCCTGCCTCCTGCTCGACCTGTTCGATGAAGCTGCTCACTTGAACCACCTCCGTCTTGGATTGACGGACGCAGCGTCACGCGGATGGGGGTGCCGGCGAATCGGCGAAAGCGCAGATCGGGTGCGCGAAATGCGCATGGCGTATTCACCGCAACCGCTCGGTGAAGTCGCCGATGCCCGCCTCGGTTCCCGGGCGCGACCCTGCTCGCATGATTCCGCTCTCCGACGGACTGCGTGCCCGGACCTTCCCGTTCGTGAACCTCGCGATCATCGTCGCGAACTTCGCGGTCTGGATCTTCTACGAGCTGCCGCACCTCGACCACGCGATCTTCCACGCGTCGTTCTACCCCTGCACCGTCGACGGGTCATGCCAGGGCCCCGAGTCGCCGGCAGTGAGCTGGCTCACGGCGATGTTCCTGCATGGGAGCTGGGGCCACATCCTCGGGAACATGGTCTTTCTCGCCGTCTTCGGGAAGAACGTCGAGGACGCGCTGGGCCACGTCCGCTACCTCGTCTTCTACCTCGCCGGCGGGTTCGCGGCGACGTTCGTCCAGACGGCGACGACGCTCTTGTTCGGCACCGAGGCGTCCGCGCGCGTCCCGAACCTGGGCGCCAGCGGCGCGATCGCGGCCGTGCTCGGCGCGTACTTCGTCCTCTACCCGACCTCGCAGGTGTTCGGGCTGCTCGGGATCTTCCCGGTGCGCCTCCCGGCCATGGTCTTCCTTGGCTTCTGGTTCCTGTACCAGCTCTTCGAGGCGAACTTCGGGCTCTTCGACTCGAAGGCCAACGGCGGCGGCGTCGCGTTCTTCGCCCACGTCGGCGGCTTCGTGTTCGGGTTCATCGTCGCCAAGGTGCTGATGTCCGCCGGCCGGCTCGTGGCCAACTCCGCTCCCCCCGCCCTCGGAACGGCCTGACCGTGGCCACCGCGACCAGGCCGGCGCCGCGACGTCGTGCCACGGCGGGGCCCCCGCCCGCCGTGGCCGTCGCGCCGCGCACGATCGTCCTCTTTGTCGTCGTCATCCTCGGCGCGCTGCTCGCCCTGTCGGCGGCCTACGCGGTGCGCGACCTGCTCGTCCAGCTGGTCGTCGCCGTCGTGCTGGCGCTCGCGGCCGAGCCGCTCGTGCGGGCGTTCGAGCGCCGCGGGCTCAGCCGGGGCGCCGCCGTCGGCGTGAGCTTCGGGCTGTTCCTGCTCGCCCTCCTCGTCTTCGTCTACCTGCTCGTCAAGCCGCTCGCCCACGAGACGCAGCGCCTCGTGCACGACTCGCCGGCCCTGCTCGACCAGCTCACGCACGGCCGGGGCCGCCTCGGCTTCCTCGAGCGGAAGTTCGAGATCGTCGAGCGCGTCCAGTCGGCGGTGGCGTCCGGGAAGCTGTCGGCCGCGGCCGGCCCCGCGTGGAGCGTGATCGGCGGCGCCGTCCACACCGGCAGCGCGATCGTCTTCGTCCTCTTCCTGATGCTGTTCGTGCAGCTCGGCGGCCGCCAGTGGTACGAGTCGCTCGTCTCGCTCGTCCCCGAGACGGCGCGGCCGCGGGCGCGTCGGACCGGCAGCGGGATCGCCGAGGCGGTCGGCGGCTACGTCTCCGGGAACCTGTTCATCAGCGTCATCGCCGGGACGACCGCGACCGTCGTGCTGTACGCGACGTCCGTGCCCTACCCGATCGCGCTCGGCCTGCTGGTCGGCATCCTCGACCTCATCCCGCTCGTCGGCGCGACGCTCGGCACCATCGTCGTCGCCGCGGTCGCGCTCGCGACCCAGGGCTGGGTCACCGCAGCGATCGTGGTCGTGGCGCTGATCCTCTACCAGCAGGTCGAGAACCACGTGCTCCAGCAGCTCGTATACCACCGCACCGTGAAGCTCTCGCCGCTTGCGATCGCGCTGAGCGTCGCGGCCGGTGCAGAGCTGGGCGGCGTGGTCGGCGCCCTCCTCGGCATCCCCTTCGCGGGCGCGGTAAAAGTGGTCTCCACCGAGCTGCTCGCCTGGCACCGCGAGCGCGATGTGCCCCCAGTGACCACCGAAAGGAGTAGTGATGTCTGACCATGAGATCGAGCAGGCCGTCAAGGAGGAGCTCGCGTACGACCCGAAGGTCGACGCCGATGAGGTCGCCGTCCTCGCGCACGACGGCACCGTGACCCTGCGGGGCTCGGTCGGCAGCTTCTTCGCCAAGCACGCCGCCCAGAAGGCGGCCGAGGGCGTCTGGGGCGTGGTCAAGGTCGAGAACGAGCTCGAGGTACACCTGCTCGTGGGCCGCGGCCGCGACGATGCGGAGCTGCGCGCCGACGTGCTGCAGGCGCTGATGCTCGACGCGATCGTGCCGAGCTCGATCGACGCAAGCGTCTACATGGGCGTCGTCACGCTCAGCGGCACGGCCGACCGCGCGTACGAGCGCGACGAGGCGGTGCGCGTCGCCGGGCACGTCCGCGGCGTGGTCGACGTCTGGACCGACGTCGTGGTCGCCGGCCCGCCGCCCGACCCCGAGCGCGTGCAGAAGTCGATCAAGAAGGCGTTCGAGCGTAAGGCCAAGCTCGACGCGGAGAAGGTCGAGGTCAGCTCGTCGGACGGGACGGTCACGCTGAAGGGCACCGTCAGCTCGTGGGCGGAGCACGACCAGGCCGTCGAGGTGGCGTGGGCCGCGCCCGGCGTCCGCAAGGTCGATGACAAGCTGCGGGTCGTCTACTAGATGTAAGACCCAAGCAGGTTGGTTCGGCTGACCGGGGGTTGGTGGCCGAGGGCTGAATGTCGGCGTCGATGGTTGTAGTGCCAGAGCCAGCCGTCAAGGGCGGCGGTTCGTTCGCGGCTTGAGCCGTAGACGGCGCC
>DASTZE010000043.1:0-8326 GCA_035764425.1 Gaiellaceae bacterium
AGATCCGCGAGCAGCTGCGAGACGGGCACACGCGTGCCCGCGCGCGCGTTCGCCTGGGCGAGCTCCGAGTCGGGCCGGAACCGGCTGCTCGCACGGTCGACCTCGTCGAGGATGCCCTCGACCACCTCGCGCGCGTCCGGAACCGCGCGCGCCTCGGTGACGGCGAAGGCTGCGGTTGTCTCCCAGGCCGAGTAGCGGGCGGTCGTGATCACGATCCGCCCGACACGACCACCGGCGGCGTGTACGCAGGTGCCGGTGCGGGCGCCGGCGGTGGTGTCGCGGAGGATTGAGGCCCGCCGCCGCTCGACTGCACGGAGACGAGCGGCGGTGCGGGCGCGGTCTGCACGGCGGGCGCGGCGACCGCGCGAACCGCGCGGGAAACCGTCTTTCGCGCATGCGTGGAGCCGGCTGCGAAGGCAGCGAACACGCCGCCGAGGGCGATCGTCAGCGCGACGGTCGCCCAGGTCACGAGCCGAAGGCGGCGTGTCGCTGCGGCGCGAGCGCGTTGAGCGGGCTCGTTCACGCGTCCAGCGTCCCTCGGCCAGATGACAGTTCGATGAGGCGCCGCTGTGGAACGCCTAAGAACTGTGCACGGGCGCCCGCACGGCGTGGCGTGGCGCGGTGACAGCGCGTGGGACGGTGATCCAGACGTCCGCGCCGCCGCCGGGCAGATTGGCCGCGCCGACGCCGCCGCCGTGGGCCTCGGCGATGAGCGAGACGATGGAGAGCCCGAGGCCTGCCCCGCCGTGGCTGCGCGCATCGTCGGCCCGGCTGAAACGGTCGAAGGCCCGCTCGAGAAAGCCATCGGGAAAGCCGCCACCGCCATCGGTGACGTGCAATTCGACGTCGTCCGGCCGCGCACGCGCGGTGAGCACGACATCGCCCGAGCCGTGCGCCAGCGCGTTCTCGACCAGGTTGGCAAGCGCCTGCTCGAGGCGTCCGGGATCGACCTCGACGGCCAGGCCGTCGACCGGCTCCGCGCGGACGGGGCGGCCGAGCTCCGTCGCGTGGGCCGCGAAGCGAGCGGCGACGCCGGCCAGAAGCTCGCCCGTGTCGACGGCGTCGGCCCGAAGCGGGAGCGTGCCCTGCTCGGCCCGGGCGATCAGCAGCAGGTCCTCCGCGAGGCGAGAGAGCCGCTCGGTCTCGCCGGCGGCGGCACGAATAGCGGCTTCGAGCTCCGCGTGCGTGCGCGGCCGCCGGAGCGCCAGCTCGAGCTCGGTCCGCAGCAGCGCCAGCGGCGTCCGCAGCTCGTGGCTCGCGTCGGCGACGAACCGGCGCTCGTGGTCGAACGCAGCATGCAGCCGGGCGAGCATGTCGTTGAGCGTCTCGGCGAGGCGCGCGATCTCATCGCGGGCCTGCGGAACGGGCAGGAGCATCGGCGAAGCCGGGGTGATCGACGCCGCACGGCGCCGCATCGCCTCCACCGGGCGCAGCGCGGCCGCGGCGAGCAGGTAGCCGCCGAGCGCGGCGAGCAGCAGCGCCAGCGGTCCGGCGATGAGCAACTCCCGAAAGAGACGGTCGAGCGCCTCCGAACGCGGCTCGAGCGAGCGTGCGACAGCGACGCTCCCGGCTCCCGTGGGCACCGCGTAGACACGCCAGTCGCCCTCCGGGAGCGAGATCGTGCGGAACAGGCGGCTGCCTCCGGCAACGCGGCCCGCGTCAGCCGGCGTGAGCAGCGGTGTGAGCCCCGCGGCGCTCGAGCGGACGACCCGCCCGCCGCGATCGAAGACCTGAGCGAGCGTCGTGCCGCCGCCCGCGTCCTCGTCGACGAGCCCGTGGTCCCCGCTGGAGTGGCGCACCGCCTCCCGCGCCTGCGCGCGCAGCGTCTGGTCGACCGACGAAAGCAGCGTGTTGCCGACCCGCACGTAGACGAAGGCGCCGAGGGCCGTGAGCACGACCGCCATCGCAACCGCGAAAGCGAGCGTCAGGCGGACACGGATGGGAAGACGGTTCACGGCTCCTCACGCAGTCGGTACCCGAGCCCGCGCACGGTCTCGATCGAGTCGGTTCCGAAGGGGCGGTCGACCTTGCCGCGCAGCCCGCGGATGGCGACGTCCACAACGTTGGAGCGGCTCTCGAAGGCCATGTCCCAGGCGCCGTTGAGCAGCTGATCGCGGGTGAGCACGATCCCGGGCCGGCGCATGAAGAGCTCGAACAGGGCGAGCTCCTTCGCGGAGAGGTCGAGCTCCCGCCCGCCTCGCCACGCCCGGCGCGCGGCCGGGTCGAGTCGCAGGTCGCCGACCTCGATCACGGTCGGCCGCTCGACCGGCGCCCTACGTGTCAGCGCCCGGAGCCGCGCGACCAGCTCGTCGAATGAGAACGGCTTCGCGAGGTAGTCGTCGGCGCCCACGTCGAGCCCGTGGATGCGATCGTCGACGGCGTCACGGGCCGTGAGCATCAGGACAGGCGCCCAGACGCCGTCTCGGCGCAGCCGCCGGCAGAGCTCGAACCCGTCGAGCTTCGGGAGCATGATGTCGAGGACGATCACGGCGTAGTCGGCGGCGTGCGCCATCCACAGCGCCTCCTCGCCGTCAGGCGCCACGTCGGCGGCGTACCCCTCCTCCCGCAGCCCGCGGGCGAGCAGGCCTGCCAGCCGCTCCTCGTCCTCGACCACGAGCACGCGCACGGGGTCAGTGTGCGCGCGCAACGTGAGCGCGACATGAGCGGAAACCACGCACGCGCGACGGGACAGTCCACTTCGGGGACAGTCCCGCGCTCAGGCCACGACGCGGTACACCTGGAAGCACTCGGCGAACTCGCGGTTCACGTTCACGCCGTGCGTGCGCGCGAGGTTCCAGATGTACTCGGGGTCCGAGTAGCGGCGGTGCTGCTGTGACTCGTACTTCGACAGCGCGGCGACCTTGCGCTCCAGGTGCCCGCGCTCGAGTGACACGTACGCCTGGTACTCGAAGTGGAAGTTGTTCCAGGGGATCTCATAGCCGAGCAGCGTCGTGCGCTTGAACGCCCGCAGGCCCTCGGCGGCGACGACCTGGTGGTCCTGGTGGACGTCGTGGACCGATGGCTGCAGTACGGCGTCCGGGCGCCACTCGTCCCACAGGGCGACGAGCAGCTCGAGGATGTCCTGGCGGCGCTCCGGGAACGTGCGCACCTCGAAGTCGTGCACGGTCAGCTGCGCCTCGGGGATGCCGAGCTCGTGGGTTGCCTCGCGCACCTCGCGCGCGAGCGTGTCCGGCGGGAAGCCCTCCGACAGCGACCTCGTCGCGGTCGAGAACGCGACGTAGCGCACCTCGGCGCCGGCCTCGACGAGCCGCGCCATCGTGCCGCCGCAGCCGAACTCGCCGTCGTCCGTGTGCGGCGCGAGCACGAGCACGCGCTCCCAGCCGGCGATCACGTGTGCTCCGCCACTGCATTCGCCGGCACGACGACTTCCGCCGTCGCTGCTGCCCGTTCCGCCTCACGCGCCTCGACCCAGCCCGGCCTCCACACCACCGCCGCGAGCGCGAACAGCCCCCACGTCGTCGGGTCCTCGAAGAACGCGTTGTAGAAGAGGCTATGCACCGTCAAGGCGCCCAGGGTCGCGCCGGCCGCCAGCGCCACCTGCCCGCCGAAGCGGGGCCCCGCCACGCGCAACGCCGCCAGCAGGCCGGCCGCCAGCAGCCATGCGAAGAGCGCCAGGCCCACGATCCCGGTCTCGGCCGCAACGGTCACCGCTGTGTTGTGCGACGCGCCCGCCTTCGGCTCCTTCCCGCGCAGGCCGGTCCGCTCGGCGTACGCGCGCTTGAAATCGCCCAGCCCCACGCCGGCGAGCGGGTGGTCGCGCGCGATGTGGAGGCCGGTCGTCACCTGGCCCCAGCGGCCGCTCGTCGCGTGGTTGAGGCCCTTGCCGAACGAGTGGCGCGTCGTCGGGATGGCGAGCGCGACGATCACGGCGACGGCCGCGGTGACGGCGATGACCGCGATCGCGTGCCGTCGCCACACGAACACCGCGATGATCAGGACCCCCGCAACGAGCGCCGCGAAGCTCGACTGCGAGAACGACACGAGCAGCCCGAGCCAGACGAACACGATCCCCGCGATCGCGGCCGCGAGCCGCTCGCCGCGCAGCCCGTAGAGGACCGGTACCAGCGTGGCGAGGATGGCCACGACCAGGAAGCGCCCGTAGATCGACGGATCCCAGAACAGCGAGTTCACCCGGAAGAAGAACTCGCTGTGGTACGCGTTGCCGATCCGCACCTTGTTGTTCCAGAACACGTGGTGCGTGGCGTACTGGAACAGCCCGACCGCGGCGAAGATCACGGCCAGCCCTCCCAGCAGCGCGTAGACGCGGAGGACGGTCGCGCGCGTCCACTCCAGGCGCGCAAGGGCAAGCGCCAGCAGCCCGAACGGCAGCACGAAGAAGACCATCTCGATCGAGCCCTCGCGCACATCGTCCGTCCAGGCGAGCGAGAGGCCGAACCAGACACCGATCAGCGCGAGCGGGATCGCCAGCGGGCCGAGCTCTCGCGCGCGGACGTCGCCGTGCCAGAGCTGCCAGGCGAGCAGGACGGCCGCGCCCGCCACGATCCCGTACATCGGCACCAGCAGGTTCGCCTCCGTCGAGCCGACGTGCACCGGGACGCGGGCCGGGACTGCGGCGAGCGCACCCAGCGCGAGCAGCCACGGCCAGCGTGCGAGCAGCCACGCGATCCCGCACGCGGCCGCCAGGCCGACGACGGCGGCCGCCGCCAGCAGCGGGCGGTGCCCGGACGGAGCAAGCAGGGGAGCGAAGGCGAGCCCACCGATCGCCCAGACGGCGAGGCCGACCAGGCGGAGCTCGCGCCGGCCGGAGACGAGGAGGAGGGCGAGCCCGGCCGCGGCCACCGGCCCGGCGACCCGGGCGAGCTCGACGCTGCTCACGGAGCCGCCTCGTGCACGCGGACGCGCAGCGGGCGCGACGGGTGCGAGCGGTTGCCGACGAGGTCGACGGCGCGCAGGAGCAGCACGTGCGGCCCGGTGGCGACGGGGCGCCCGCCCACGGTGCCGTCCCAGGTGAACGGCCGCGCATGCACGCGCGGCCGTGTGACCACCGCGCGCCGTCCGTCGACGCGCAGGATGATCTGGCCCGGCTCGTTGGTGGCGTAGCGAAGCACGACCCGCCCGCCGCGCGTCAGGGCGCGTGGCGAGACCGAGACGTGCGCGAGCGACGGCGGGGTGGTGTCGAGGCGGAAGACGGTCGGGATCTCGATCGTCGCGTCGCTGCGCTTCAGATGGACATGAAGGCGATACGGCCCGTCGGGCGCGAGCGCGGTCGTCGAGCGCCCGCCCCAGTACACCGTCACGAGGCCGTGCGGGTGCTTCTGCGCCCGGAACGTCCGCACGCCTTTCCCGTCCGCGTCGACGATCGTGAGCGAGATCGTGTCTCGCTTGCGCAGCCTGAAGCGCAGGGCCGCCGGCCGGTGCGGCCCGAAGACGCGGCTGAAGCGCACACCGTAGATCGGGCTGCGCTCCTGCTTCAGCCCCTGGGTGACGGCGAACGCCACCGCCGTTCCGGCGAGGAGGAACGCGACCAGCAACATGGGGGCCCACCTCGTCACGGCGAGGGAGTCTACGGTTGTCCGCGCGGGCCTCCCCCCTCATGCGAGGGACACTCAGTCGGGCGCGAACAGCCGATTTGTCAGTCTGGAATGACTACCAGGCTCCCGCGCGCATCGTTATGGGTGCTGTCGGGGCTGCTCGGCCTCTACGCCGGACACCTCGCAGTCCGTGCCGGAACGCACGGTGCGCTGGGCCGCGTCATCGACGACGGGCTCTACAACGCCGCAATCATCGCGATGGGCGTCGTCTGCGCCGGCCGGGCACTTCGCCGCGACAAGGAGCGGTGGGGCTGGCTGCTCCTCGGCGCGGCGATCGCCGTCTGGGCGCTCGGCAACACGTACTGGGCGCTCCTGCTCCCCGACCAGAACACCTTCCCGTCGCTCGCCGACGCCTTCTGGCTCGGCTTCTACGTCCTCGCCTACGCCGGCATGGCGCTCGTGTTCCGGGCGCGGCTGCCGCACGTGTCGGTGAACGTCTGGGCGGACGGCATCGTCGCCGGGCTGACCGTTTCGGCCGTCGCCGCCGCCCTCGTCTTCGATGCGGTCCTCCAGGCCACGCACGGCAACGCCGTCGCGGTCGCCGTCAACCTCGCGTATCCGATCGGCGACACCGTCCTGCTCGCGCTCGTCGTGGCTGCCGTCGGCCTCTCCGGCTTTCACATCGGGCGCAGCTGGGCGCTGGCCGCCGCCGGCATCGCCGTCTTCGCGGTCACGGACAGCATTTACCTGTACCAGGTGAGCGCGGGAACGTACGACCAGTTCGGGCTCATGAACGTCGGCTGGCCGCTCGGCTGTCTCCTGCTTGCCTACGCCGCGTGGCAGCCGGCGGAGGCGGCGAAGGCACGTGAGGAAGGCTGGAGCGGGATCGGCGTCTCGGTTGCCTGTGCCTCGTTCGCGATCGCCGTGCTGGTCTACGACCACTTCCACCGCCTCAGCGCGGTGACGCTCGCACTCGCCGCGGCCGTGCTGATCGCCGTCCTGGCGCGGCTGGCGCTGACCTTCCGTGACCACCTGCGCCTGATCGCGACGAGCCGCACCGACGCGCTCACCGACCAGGTCACGGGGCTCGGCAACCGGCGCGCCCTCCTCGAGCATCTCGCCGACCAGCTCGGCCGCTGCGACGACCAGCGCCAGCTCGTGCTCGTCCTGCTCGACCTCAACGGGTTCAAGGAATACAACGACAGCTTCGGACACCTCGCCGGCGACGCGCTGCTCGCGCGGCTCGGCCGGCGCCTGCAGGCCGCCCTGCCTGCCGGCGGGCGCGCCTTCCGCATGGGCGGCGACGAGTTCTGCGCCGTCGTCCTGACCGACGCCGTCGCGGCGCCGCGACTCGGAGCCCTGGCGGGCGTCGCCCTGTCCGACCGCGGAGAGGGATTCGACGTCGACTCCGCGTGGGGCCTCGTCGCCGCACCCGACGAGGCGGACACCCCGGTGGAGATCCTCAAGCTCGCCGACCGGCGCATGTACGCCTCCAAGGCCGAGCGCTCCACCCTCGGGCGGCAGACGGCCCGGCTGCTCGTCCGTGCGCTGGAGGATCGCGAGCCGACGCGCGGCGAGGAGGTCTCGCAGGTGGCCAACATCGCCGTCGCCGTGGGCAGGGAGATGGGCCTCACCGGCCAGCGTCTCGAGCTGCTCCGCCAGGTGGCCGAGCTGCACGACGTCGGCAAGATGGCGATCCCGGACGCGATCCTGCTGAAGACCGGGCCGCTGGATGACGACGACTGGGTGTTCGTCCGCCGCCACACGTTGACCGGCGAGTGGATCCTGTCGGCAGCGGCCGCGCTGACCACGGTGGCCAAGCTCGTCCGCTCGACGCAGGAGCGCTGGGACGGCGCCGGCTACCCGGACGGCCTCGCCGGGACGCGCATCCCGCTCGAGGCGCGCGTCGTCGCGGTCTGCGAGGCCTACGCAGCCATGCGGGCGCACCGCCCGTACCGCGCGGCGCTGACGCACGAGGAGGCGCTTGCCGAGCTGCGCGCGGGCGCGGGCACGCAGTTCGACCCGGCGGTCGTCGACGCGGCGACCACCGTGCTGGAGGCGCCGCTCCGCCTCGTCGCCCCGATGGCCGTCGCGTAGTCCTCCTGACCCGGGCGTCAGAATAGGACGCGTGACCGAACAGGCCGTCCGCGAAGAACGGAAGGTGGTCAGCGCGCTCTTCGCCGACATCGTCGGGTCGACCGCGCTGGCCGAGCGACTGGACCCGGAGGAGGTCAAGCTCGTCGTCGGCGAGGCGGTCAGCCGCGTCGTGGGCGTGATCGAGGACCTCGGCGGGCACGTCAAGGATCTCGCCGGCGACGGGGTGCTCGCCTTCTTCGGCGCGCCGGTCTCCTCCGAGGACGACGCCGAGCGCGCGGTGCGCGCCGGGCTGCGCATCGCGGACGAGATGCGCCGCTACGCGACGGAGGTCGAGCAGGCGTGGGCCGTCGAGGGCTTCGGCGTCCGCGTCGGCGTCGGCACCGGGCCTGTCGTCCTGGGCGAGATCGGCGCCGGCTCGCGCATCGAGTACGCCGCGTTCGGCGACACCGTCAACGTCGCGGCGCGGCTGCAGTCCGCCGCGGCGCCGGGACGGGTGCTCGTCGACGACGCCACGGCGAACGCGGTCGAGGGGACGTTCGAGACCGAGGAGCCGGTGCTGCTCGAGCTGAAGGGCAAGTCGCAGCCGGTCGCGGCGCTCACGGTGCTCCGCGCGCGGGCCCAGGGCGCGCGCCGCCGCGGCCTGGCGGGCGCGCTCGTCGGGCGCGACCGCGAGCTCGAGCGCGCCGACGAGTGGCTCGAGCGGCTGCGCGGCGGCA
>DASTZE010000044.1:0-3844 GCA_035764425.1 Gaiellaceae bacterium
CTCGCCGTCGCGGAGCGCCACGAGCGTGGTCGCCTCGTCGCCCGCCGGATCCGCTCCGGCGACGCGGCGTTGTTCCGCGAGGTGCGTCTCCGCGCGCTGGCGACCGACCCGGAGTCGTTCGGCTCGACCTACGAGCGCGAGGCCGCCTATCCGAGTGAGCGCTGGGGCGAGCGGGCGGACGCCGACGCGGCGGGCGACGAGGCGACCACGCTCGTGGCGCTCCGCGACGGCGAGGCTGTCGGGCTGGTCACGTCGGTCCGCAACGACGACGACCCGAGCCGCTACGACGTGTACGCCATGTGGGTCGCGCCCGACGCGCGCGGCGCCGGTATCGGCCGGCGGCTCCTCGACGACGTGGAGGCGTGGGCGCGGGCGGCCGGCGCGCGGTCGCTCTGGCTCTCGGTCACGAACCGTGCCGATGCGGCGCAGGGGCTCTACCGTTCGGCCGGCTTCGAGCCGAACGGGGAGCGCATCGAGTCGAGGCACACGCCCGGGCTCGTCGAGATCGGCCTCGTCAAGCGGCTGGGCTGAACGCGTACTCGGAGCGCGGCGGGGAGCTGCGCGCGCCAGAACGCCCCGTCGTGCCCGCCCGGGAGCACGCGAACAGCCGCGGGTGGCGGAGGGCGATGTCGACCGCGCCGTAGGCGCCGGCCGACAGGCCGGCGCCCGCCCGCCCGCTGCAGCTCCGGATCGTCGGCAGGTGCGCATCCGTCCAGGGGACGATGGTGTCGACGACGAACGACTCGCGCGGGCCGGTCCACTCGCCGTACAGCGTTTCTGCTTCCAGCCGGGCGGCAGCAGCGAGGCCCGCGCGCGGCCGCAGACGGCGGCCACCGCTGCTGCGGCGACGAGTGCGGCGACCCCGATCCGCATCCGGCGCACTGTGCTTGCGCCAGGTGAACGGCGCCTGAGCGGACTTGCTCACGGGGGGCGGCCGACTGCGCCGCCCCCCAAGAGCGCCTCCCCCTACCCTGCGACCACGGTCCCGAAGAGCCCGTGGGACTCGTCGTCCGGTCCGGCAGCGAAGAAGAGCGTCGTCGACGGCCCCGAGTTGGTTCCCGGACCGCCGCCGAAGCCGAGGCCCCACAGCCCGTCGATGACGATCGGGGAGTGGTCGACACCGCGCAGCTGCCCCTGGCTGAGGAAGCACGGCCGGTCCGACGTCGCCGGCAAGCCGCCGTTGCCGAAGCCGCAGTTCCCGAACGGCTCGAACGCGAGGATCCGCCCGTCGCCGAAGTTGCCGACGAGCAGGTCGCCCGAGAACGCGCCGAAGCCGGTGCTCGGCGCGAGCGCGACGCCCCACGGCGCGTTCAAGAGGCCGTGGAGGCCGACGTGGCCGATCAGGTTCCCGTCCAGGTCGAACACGTCCACGATGCCGCGACCGATGCCGGCGAGCTCATCCTCGGCGTCCGCGTCCTGCTTGGCGAACGTCACGATGATCCGGTTGCCGATCGCCTGGATGCCGAACGGCGCGAAGTCCTTCGGCACGAGCGGGTCGGCGAAGCCGCCCGGCACGCTCACCTTGCTGAACGTGGAGTCGAAGACGTCCACGGCTCCGTGATGGAAGTCGGTGGCGTAGAGCCGGCCGCCTGCGAGCGTCAGGCCCTTGAAGATCGCCCCCGGCACCGACGTGGCGAGCGTTGCGGTCATCGAGTTCGGGGCCGGGACGTTCGGGTTCCAGCCGTAGATCTGCCCCGCCTCGTTCGCGAACATGAAGCGGGCCGGTCCCGACGCGCCGCCGCTCGACACGACGAACCCCGCGCCCGCGTTCGCCACCGCCCCGGTGGGGTGGCCGGGAACCGAGACGACGAGCGCCAGCGGCGTCCCGGACCCGTTGTAGAGCGTCGAGGTATTTGTCTCGTTGTTCGCTACCCACCACGGGCTCGTGGCGAGGCGCGTGAGCCCCCAGCCGTTCACCAGGTGGCTGTCCATGTGGTCGGCCACCCCCGGCTGGTCGGAGACCAGGTTGTGGACGACGTAGACGTTGCCCTCCTCCTCGCTTGCCCGCGGCGCCGCGGCGCCCAGGGCGCCGATTGCGATCGCGGTGAGCAGGACGACGCCGAGTCCGGCAAGCGTTCGCGTGCTGCGTTTCCGCCCAGCGCGCTGTTCCATCTCGCCTCCCTTCGGGTCGTTTCCCCCCGGTACGGGTCTACGGGTCCCGGGGCCGGGCGGTTTGCGCGAGTAGGATCGGACGCCGTGAGCGCCTTCGAGGAGCTGCACGCGATCGCCCCACGGGAAGTGTGGGAGGGCATCCTCGCCCGTTCCCGGCACGGCGACCGGCTGACGATGGCGGTCGTCGAGCTCGCGCCCGGCGCGCATGCCCGCGAGCACCAGCACGACCACGAGCAGCTCGGCATCGTGCTCGAGGGGCAGATCACGTTCGCGATCGGCGACGAGCGCCGTGACCTGTCGCCCGGGGACACCTATGTCATCCCCTCGAACGTCCCGCACGAGGCGATCGCAGGCCCCGAGGGCTGCACGGTGATCGACATCTTCGCGCCGGTGCGCGAGGAGTGGAAGGCGATCGAGCCGCGTGAGCCTGCGCGGCCTCGCTGGCCCTGACCGAGATCCGCGACGTCGGGCCGGGTCTCTGGATCTGGCGTCAGCGGCACCCGGACTGGGCGCCGCACCTCGACTGGGAGCAGACCGTCACGTCGACGTGCGTCGAGACGGGCGGTGAGGTGGCGGTCATCGACCCGCTCGCGCCGGCCGAGGGCTCCGAGGCATGGGAGCGGTTCGACGTGCGCCCGCCGACGCTGGCGATCGTGCTCAAGCCGGATCACGTCCGCGACGTCGACGTCTTCGTCCGCCGCTACGGCGCGCGCGGCTTCGGCCCGCGCGTCTACTTCCCGGACGACCTGCCCGAGACGGTGCTCGAGCCGCTCCTACCGGACGGGATGGAGCTGCCGGGCGGGATCCGCACCCTCTACGACGGGCGTAGCCGCGACGAGACGCCGGTCTGGCTGCCGGAGCAGCGCGCGCTCGTCTTCGCCGACGGCCTCACCGCGCCCGGGGGCGAGCTCCGCGTCTGGCGCACGCCCTGGCACGAACAGGCGGTGCTGCCGGCCCTTCGCGCACTGCTCGAGCTGCCGTTCGAGCTGGTGATCGTCGCGCACGGCGAGCCGGTGCACGACCGTGCTGCGTTCGAGCGGGCGCTCGAGCTCCCGCCGGGGCCCTAGATGCGAGGGCCTAGCGCCCCATCCGGGTCTTGCGCCTGATCCCGAGCCGGCGCTGGACCTCGCGGTCGTCCTCGCCGTCCTTCTTCGCCGCCCAGACGAAGAGCACGCCGACGACGACGACGCTGACGATCATCGAGATCAGGATGAAAATGCCGGCGACGATGCCGGCGGCATTGGCCATGCCTCCATGGTTCCCGAAATCGCACGGGTTACGCTCGTCCGGTGATCGTCGACGCCCACAACGATCTGCTGGCGGAGCTCGTCCACCGCGACGGCGAGGAGCGCCCGTTCGCGCGCTACTGGCGGCCCGAGCTCGACGCCGGCGGCGTCGACCTGCAGGTCTGCGCGATCTACACCGCCGACGACTCCGACGACGCGCTGCGCTTCGGCCTTGCGCAGGCGGCCGCCTACCACCGGCTGCTCGCCGAGAGCCCGGACGTCGTGCCGGTACGCACGGCCGAGGACCTCGATCGCGACGGTCTCAGGGTCATGCTCTCGGTCGAGGGCGCCGAGCTCTTCGACGCCGACCCGCAGCTCGCGTACGCCTACTGGGGGCTCGGCGCGCGGATGTTCTCGCTGACGTGGAACCACCGGAACCCGTTCGCCGACGGGCTCGGCGTCGAGGAAGACGAGGGCCTGAGCGCGCTCGGCCGCGAGCTGGTCGA
>DASTZE010000045.1:0-2858 GCA_035764425.1 Gaiellaceae bacterium
CGAGCGCATGGAGGAGGCGCGCGCGGTGCGCGTGGGCGAGAAGGAGACCTCGGAGGGCGCGGCCATCGTCGCCAAGTACGAGGACCTGTTCACGCACGCGCAGCGTGATGCGCTCCTGAAAGCCGAGGAGGAGGCCGGCGATTCGACCGAGCTGGAGCGGCACTACCGCCTGCGCAAGTCGTGCGAGGGTGGGTTGGTCGCACGCGAGGTGGCCGAGCTCGCGGACGAGGTCGAGAACCGCATCCTGGCCGCACGCGTGCCGTTTCAGGGCGAGGAGGTGCCGCTGCGCACGGCGCAGGCCAAACTGGCCGTCCTGGCCGACTACGGCGAGCGCGAGGAGCTTGGGGTCGCGACCCAGGAGGTCTCGGCCGTCTTCAACGACGACCGGCTGACGCTGATCCGCCGCATCGAGGACGTCGACGCAGAGGTGTCGGGCATCGGCGACCCGGTCGAGCGGAACGAGGAGGAGAAGGGCATCTCGTTGCCCGATCTCTCCGAGGCGCTGGAGACGGCGAGCGGCCAGCTCGCCCGCGCGTTCGAGGAGCTGCGCGAGCGCTGGTTCGACCGCCTGCTCGGGCCTGAGAGGGAGGCCGTGCCGGCCTCCTTCCACGTGGGCTACGTGCGCCGGCTGTCGCCGCTCGAGTCGACCTACACGAAGGAGCGGAGCGTCGAGGTCTGCCTCGACACGCTTCAGCGCATCGGGCTGGACCTGAAGGCGCAGCCGAACATCCGCCTCGACCTGGACGACCGGCCGCAGAAGAGCCCGCGCGCCTGCGTGGTGCCCTCCGACCCGCCGTCGGTCGTGCACCTGATCACGCGCGCGCAGGGCGGGATGCACGACTACGCCGCGTTCCTGCACGAAGCCGGCCACGCGCTGCACTACGCCGGCTCGGCCGCCGACCTGCCGTTCACGTTCCGCGCCGTATCGCGCGACCACGCGCTGACCGAGATCTACTCCTACATCGTCGAGGCGATCTCGCGCGAGCCCGGCTGGCACGAGCGCTACTTCGACCTCTCGCCCGAGCAGGCGGCCGCGAACGCGGAGGCGTCGCAGTTCGTGGAGACGCTGCTCTTCCGCCGCTACGAGGCCAAGCTCCGCTTCGAGCTCGAGTTCTGGTCGGCGTTCGGGGAGCCCGTCGACGAGGACGCCCCGGCGCGCTACTCCGAGCTGCTCACCGAGGCGAGCGGCGTGCGCTACGCGCCCGACAACTACCTGGCCGACATGGACGCGGGCTTCTACTCGGCCGACTACCTGCGCGCCTGGATCCGCTCGTCGCAGCTGCGCGAGTACCTCCAGCGCGAGATCGGGCCCGACTGGTGGTCGGACACCCGCACCGGCGATTTCCTGCGCGGCCTGTGGGCCGAGGGAACGCGCCCGACGAGCGAGGAAATCGCCGTCCGGCTCGGGTACGACCCGCTCGATACGCGGCCTCTCGTCGCGGCTCGCGGCGCCTGACCGCTGCTACAGTCCGTCGGCTCGCCCCCGTCGTCTAGCGGCCTAGGATGCCTGGTTCTCAGCCAGGAGATCGCGGGTTCGAATCCCGCCGGGGGTGTGTAAGCGCGGGCGTTGGGACAGTCCCCTGTGGGGACTGTCCCGTTAGCTTCTACGCTCCCGGCATGGCAGGCCTCCGCACCGGCGGCGATGGCGTGAGCCGCTGCTGGTGGGCCGGGAGCGATCCGCTCATGCTCGCCTACCACGACGACGCGTGGGGGCGGCCGGAGCGCAACCCCACGATGCTCTTCGAGCTGCTCACGCTCGAGTCGTTCCAGTCTGGGCTCTCGTGGATCACGATCCTGCGCAAGCGGCAGGCATTCCGGGCTGCCTTCGGCGGCTTCGACGCCGCGCGCGTCGCCGCCTACGGCGAGGAGGACGTCCAGCGGCTGCTCGGCGATGCCAGCATCGTCCGCAACCGCGCCAAGATCGAGGCGGCGATCGCGAACGCGCGCGCGATCGACGCGCTCGATCGGCCGCTTGCCGAGGTGCTCTGGGAGTTTGCGCCGCCGCCGCGTCCGCGGCCGAGTGACGGCGACGAGATCCCGGCCGCGACCGACGACTCGCAGGCGCTCTCGCGCGAGCTCAAACGCCGCGGGTTCCGGTTCCTCGGCCCGACGACGGTCTACGCGTTCATGCAGGCGGCCGGGCTCGTCGACGACCATGTCGCCGGCTGCGAGCGGGCGCCGTAGGGGGGAGTTACTGCAGCGCGGCGGTCGCGACGCTCTCCTCCTCCACGCTGCTCTCGGGCAGCCCAGGCGGCGGCGGCCGAAGCGGGCGGAGGTAGAGGAGCTCGTACAGCAGGGCGGCGATCGCACCGCCGAGGATCGGCCCGACGTACCAGATCCATGCGTTCGACCAGCTGTTGTCGACGACGTGCGAGCCGAACGCCCGCGCCGGGTTCATCATCGCGCCGGTCAGCGGCCCGCCGACCATGACGTCGACGCTGACCGTGAGGCCGATCGCGAAGCCGGCGATGATCTTGAACGCGCCACGGATATCGGCCGCGGTCGCGAAGACGACGAAGACGAGGAAGGCGGTCAGCAGCGCCTCGAGCACCAGGCCCTCGCCGGACGAGAGGCCCGGGTCGAGCGCCGGCGCGCCGTAGCCGGCCGCCTTGGCGAAGGTGCCCGGCCACAGCCAGCGGACCATCGCGGCCGCTGCGATGCCGGCGAGCAGCTGCGCGACGATGTACATGAGCGCGAGCAGCGGTGCGATCCGCCGCGTGACGAGGAAGCCGATCGTGACGGCCGGGTTGAAGTGACCGCCCGAGATGTGCCCGAGCGCCGTCACGGCGATCGCGAGCGCGACGCCGTTCGCGAGCGCAACGAGCAGCAAGCTCGGCTCGCCCGCGATCGCGACCGAG
>DASTZE010000046.1:0-4285 GCA_035764425.1 Gaiellaceae bacterium
AAGGGGTCAGGAAATGTTCCCTCAACGTTCCCTTCGCAGCCGATCCGCCGTCCAGGCAGGCAACAACACATGCCGTTTTGCAGGCACTTCTCTTCAAGCCCTCTGACGGACTCGAACCGTCGACCCCCTCCTTACCATGGAAGTCCCCACGCGTCACGCGCGTGCACGCGCGATCACTCGCGACACAGTTTTTCCTGCAAATCGGACCATTCAGGGCGCTGACGATGCGTCGCAAGACGTCGCGCATGTCGTTTCTGATGTGTCAGTTTTGTGTCCGCGGCGCGGTGTCTAATGAGACAACACTACTTACATGCCAGCCTCAACGGAAGAGCTGGACGTGGTCGATCACGCCATCCTTGACGTGATAGATCGCGACTACTCGGACCTCCTCGGCGGAATCCCGCCGTCCTGTGATGCGCTCCTCGTCGATGACGTACTCGCCGACACGTATTCGCGTCGGGATCTCCGCCCGCAGGGTCGGGGAGGCTTGGAAGAGCTCGGTGTAGGCAGCCCGCATCGCGTCGCGGCCTCGCATGACGACGGTGCCCGTGGCGTCCTCAACCACTGTGTCGGGGGAGTAGCAGGCAAGGAACGCGTCGATGTCTCTGCGGTTGTAGGCGTCGACTTGGCGCTCGACGGGCTCAGCCTCGTTCACCGGCATCGCCACCTTACGAGCCTGGGTCACTTCGCGGTGGGCGCGGCCGTGATCGCCAGGGGGCGAATTGGCCTGGGCCGGCGAGTCTGCTGAGTCATTCCTGTTCGGCGGCCTCCTCGGTTCGGCCGAGGTCGGTGTGGGCGGCGGCGAGTTCCGCGTGGAAGGCTTGGTCCGGGTGCCCGGTCCCTTGTGCCCACGCCACGGCCTGCTCGAGCAGCGGGACTGCCTCCTCGACCCGCCCGAGGGCGCGTAGCGCGTTGGCGACGCCGACGCGCGCCGCTTCGCGGAGGTAGGGGTAGTCACATGGCGCTCATACGCCTCGAGCGAGCCGCGGTAGGCGGCGAGCGACTCGGCGTGGTCGCCGCGCTGGCCGTGCCACCAACCGAGGTTGTTGAGGAGCGCTCCGGTCCAGGAGACGGCCGCGGGGGCGCGTCGGGCGAGGTCGAGTCCGCGCTCGGTCCAGACGATCATGTCGCCGGCCAGCGCGGCCATGTGCGCGGCGTCGGCGGCGATGAAGTCCTGCCCCGCGGCGACTGCCCGTTCGAACGCCTCTTCGAACAGCGGCAGCGCAGCTGCGAGGTCCCCGGACAGGCGGAGGACGCGGCCGCGCTCGAGCAGAACCCGCACGCGCGCAACGTCGCTCGCGCCAGCGAGTGCCTCCGCGTCCTCCAAGTGGCTGCTCGCCTCGTCGAACCGCCTTTGCAAGCCCTCGACGCGCGCGAGTTAGGTAAGCACTTCTGCGCCGCCCGGATCGCTTGTTTGCTCATGCAGGGCGGCGCGCAGCCGCCGCTCGGTTGCGTCTAGGGTTGTGAAGTCCCAGAGCGGACGGAGGCGATCGGCGCCGTTCGTTCGTCTAGCCACAACCGAAGAGCAGCTCCAGTGTCGTGGGAATCGAGCTGGCGAAGACGTTGTCGCTGAAACAGGTGCCGCTCCCGGTGCCGTCGTAGATCAGGTCCGCGCCTGGGTATGGGGAGCGAAGCGGATCCGGGCTGCGGCCATTCGCAAATGCGACGTTTCCGACGACCCGATCGCCGTCGGGCAGCGGATCGACGCGGGGATCGGGATTCGGGATCGGGAGGGCCACGACCGCGATTCCGCCACTGTTGTTGCCGACAACGTTGTTCTCGCGCACGGTCACGTGGTCGGCACCTGCCGTCAGGATGCCGGTGCCAGTCGGAATCAATCCAACGACGTCCTCGGTTGGCAGGATGGGATTCGGTCGGTTGTTGTGCATGACGACGTTCCGCTCGATGACGACGTCTTCGCTCACGGGGACGGCCAGGCCGGGCAGCACGAAGGTGACGATGCCGGAGGTGTTGCCGATCGCGGTGTTGCCGCGGACGACGATCCCGGTGGAGTTCTCGATCTCGATCCCGACCGTCGAGTCGGTTGCATGGTTGTGTTCGACGAGGACGTCGTGGGAGTTGCCGACGTAGATCGCGGCGTCGTCGGTGCCCTCGACCTGATTGCCGTCGATCACGCCGTCCCGTGAGCAGATCGGGAAGATCGCGTACTCCTCGTTGCCGGTGTAGACGCCGTCACGCAGGTCGAAGCCATCGACGCCGCGGAGCAGTACGCCGGTGAAGCTCGCATTCTCAATCCGCAGGCCTTCGATCGTGAGATCAGTCAGCGTCGATGTGGGGCATCCGGGCCCGCCTGGGCCGGCGGCGGCTCGGATGCCGACGCTGAACCCGGACGCGTCGAGGACGGCGCCGCGGCTGCCCCGGATCGTGAGCCCGTTCTTCGCGATTGTCACCGTCTCGTGGTAGCGGGCCGGCGGAACGAGCACCGTGTCGCCGGGGGCGGCTGCGTCGACCGCTGCCTGGATCGACGACACGACGACCACGTCGGCCGCTGTCGCCGGCTGAGCGATCCCAAGCACGAGCGCGAGTGTGGCAAAGACGAGCAGTGTGCTTCGCATCGTGGACCTCCTCTACGGTCGGGAAGGGCAACCGCGACGAAGCTGTTGCTCCTTCCGTAATGGTCGAGTTGCGGCGAGATCTGGGCTACTCGTCCTCGTCGGCGGGGTGCGGCTGCCAGGCCGGCACGAACTGGAGGCCGCCCAGGTAGACGGGGTAGCGTCCGCTGCCGTCTGCGTTCATCACGAAGGTCGTGCGGGATCCGACGTCCGAGAACGCGAGCTTGGTGCCGTCAGGCGACCAGACCGGACCGAAGTCGAGCTCCGGCCCCGAGCTGACCGGGTGCTGGTCGCCGCCGTCAGCGTTCATCACCCAGATGTCGCCGCCCGCGCCCGGCGCGGTGGCGTACACGATCCGGGTGCCGTCCGGGCTCCAGTCCGGCGTCTGGTCCTTCGGGACCGAGTCGAACGTCAGCTGGGTCTGGCCGCTGCCGTCAGCGTTCATCACCCACACCTGGTTGACGCCCGTGCGCTCGCTCTCGAACACGATCCTGCTCCCGTCCGGCGACCACGCCGGGTAGCGGTCGTTTCCGGGTGCGTTCGTCAGCTGCACGAGGCCGCTGCCGTCCGCGTCGATCGCGTAGATGTCGGCGTTGGCGGCTCCTGCCGGCCTCGCGTTGAAGGCGATCTTGCTGCCCTCGGGCGAGAAGTCGGGGAAGGTCGCGCTCCCTCCGAGCCGCGTCACTCGCTGCTTGTCCTTGCCGTTCTGCTTCATCGTCCAGATGTCGAACTGGCCCGCCGGATCGCCGGCGCCGCTGCAGTAGGCGATCCGCTTGCCGTCCGCCGAGTACGCCGCGCAGGCGTCGAAGGCGGGGTCGTCGGTGAGCTGCTTCAGGCCCTCGCCGTTCGGCAGCACCGAGTAGACGTCCGGCTGCGCGCTACCCGGCACGGTCATTCCGAAGGCGAGTCGCCCGTTGGCGCCGGGGTAGGTCGCCTGTGCCGGCCCGGCCGCGGCGACGAGCGCGGCAGCGGCGAGCGCACCGAGCAAGCCCACTGCAACCCTGGGCTTCATGGTTATGTCGAGGCTTCTGAGGAGTGCGATCGCTCTGATGAGGTTCATTGCGGTTCCCCTCCTAGTTCAGGAATGTCTGAGCGCATTCGGCGAACGAGTGCGAGCCGACGCTCGCGTTCGCCGGCTGCGGCCGCGGAGCGGATGAAGTCGAAGACGGTGATCGGGCGGCCGAACTCGTGCGTGGCGGCGCGTGCGAGCCGGTGGAGTTCCTCGAGGGTGGCCGTGCGCGTGCGGTCGGGAGTGATGCTGTTGCGCGTCGCGGCTAGCTCCATCTCGATCTCGTCGAGGAAATCGCGTGGGAGCGACATCGGTGCTGAACCCGGCGCGCCGCTCTAGGAGTTGGCTACGGTCCGAGCAATTGGCAGACATCGGGGGGTTCCGCGAGTGGTCCGGGGTGCGCGTCGATGACCTGATCCGCCTCGAGGTCGTAGACGAGTCGCCCCGATTCCAACCAGAGCGTCTCGCCGTGCAGCTGGGCCTTCTCGAGAACGCCGGTGATCACCCACTGCGTCGGCGAGTCGGCGTCGATGAACACGTTGAACGAGTTCCGTTGGACTTCGGTCTTGCCGTTCGCGGACGAAGTGACGATCAGGTCGGTGTGCCGCTTGATGTCCCCGTTCTCGTAGTAGATCGTCGTGCGCGTCCGCTCCACGGTCGCGCTGAACGAGAACGTGCAGGTCTCGTCGTCGACGAACGGCCC
>DASTZE010000047.1:0-7107 GCA_035764425.1 Gaiellaceae bacterium
GCCGAGAGGATCCGCGTGAGATACGACCGTCCGCGCAGGTCGATGCCGATGAGCCAGGCGCCTGCGGCGTCCGCGGCCAGGACCGGCCCGGTGAAGGAATTCGGGCGGCTGGGCGGGAGCGGAACGTCGGTCGTGCGTCGGACTGCGTCTGTTGCGGCGTCGACCTCCGTCAGAGACATCTCGGTGCCGCCATAGACCCACACGCTGCGCCCGCCGACCGCAGTCGCCGACGGGTCATGGGCGACGTCAACCACCGCATCGACCCTGTTCGTTGCGGGGTCGATGCGGACGAGCGTGTTTGCTGTGACGGTGGGCGCGGCCCCGGCGGTGCCGCCGGTGCGTCGAGTGAGCACCGCGGCTCCGAGCACCGCTGCCAGGACAATGAGGGTTCCGACGGCAGCGATCACCATGAGCTTGCGCCGCAGCAAGGGAGGCGGCCGGCGGAGGCCGAGAGCCTCTTCGGCCGCGGCGATCAGCGCAGAGCAGGTCGGGTAGCGGTCCTTGGGCTCCTTCTCCATCGCCCTGCGGATCACCACGTCGATCGCTTCGGGCAGCTCGGGGCGGCGAGCCCTCGCGCTCGGTGGCTCCTCTTCGAGGTGCGCCCAGGCCACAGCCAGCCGTGAGCCGCGCCCGAACGGGGCCTGGCCGGTCAGGCACTCGTGGAGGAGACAGCCAAGCGAGTAGACGTCGGTGCGGCCGTCGACCGGTGCGCCCTCGATCTGCTCCGGCGCGAGGTAGGCGGGCGTGCCCACCGAGCGGCGGTCGCCTGCTGCCGCCCCTTGCTGCTCGTCGAGTCGCCTGGTCAGTCCGAAGTCGGCGAGATAGACGTGCTCGCTCGCATCGAGGAGCACGTTCGAGGGCTTGACGTCGCGGTGCACGAGGCCCTTCGCGTGCGCGGCGTCGAGGGCGTTCGCGACCTGGCGGCAAATCGCGATTGACCGGGCCTCGTCCATATCTCCTTCGGCGCGGAGCAGCGCCCGCAGGTCGGTCCCCTCGACCTGGCGCATGGCGAGGTAGAGACGCCCGTCGACGTCGCCTGCGTCGTGGATCGGCACGACGTTCGGGTGCTCGAGCGACATCGCGAGCTCCGACTCGCGCCTGAAGCGCTCGCGGAACCGCTGATCAAGCGCCAGCTCGGGCGCCATCAGCTTCAGCGCGACCGCCCGCTTCAACCGCAGGTCGTAGGCGCGGTAGACGACGCCCATCCCACCGCGGCCGATCAGGTCGTCGATGCGATAGCCGACGAACTCCGAGCCGATCCGGATCTCCGTCTGAGCGCTCACGACATCCGTCGTCCTCGTCGCAGAAGCCTACGCCGCTGCCGCGGCATCAAGAAGTCTCGACCCCGGTGCTGAGGCGCCGCTGAGCTTCGGCTGAGCGCGACGGTGTTAGCGTCGCCGCAGACCGGCGCGAGGAGAGAACGTGGAGTTCCGCATCCTGGGACCGCTCGAGGTCGTCGAGCAGGGACATGTGCTCCCGCTCGGCGGCGTACGGCAGCGGACGCTGCTCGCACTCCTGCTCACGCGAGCGAACGAGGTCGTGTCGACGGACCGGCTCATCGACGAGCTCTGGGGCGCGCAGCCGCCCGGCAAAGCCGCCAACGCTCTGCAGAACCACGTCTCCCAGCTCCGCAAGGCACTCGCTCCGCGCGAGGCGATCGTCACGCAGGAGCCCGGGTACGCGATCCGCATGGGCGAGGACGAGCTCGACCTCCACCGCTTCGAGCTGCTGGTTGAAGAGGCGCAGCGGCAGGCGCCCGAGCCGGCCGCCCGACGACTTCGCGAGGCGCTCGCGCTCTGGCGCGGGCCGCCGCTCGCCAACGTCGACCACGACCCGTTGGTGACCGAGATCCTGCGACTCGAGGAGCTGCGCCTGGACGCGCTCGAGCGGCGGATCGAGGTCGACCTCGCGCTCGGCTACTTTGCAGAGCTCGTCGGCGAGCTGCAGGTGCTCATCCGGGAGCATCCGCTCCGCGAGCGGATGCGGGCCGCGCTCATGCGGGCGCTCTACGGGGCAGGTCGCCAGGCCGAGGCGCTCGAGCTCTATCGCGAGACGCGGCGGCTGCTCGTCGAGCAACTCGGCATCGAGCCGAGCCCGGCGCTGCAAGGGCTCGAGCAGGCGATCCTCCGGCAGGACCCGGCGCTCGCTGGACAGGAGGCCCCAGCGGTACCGCGGCAAAGGGCGATCATGGTCGTCATCACGGATGCGGATAGGCTCGACGACCTCCTGGGTATCGCCGACCCGCTCGCTCGACGGCCTCCACGCGAGGTGATCCTGGCTCGCTTCCTGCCCGACGACGCCGAGCTGGCAGCGTCCAACGCCGCCCTGTCCGAACGCCGGGACGCGCTCGCACAACGCGGAGTTGCGTCACGGATCGCCGCCTACACGACTGGTGAGCCGGGCGCGGAGGCCGCGCAGCTCGCCGCCGAGCACGATGTCGACGTCTTGCTCGTCGACGCGGCCCCGGGGCTGCTCGAGAGCGGCCGTCCGGACCGGGACCTCGCCGTCATCCTCGAGCGCTCGCCGTGCGACGTCGCCGTGCTGGTCGGGACCGGCGCGTCGGACACCGGGCCGGTCGTGACGCCCTTCGGAGGTATCGAGCACGACTGGTCCGCGATCGAGGTGGCCGCGTGGCTCACACAGTCGCTCGGGACGACGCTCCGGCTGCTCGGAACGGCGGCCGACCCGGCCGGCGAACGGCGCGACGCGAGCAGGCTCCTGTCGCGTGCCTCCATGCTCGTGCAGCAGGTGGTGGGAATCGTCGCCGAGCCGGTCCTCGTCCAGCCCGGCGAGGAGGGCGTCCTCGAGGCGGCACGCGACGCGCGCCTGCTCGTCGTCGGGCTGTCCGATCGGTGGCCGACCCAGGGTGTTGGGCGCGTCCGGCTCGCCGTCGCTGCAGGAGCCCAGGTCCCGACGCTCTTCGTGCGCCGAGGCCTGCGTCCGAGTGGCGTCGCTCCGAGCGAAACGATGACGCGCTTCACCTGGACGCTCGGGTCGCACCGGATGCCCGACTAGCGGGGTCGCCTCAGCGCCAGCGGTGCGCCACGCGCCAATGGCGCCCGGCGTCCCGTGTCACGAGCAGGCGCCGGTGCATGCTCCCGCCGCGGGACAGGACGAGATACCCGACGCCGCCCGGGAGCGCGGCGCCCGAAACGCCGAAGTCCACCTCCGGGCGCGCCACGTGCGGCTCCGCCGTCCAGTGGTAGCCGCCGTCGCGGGTGACGTACAGCGTCCCGCGCGACTCCCAGATCAGGCCGAAGCCGTCGTCCGCCATGGCCATCCCGACCGGGTAGCCGTACGACGCGACTCCGCCCTTCCCCGGCTTACGCCCGATCTCCGTGGATGCGATGCGCTTCCACCCGCTTCCGGCGAGGCGATAGACGGACTTGGAGACATTGCCGGCGCCGGGCTGGCCGACGCAGAGCGCCCAGGCACGGCCGCCGGGCGTCGTGACGGCGATGTTGACGGAGTCCCCAGGCGAGCACGGCGTGGCCAGCGGGGTGGGGCCGACCGCCGGGTGCCACGTGCGCCCCGCGTTCGTGCTGCGCAGGTTCTCGCCGTCGTCGTAGCGGGCCCAGGCGGTCCTGCCGTCGACCGAGACCCAGACGACGGGCCGGGGCGAGCGCAGGGCCACCTTCCACGTCTTCCCGCCGTCGCTCGTCTGCGAGATCGTTCCCTGGAGCTTGCAGCCGAACGCGCTCGTCTCGCAGCCGAGCCACCCCGTGCCCATCACACCGTGTCGCGCGTCGCGGAACGCGATCGCATTCGGGGCGAGCGCGACCCGGCCCGGCCTCGCTGCGAGCGCCGTCCCGGCCAGGATCGCGGCGAGGCCCAGGACGGCGAGGGCGCGCACTACTTGGCGAACTCCACGGCCCGCGACTCGCGGATGACCGTGACCTTGATCTGGCCCGGGTACTCGAGGTGGTCCTCGATGTCGCGCGCGATCTCGTGCGAGAGCAGCACCGCCTGGTCGTCGTCGATCTCGCCCGGCTTGACGATGACGCGGATCTCGCGGCCGGCCTGCAGCGCGTACACCTTGTCGACGCCCTTGTGGTGCGCGGCGAGCTCCTCCAGCGCCTCGAGTCGCTTCACGTAGTTCTCGAGGCTGTCGCCGCGCGCGCCGGGGCGCGAGCCGGAAATGGCGTCGGCGGCGATCAGCAGCACCGCCTCGACCGTCTGCGGCTGGATCTCGTAGTGGTGTGCCTCGATCGCGTGCAGCACCGCCGGCGACTCGCCGTAGCGGCGCGCGTACTGCGCCGAGATGGCGGCGTGCGAGCCTTCGATCTCGTGCGTCAGCGCCTTGCCGAGGTCGTGCAGCATCGCCGCGCGCTTGGCCACCTTCACGTTGGCGCCGAGCTCGGCGGCCATGATCCCGGCCAGGTGGACGACCTCGAGCGTGTGCTTGAGGACGTTCTGGCCGTAGCTCGTGCGGTAGTTGAGGCGGCCGAGCAGCTTCACGATCTCCTCGTGGAAGTCGCCGCAGTTCGCCTCGAAGACGGCCTGCTCGCCGGCCTCGCGGATGTGGTCCTCGATCTCCGCCTTGGACTGGTAGTACATCTCCTCGATCCGCGCCGGATGGATGCGGCCGTCCTCGATCAACCGTTTCAGCGTGAGCTTCGCGATCTCGCGGCGGATTCCGTCGAAGGACGACAGCACGACCGACTCGGGCGTGTCGTCGATGATCACGTCGACGCCGGTCAGGTGCTCGAGCGCGCGGATGTTCCGGCCCTCCCGGCCGATGATTCGCCCCTTCATGTCGTCCGAGGGCAGCTCGATGACCGAGGCGGTGGTCTCCGCGGCGTGGCTCGCGGCCACGCGCTGAAGCGCGTCCGCGACGAGGTTCCGCGCGCGCCGCCGCGCCTCGACCTGCGCCTCCTCCTCGTGCTGGCGGACGCGCCGGGCGAGCTCGTGCCGGATCAGCTCCTCGGAGCGCTCCATCAGCACCGCCTTCGCCTCGCCGACGGTCATGCTTGCGATGGTCTCGAGCAGCTCGAGCTCGCGCTCGTTCGCCTCCTTGAGGTCCTGCTGGAGCTGCTTCGCGTGCACCTCGCGGTCGTTGACCCCCTGCTCGCGCCGCTCCAGCTCCATGGCGCGGCGGTCGAGCTCCTCCTCGCGGTCGAGCAGCCGCGCCTCGACCTTCTCCAGCCGCCCGCGCTGCTCGGCGAGGTCGCGCTCCAGGTCGGCTCGAACCTGGACCGCCTCCTCGCGCGCCTCGATGTGCGCCTCGCGGCGGATCGCCTCCGCCTGCCGCGTCGCGTCGGCGAGCAGGCCGTCACGCGTCCGGTGTGCCGCAGCGGCGCGCGAGCCTGCGGCCGAGCGCAGTACGAACAGGACGATGGCCGCGCCCACCAGGAGGCCGATGAGCACTCCCGTCACGATCAGCATCTCGGTCCTGCCTTTCTCCCGTTGTGGCGCGCGAGGCCCTCAGTCCCCAAAGGGACCGCACAACGCGATCGGCAGGCTGAGCCCTTCCGGGCTCGCCGGAAAACCAGCTAGAAACGGCTCAGTTGGTGACTGGGCTCGCTTCCGGTGACGCTGGCTGACTTGGTCGAAGGCTTCAAAGAAGGATCAGTGTCAGTGAGAAAACCGCGTTATGCAGGCTCTTTGATGGAATCAGGCTGACGTCAGTCTACTAGGTCGCTGCCAGAGGTTGCAACGGCCTGGAGCTCCTCCAGGACCTCCGGCGGGAAGCCGCGCGCGGCGAGCTTGCGCAGGACGCGGAGGCCCTCCCGCTCGACGGCCGCGCGCGCCCGCTCGGGCTCGGGCTCGAGCCCCGCGAGCGCCTCGTCGATCGCCTCCGCGCCCACCCCGCGCTGCTCGAGGTCGTGGCGGATCAGCTCGTCGCCGCTGCCGCGACCGGCGAGCACGGCGGCGCGCCCCGCCGCAAAGCGGGCATCGTCGACGTAGCCGGCCGCGCGCAGCGTCTCGCGCGCTTGCGCCCAGGCGTCCCCGCCGATGCCCTTCCGTGCGAGCCGTTCCTCGAGCTCCTGCTCGGAGAGCGCCCGGCTCGCGAGCGCGCGCGCTGCTGCTGCGAGCGCCGGGTCCGGACTACGTGGTGGCGACGACCTCTTCCTCCGCCTCGGCTTCGGCTTCCGGCGCGTCGCCGTTCACGGCCGCGGTGGGCGGCGTCGCCAGCCGCGCCGAGACGATCTGGTCGGGGCCGATCTCCGCCTGCAGCTTCGCAAGGATCTTCTGGGCGAGGTCCGGGTGCTCGCGCAGGAAGGCCGTCGCGTTCTGGCGGCCCTGGCCGAGCCGCTCGTCCTCGAAGCTGAAGAACGAGCCCGACTTCTGCACGACCTTGCGGTCGATGCCGGTGTCGAGCAGCGTGCCCTCCCAGGGGATGCCGGAGCCGTAGATGATGTCGAACTCGGCCTGCTTGAACGGCGGCGCCACCTTGTTCTTGACGACCTTGACGCGCACGCGGTTGCCGATCGCCTCGACGCCGTCCTTCAGCGTCTCGATCCGGCGGATGTCCAGGCGGACTGACGAGTAGAACTTGAGCGCGCGGCCGCCGGGCGTGGTCTCCGGGTTGCCGAACATCACGCCGATCTTCTCGCGCAGCTGGTTCGTGAAGATGCAGATCGTGTCGGTGCGGTTGAGCGTGCCGGCCAGCTTGCGCAGCGCCTGCGACATCAGGCGCGCCTGCAGGCCGACGTGGCTGTCGCCCATCTCGCCCTCGATCTCCGCCTTCGGCGTCAGCGCCGCGACGGAGTCGACGGCGACGACGTCGAGCGCGCCCGAGCGCACGAGCAGCTCGGCGATCTCGAGCGCCTGCTCGCCGTGGTCGGGCTGCGAGACCAGGAGATCGTCGGTGTTCACGCCGATCCGGCGCGCGTACTGCGGGTCCATTGCGTGCTCCGCGTCGATGAACGCGCAGATGCCGCCGCGCCGCTGCGCCTCCGCGATGACGTGGTAGACGAGTGTCGTCTTCCCCGAGGATTCGGGGCCAAAGATCTCGACGATGCGCCCGCGAGGCAATCCGCCCACGCCGAGCGCGAGGTCCAACGACAGCGATCCGGTCGACACGGCGCCGATGGACACGTGCGCCTGGTCGCTCATCTTCATCACGGAGCCCTTGCCGTACTGCCGCTCGATCTGGCGCAGGGC
>DASTZE010000048.1:0-7221 GCA_035764425.1 Gaiellaceae bacterium
CGTGACCGAGGACGAGGCCGCGGCACACGCCTTCCTGGACGGCTACCGGGGGACAGGCGCCCTCTGGAACGCGACGACCCGTTTCATCGACGGCTTCGCGCTGCTCGGCACGCCCGAAACCGGCATCAACGTCGACTCCACGCCCGGGCCGCGCGGCCCGGTGAGCTACCGCGATCTCTGGCTGCGCCAGTACCGCATCGTCGGCGACGGCACGCAGCACCGGTGACCGTCGTCGTCAAGCTCGGGTCGACGCTCGTCGTCGACGGTCGTGGGCGCGTGCGGCGATCGCTGCTGCGTGCGCGCGCAACGGAGGTCGGGGAGCTGGTGCGCGGCGGCGAGCGCGTCTGCGTCGTGTCATCGGGCGCGATCGCCCTCGGCCTCGCCGAGCTCGGCCTCGCACGCCGGCCGAAGGCGACGCCGCGGCTGCAGGCAGCCTCGGCGGTCGGGCAGGCACGGCTCCAGGCGGCCTGGGCGGCGGCGTTCGCGCCGCTCGGCACGGCTCAGGTGCTGCTGTCGGCCGCGGACGTCGCCGACCGGACGAGCTATGTGAACCTGCGTAACGCGTTCGACGCCCTGTTCCGCCTCGGCCGCGTCCCGATCGTGAACGAGAACGACGCGACCGCGACGGACGAGATCACCTTCGGCGACAACGACGCCCTCGCGGCGCACACTGCGCTGCTCGTGCGCGCGCGTCTGTTGGTGCTGCTCACCGAGGTCGAGGGCGTGTACAGCGAGCACCCGGCCACCCAGGGCGCGCGGCTGCTCGCGGAGGGCGATGCGGTCGCCGAGGCGGCGATCGGCCCCGCGACCGGTCCCGGCCGCGGGGGGATGGCGAGCAAGATCGCGGCCGCGCAGCTCGCAGCGGGCTCGGGCGTGCCGACGGTGGTCGCGTCCGGCCGCGGCTCCGACGTGCTGGGCCCGATCGCGGCGGGCGAGCGTCGCGGGACGCGCTTCCGCGCCGACGAGAGCGGCGAGAGCGCCTTCCGGCTCTGGCTCCGGCACGCGAAGCCGGCGGCGGGGCGGATCGTCGTCGACGCTGGCGCGCGGAAGGCCCTGGTCGAGGACGGGCGCAGCCTGCTCGCGGTCGGCGTCGTCGGATGCGAGGGGACGTTCGTCCCCGGCGACGCCGTCGAACTGGCCGGCCCGGATGGCGCCGTGTTCGCGAAGGGGATCGCGAGCGCGGGGGCGTCAGAGCTCGCCGGCCGGCCGCGAGGGCTCGAGGCTGTGCACCGTGACCGGCTGGTCGTGTACTAGGCGCGCGTGATCGCGCCGTCCGACGCGGACGAGACCAGCGCGGCGTACTTCGCGAGCACGCCGGACTCGTAGCGCGCCGTCGGCGGCGACCACTCCGCGAGCCGCCGCTCGAGCTCGCCCTCGGGCAGCTCGGCGCGCAGCTCCCGTGCGTCGACGTCCACCGCGACGACGTCGCCGTCGCGCAGCGCGGCCAGCGGGCCGCCGTGCGCCGCCTCCGGCGCAACATGGCCGACCATCAGGCCGTGGGTGGCGCCCGAGAAGCGGCCGTCCGTGACCAGCGCGACGGAGTCGCCCAGACCCTCGCCGACCAGGGCCGCCGTGACGTGCAGCATCTCACGCATGCCCGGGCCACCGGCCGGGCCCTCGTAGCGGATCACGACCACGTCGCCGGGCTGGATCGACCGGGCCGACACGGCCGCGAAGCAGTCCTCCTCCGAGTCGAAGACCCGCGCCGGGCCGCGGTGCAGCGTCCGCTCGTGGCCGACGAGCTTGACCACGGAGCCGCCGGGCGCCAGGTTGCCGCGGAGGATCGCCAGCCCGCCCGTCGCCTTCAGCGGGCGCTCGGCCGGCACGACGACCTCCTGCCCCTCGGCCTCGCGCGCCGCCTCGCCGATCTCGGCCAGCGTGCGGCCGTCCACGTTTCGAGCCGAGCCGTGCACCAGGCCCCCGCGCACCAGCTCCCGCGCGACCAGCGGCACGCCGCCGGCCGCGTGCAGGTCCACGGCAACAAAGCGGCCGCCCGGCTTCAGATCCGCCAGCACCGGCGTCGCCGACGCGATCCGGTCGAAGTCGTCGAGCTCGAGCGGCAAGCCCAGCTCGCGGGCGATCGCCAGCAGGTGCAGGACGCCGTTGGTCGAGCCGCCCGTCGCCGCGATCGCCGCCACGGCGTTCTCGAGCGCCTCGCGCGTGATGATCGACGACGGCCGCACGTCGTCGCGGACAAGCCGTACGACGAGCTCGCCCGCGCGCTCCGCGGCGCCCGCCTTCTCCGGGTCGAGCGCCGGAATATCGCCGAGGCCGCCCGGCGAGATGCCGAGGAACTCGAGCGCCAGGGCCATGGTGTTGGCCGTGTACTGGCCGCCGCACGCGCCCGCGCCCGGGCAGGCGACGCCTTCCAGCTCGTGCACGTCCTCTGCGGACATCGACCCGGCCGCATGGGCGCCGACCGCCTCGAAGACGTCCTGGATGGTCACGTCGCGCCCGCGGAAGCGGCCGGGCGCGATCGAGCCGTTGTAGAGACAGAGACCCGGGAGGTCGAGACGGGCGAGCGCGAGCACGCCGGCCGGGATCGTCTTGTCGCAGCCGACCAGCACGATCAGCCCGTCCAGCAGGTGACCGCGTGCGACCAGCTCGATCGAGTCGGCGATCACCTCGCGCGACACGAGCGACGCCTTCATGCCCTCGCTGCCCATCGAGACGCCGTCCGAGACGGCGACCGTGTTGAACTCGACCGGCGTCCCGCCCGCCGCGCGCACGCCGCGCTTCACGTCGACGGCCAGCTTCCGCTGGTTCAGGTTGCACGGCATCGTCTCGATCCACGAGGTGGCGACGCCGATCAGCGGGCGCGCGAGATCCTCGTCGGTGAAGCCGGTGCCCTTCAGCATGGCGCGCGCAGGCGCGCGCGCGACCCCGTCCGTCAATGCGGCGCTACGGCGCTTGGCCGGATCGGATGGCCGAGAGTACGGGTCAGCCAACCTCTTGCGGCTCCGCCCCGAGCAGTCCCTGCTTGCCCGCGAGCGCCCGCAGCTGCGCGCCGACGTCCTCCAGCTGGCCGCCGGCATTCCGGCGCCGGAGCTCCGCGAAGCCCGGCCGGCCGGCGTCGTCGTCGGCGAACAGCTCGCGTGCGAAGGCGCCGCTGCGGATGTCCTCGAGCATCGCGCGCATCGTCTCACGCACACGGTCGTCGACGACCCGCTCGCCGCGCGACAGGTCGCCGTACTCGGCCACGTCGGACACGGAGTAGCGCATGTACTCGAAGCCGCCCTCGTAGATCAGGTCGACGATCAGCTTCAGCTCGTTGATGCACTCGTAGTAGGCGATCTCCGGCTGGTAGCCGGCCTCGACGAGCGTCTCGAAGCCTGCCTTCATCAGCGCGGTGACGCCGCCGCAGAGGACGGCCTGCTCGCCGAACAGGTCGCTCTCGGTCTCCTCCGCGAAGGTCGTCTCGAGCATGCCGACACGGCCGCAGCCGATCGCCGTCCCGTACGCGAGGGCCAGCGGCAGGGCCTGGCCGGAAGCATCCTGCGCCACGGCGACGAGGCCCGGCGTGCCGGCGCCGACCTCGAAGAGCTCGCGCACGCGGTGCCCCGGGGCCTTCGGCGCGACCATGACCACGTCGTGGTCCGCCGGCGGCACGATCCGCCCGAAGTGGACGTTGAGCCCGTGCGCGAACAGCACGGCCGCCCCGGGCTCGAGGCGCGGCGCGATCTCCGCGTCCCAGACGCCCTTTTGCACGTGGTCGGGCAACAGGACGGCGACGAGCCGCGCGCCGCGCACGGCCTCGCCGATCGATGCGACCGGCAGCCCGGCGACCTCCGCGGCGACGCGGCTCGAGCTGCCCTCGCGCAGGCCGACGACGACGTCGACGCCCGAGTCGTGCAGGTTCAGCGCGTGCGCGTGCCCCTGGCTGCCGTAGCCGATCACGGCGACCTTGCCGTTCAGCAGCTCGACCTTCCCTTCGCGGTGGATCGTGGCCATGCCGTGGCTCCTTTCAGTGCAGGACGAGCTGGGCGCGAGGACTGGACGCGGTCGAGGCGCGGCCGAGCGCGACGCGCCCCGTGCGCACGACCTCCTTGATTCCGTGTGGGCGGACGAGCTCCTCGAAGGCGTCGACCTCCTCGGGCGTCGCGCAGATCTCGAAGACGAGCGCGTCGCTCCCGACGTCGACGACGCGAACGGCGAAGACATCGCGGAGCGCGGCCAGCTCGGCGCGGCGCTCGGGCGGCGCCGCGACCTTGAAGAGCGCGAGCTCACGCTCGAGCCGCTCGCCGGGCGGGAGCTCCGTGATGCGCAGCACGTTGACGAGCTTGTGCATCTGCTTCTGGATCTGCGCGAGCGAGTGCTCGTCGGCGTCGACGGTCAGCGTGATCCGCGAGATGTCGTGCCGCTCGGTCGGGCCGACGGCGAGGCTGTCGATGTTGAAGCCGCGGCGCGCGAACATCGTCGTGATGCGCGTCAGCGCGCCGGGTCGGTTCTCGACGAGGACGGAGAGGCAGTGCTTCACGCGGTGACCGCCTCCTCGTCGTCGGCCGGGTACTCGACCAGCTCGAGCGCCGACGCGCCGGCAGGAATCATGGGGAAGCAGTGCTCCTCCGGATCGACACGGCAGTCGACGACCGCCGTGCGCCCGCAGCCGAGCGCCTCCTCGAGCGCCGGAGCGAGCCCTTCCTCGTCATCGACGACGAGGCCCTTCGCGCCGTACGCGTCGGCGAGGGCGGCGTAGTCGGGCACGTGGTGCGTCAGGTTCACGTGGGAGAAGCGCTCGCCGAAGAACATGTCCTGCCACTGGCGGACCATGCCGAGATGGCCGTTGTTGACGAGCACGACCACGATCGGCAGCCCTTCGAGCACCGACGTCGCGAGCTCCTGGCAGGTCATCTGGAAGCAGCCGTCGCCGTCCACGCAGATGACCGTCGCGTCCGGGCGCGCGGCCTTCGCTCCCACCGCGGCCGGGATGCCGTAGCCCATCGTCCCGAGGCCGCCCGAGGTGATGAACGAGCGCGGCGTATCGCACTCGAGGTACTGCATCGCCCACATCTGGTGCTGGCCGACCCCCGTCGTCCAGACAACGTCCGAGCCGGCGGTGAGCGCCTGCAGCGCCTCGAGCACGGCCTGCGGCTTGAGCATGCGGCCGTTGCCGTAGCGCAGCGGAAATTGCTCGCGCCAGCCGGCGATCTCGGTCAGCCAGGCGTCGGTGGCGCCGTCGCGGCGCAGCTCGGCGATCTCGCGCACGAGCGCGGCGAGGACGTCCTTGAGCGGGCCGACCACGGGCACGTCGGCGTGGCGGAGCTTGTCGATCTCGGCGGCGTCGATGTCGAGGTGGACCACCGTCGCGCCGGGGGCGAATGCCGAGAGCTTGCCGGTAACGCGGTCGTCGAAGCGGGCGCCGACGGCGACGACGACGTCAGCTTTGTTGAGCGCCCAGTTCGACCACTTCGGGCCGTGCATCCCGGGCCAGCCGAAGTGAAGCGCGTGGCTCTCGGGGAAGGCGCCCTTCGCCATCAGCGTGGTGACGACGGGGAGCCGGCCGGCCTCGGCGAGCTCGCGCAGCTCGTCGCAAGCGTCGGCGTTCAGCACGCCGCCGCCAACGTAGAGGATCGGGCGCTGGGCGTCCGCGATCACGGCCGCGGCGTCGCGGATCTGGCGTGGGTGACCCCGGCGCGGCGGGCGCCAGCCCGGTAGATCGACGGCGCTCGGGTACTCGAACTCGAGCTCGGCCTCCTGGATATCGCGCGGCACGTCGACGAGCACGGGTCCGCAGCGGCCGGTGCGCGCGACATGGAAGGCGGCCCTGATCACGTGCGGGATCTCGTGCACGTCCGAGACGAGCCACGAGTGCTTGACCACCGGGATCGTGATGCCGGTGATGTCGCACTCCTGGAACGCATCCGTGCCGATCAGCTGCGAGCGCACCTGGCCGGTAATGCAGACGAGCGGAGTGGAGTCCATCCACGCGTCGGCGATCGGAGTAACGAGGTTGGTGGCGCCGGGGCCTGACGTCGCGATGGCGACGCCGACGCGGCCGGATGCGCGGGCATAGCCCTCGGCCATGTGCCCCGCACCCTGCTCGTGGCGTGCAAGCACGTGGCGGATGGTGGTGCCGCGCGCGAAGGCGTCGTACGTCGGCAGGACCGCGCCGCCGGGCAGGCCGAAGACGACGTCGACGCCCTCGGCCTCGAGCGAGCGGAGGATCGCGTCGGCGCCGTTCATTCTCATGCGACTGCACCTCCGAACTCGAAGCGCAGGCCGTGCGGCAGCTCCGCGAGCACGTGGTCGCCGACCTCGGCGGTGGACTGCTCGGACGGCGTGCGCGCGACGGCGCCCGCAAGCGTCTCGGCCGCGGCGCGCTCGCCGAGGCCTTCGCCCAGCATCAGTGCGGACGCGAGCAGCATCGAGCGTGGGTCGGCGACGCCCTGGCCCGCGATCTCGATCGCCGCGCCGTGCGTCGGGCCGAACACGCCCGGCGACTGCGGGCCGACGCGGCCCCACGCCGCGACGCGGGTGGCCGACGTGCAGCCCGCGACCTCGGCCGCCGTGGCGATGTCCTCGAGCCGGCAGAGCACGACGTCGAGCGAGCCGGGCGACTCGACGAGCCGGCGAACGGCGTCGCCGAGGCCCATGCGCTCGAACTGGATCCCGTCCGCCTCGAGCGCGGCGGCGGCCGCAAGCCGGCGAACGTCGTCATCCGCTCGCACGAGCGTGACACGCGCGCGGCTGTGGTGCGCCATCTCGAAGGCCCGGTCGACCGTCCAGGCGGCGCCCGCATCGTCGAGCGGTGCGATCAGCGTGACCTGCGACTTCTCGTCCACGCGCACGCGGACGAGGACCGCGCGGAGGTCGAGCTCGGGCTGCAGGGCCTCGACCGCGCCCTCGTCGTCGGCGGGCACGAGCACCGCGGAAGCGCTCGCCACCGCGCGGCGAGACGAGGGGGGAAACGGGTTCCCGTAGCGGACGAAGGCGTCCGACCCGAACGGCACGTGCTCGTCGTCCAGCTCGAAGCCGTGCATCTGGGCGGCTGCCGCGGCAAGCCGCGACGCCTGGGCCGTCACCTCCGCGCCGATCCCGTGACCGGCGAGGAACGCGACGGAGTAGCGCTTGCGGCTCATGCCGTCACCCCCACGAAGACGTCGTTGAGCGTTACGCGCTCGCCGCCGTCGGCGAGCGCCTTGAAGCGGGTAAACGCCGCGGCCAGCGCGTCGCGGTCGAGCTCCAGCCCGGCCTCGGCGCAGGCCCGCGCGAAGGCGTGGC
>DASTZE010000049.1:0-14724 GCA_035764425.1 Gaiellaceae bacterium
GCGCTCGCGTTCGACGCGGACGGCCGCGCGTACTACGGCACGCTCGGCTTCCGGTTTGTCGGCCCGGTCAACGCCACCAACCCGGATGTGCTCGTCTCGACCTCCGGCGACAAGGGCAAGTCGTGGGACGTCCACGTCGTCGCCGCGGGGAGCGGCAACGAGGGAAGCGTCGGCGACCTGCTCGACAAGGAGTACGTCGCCGCGTGGGGGCATGGCAACGCGATCGTCACCTACGGCGACTACCGGGCCGACTCGCGCGGCGCCTTCACGACCGCGAGGATCTACGACTCGGTGACCCACGACGGCGGTGCGACGTGGTCGGCCCCGAGGCTGGTCTCCGGGTCGCTCGATCAGTCGTTCGTCTCGGTGCCCACCGTTGCGGCCGACGGCAAGATCTACGTCGCGTTCCTGAACACGACCGATCTCGTTACGGGTCGGGACGACTACGAGGTTGTTCGGGTCTCGCCGGCGACGGGAGCGGCTTTGACCGCGCCGGTCAAGGTGGCGACGGTGATCGACGGGTTCCGGGACTATCCGGTCGCCCTCGGCCGGCAGACCTACCAGGACAGCGTCTTCCGCAGTTGGGCGGCCGGGAACATCGCGGCCGACCCGACCAACGCCTCGCATCTGGCGGTCGTCTGGTCAGACATGCGGAACAGCCCGCCCCCTTCGCCTGACCTGAACCCGTACACGTCGGTGACCAATTCCGACGTGATCGTCAGCGAGTCGACCGACGGCGGCGCGCACTGGTCGGCGGCGCAGGCGGTCGCGCTACCGGGCGACCAGTTCCAGCAGTGGGCCGCGTTCGACAAGAACGGCGTCCTGCGGATCGGCACGTTCGACCGCAGCTACGACCCGGCCAACCACAAGTACGGGTTCACCATGCTGAAGAAGACGGGCGGTGGGTTCGCCTCGACCCAGGTCACGGACGTCCTGTCCGACCCGACGAAGAACGACCGCTGGTTCGCCCGCAACCTGAATCCGGCGTTCCCGAACGCGACGGCGTTCCTGGGCGACTACGCGAACATCGCTGCAACGCCCGACGGCGGTGTCGTCGCGTACTGGACCGACATGCGGAACCCGGCGAACTTCGGCGGAGTCACGCGCTCCGGCCAGGACGCGTACTTCGCGAAGACGCAGTAAGACGCTTCATGTGCAGTCGGGCGGGTTCGCAAGGACCCGCCCGACGGCGCTCCTCTGCAGTTTCCTAGTCCCCGTGCGCAAGTTCGATTCTTGCCCTGGGCATGCCGGCCTCGTTCGCGACAACACGCGACGGCCAGCGGCGTGACCTCTGACGGGCGCACTACCATGTGTCGCGCACGACACAGTGGCCGCGCGCGATAGGCGTCCGCCCCGGCCGTACGCCCACGATGAGAGGACGCCATGAGCCCCACCAACCCGAAACCGAACCGGCTCCGCCAGGTCCGCGAAGCCGCCGGTCTCACCCAGCAGCAGCTCGCCGACCAGGTCGACGCGGGCCGCTCCACGATCATCCGCGCGGAGCAAGGCACGCAGCAGCCGACGCTCGAGCTTGCCAACCGGCTCGCCGACGCGCTCTGCACGACCATCGACGAGCTGTTCTCGAGTTCCGACCGCGAGACGCTCGACGACGCCTACCGGCGCGGCCGTCTTGACGAGCGCCATGACCACGCGCGGGCCGAGCGTGTCGAGGCCGACACACCGCCGGACGCGGACCCACGTGTCGAGGGCGACACACGAGCTGACGCGGACCCGCGAACCGCACGTGTCGAGGGCGATACACCGCCTGATGCGGATCCGCGTGTCGGGGCCGACACACGGCCGGACGCGGAGCCGCGTGTCGAGGGCGACACACGAGCTGACGCGGACCCGTACCGGGAGATCGCCGCATGGATCGCTGAGATGGTCACCCGGAAGCCGTCCGCCCCGGACCGCGCCACGGTGTGGCATCTCGACAACCCGCGCGGGACCAAACGGAAGCTCGACGCGATCGTGACGGTCACGGTCCAGCGGCGACCACGCCGCGAGGCTGACCGCCTCTTCAAGGTCGAGGCGGGTGTCGAGCACGACAGTATTGACAAGTCGGCATGAGTTCCCCGGCGGACGTGAATGTTGGGCTGGCCGTCAGCGCGCGGGGGTGAGGCCGTGGCGGCGCATGATCTCGCCGATCGCTGCCGTGTCGGGCGGGCCGGGGACCGCGGCGTCGAGCACGGCCGCGACCTCGCGGAAGTAGTCGGGGCCGAGGATGCCCGGGGTGACGATCGCGAGCGCACTCCCATCTAGATCAGTGCGGTTGTCGAACTGGTGCACCGCGCCACGGGGGATGCAGAGCACGTCTCGGGGGCCAACCTCGATGGGTGCTCCCTCAACCGTCCAGGTGAGCACGCCCGCCAGTCCGTAGATCGTCTCCTCATAGCCGTCGTGGCTGTGTGCGGCCGCGACCTTCGACCCGGCGGGGACGTCGAACTCGAAGACCGCGACGGACCCGGCTGACTGCTCGCCCTCGAGCAGGAAGCGGATGGTCAGCTCGCCGACCCTGATCTGCTCGCGCGTGTCCGTTGCCATCGTCGCCTCCTGGGGGTAGTGGTAAAGTCACTTGACGATATATGACTCGCTCGAATTCGTCAAGTGGCTTTACGAAACAACCCGTAGTACCGGAACCCTTCGGTCCGCCGCTGATCGGTGCGCTTCTGCGCATGCCCTGGGAAGCTGTGCAACGACACATGCTCGAGCGCCTCCACGAGCACGGCTTCGACGACCTCGACGCGGCTCATCTGCTCGTCTTCCAATACCCCGGCCCTCATGACACGCGACCATCCGAGCTCGCCGCCCGCTTACGCATCAGCAAACAGGCGCTCGGGTACCTCCTCGGCCAGCTCGAGCAGCTCGGTTACCTCGAACGGCGACCCGATCCCAACGACCAGCGCGGCAAGCGCATCCTCGTGGCCAGGCGGGGCAAACGCGCGATACGCGTCATCCGCGAAGCGGTCGCGGAAGTCGAAACTGAGTGGACACAACGGCTCGGAGCGAAGCGCTTCACCCAACTCCGCCAACTCCTGCTCGACCTCAACGAACAAGCCTGAGCGCGCTCGACGCTCAGCCGTGGCCGCGGCTGAACGTCCCCTTGCCATCGAAGGCGGCGATGTGGGACGATGGCAGAGGTTCCTTCCCTGGGAACTTGGGGGTGAACAGGAGGAGGTGCGGCCGCAGTAAGAGCCCTCCATTCATCGGGCTGCGGGCATAAACGCTCCACCCCGAGCGCGCGCAAAACCCTCGGAGTGGAGCTGGACTGCCTCAGCCTCCCGACGGCGCCGGGCGCCGCGATCCGCGGCGCGAGCGCCTTTGCGATCGAAAGGAGAACGATGAGGAAGTCCTTGTTTGCGATCATAGCCTTGGCCGGCTTGCTCGCCTTCGGAGCATTGACAGCTTCTGCGACGAGCGGAGCGCATTTCTTCCACAAGGCGTCGAAGAGCACCGTCAACAATCAGGGCGCGCTCGTCGTCAGCTGGGACGAAGCCGGTGTCGGCCAGGATCAGGTCAACTACATTCTGAGCGCCGACGCGAGTGCGACCTACGCGTGCATCAACGGCGGGGGAAATCACCCGCAGGCGTCGAACAAGGAGACGTTCAACGGGCCGCTGAGCTCGCCGGAGACGGGCTTCCTGCCAGAGAACGGGCGCGTCCAAGGAACGCTGTCGGTCGGCCCTCTCTCGTCCGGCAATTTCTCGTGCCCCAACGGCCAACAGCTCGTCCTGGCCTGCGTCTCGTACACGAACATCACATTGACGGACACCACCAACGGCGTCACGGAGACCTTCGCCGACACCTCCCGAGTGTTCATCCAGGGAGTGTGCTAGCGACGCAACCGGTCTCCGCGCATTGACGACCCAGGGAAAGACCGTCGCCGGGGGTCCAGCCGCGCCCCCGGCGACACCATCATCTGTGGCGTGCTTCCTTGAGTTTCTTATTGTGCTCTTTGTCGCTTGACTTGTAAGAGGCCTCCGGCCTATCGTCGTGGCTGGGCCGGGGGGCAGTCCTCCGGTCCGGGGAGATCGGCGGGGGGCGCCATGCGGTCTGCGGCTTTCCAACATCTGGGCAGCGCGTACTTCGTGCTGGCGCTGACTCGGAACACTCGAGAGCGGCTCCCGCGGCGGCGCGAGCGGCGAACGGCTGCCGCCGCGGAGTCCTGCCCCCCTGAATCGATGGGTCCCGACCTAGAGGGGAGGAAGATGACGTGATCTTTGATGTAGTCGACCGGAGGCGGGCGGGGAGGCTCGCCTTTCTGGTCATAGGCATTCTCGTCGTCGCGGGCTTGATGCCGGCGGTCGCGCGGGCGGTGGTCTCGGATAGCGGTACGGTCAATGTCCAGGTTGCGGACCGGACTGGTGCCGTCGTCGATGCAACGACCAACGCGGGCGCGTTCGTCAGCTACTTCGGCGACAAGAGCACCTCGTTCGGATCGTCCGGCACCGGCATCTTCGATCCGTTCGTTCGCCTCCAGAACACGCCCACGGAGGCGGGCTACAACACCGACGGCGTCACCGAGTTCGACACCAAGGTCGGGACGTGGACGCACGCGATCCTGGTGAGCCATATCCCGCAGCGGCCCTGTCCGCAGGCAGCCCCGACCAAGACCTGCTTCGAGTTGTTCAACGACATCAACGAGAACAACTCGACCGCGTATGTCTCGCTGAACAAGGTCGAGGTCTACTACACCAGCAGCGCGACGCTGACCGGCTACCCGTTCGGCGCCAACGCGGCGCTGCAGTACGCCTACAGCGACAGCGGTGGCGTGCTGATCCACGACGTCAACCAGGGCTCGGGTCGCGGCGACCTGCGCTACGACATCCCGATCGGAGTGGGTGGCGTGCCGCTACCGCCCAACTGCGACTTCGGCAACCCGAGCTGCACCACCTACTTCGTGCTCTACAGCAAGTGGGGAACGTCGAATCTGACCGCTCCCGACGGCACGAGCTACGGCAGCGACGGCGGCTTCGAGGAGTGGAAGGTCAAGTCCTATCCGGCGATCACGCTCAGCAAGACGCCGAGCCCGGCCAACGTCTGCAACGGCTCCAGCACCTCGGTGACGTACACCTATGTGGTCACCAACACCGGGACGCTGACGGTCAGCGGCTCGGTCGTGGACGACAACGGCACGCCGGGCAACACCGCCGACGACGTCGCCGTCGGCAGCTTCAGCAACCTGGCCCCGGGCTCGAGCCAAACGTTCACACACACCTTCACCGGCATCAGCGGTACGCGAACCAACGTCGCCACGGCGACCGCTACGGCAGGTGACGTGTCGACGACCACCACGGCCACCGCGACGGTGACCGGGCATCCGTGCACGATCTCGATTACCAAGACGGCGAACCCGACCAACGTCTGCAACGGGTCGGGCACGCAGGTGACCTACACCTACGTGGTCACCAACAACAGCGACTTCTACAACGTCTCCGGCACGGTCACCGACAACGTCTACGGCACGATCGGCTCGTTCGGCCCGTTGGCGCCGGGGGCAAGCGCGACCCTGACCAAGACGGCGGCCGTGAACGGCACGATCACGAACACCGCGACCGCCACCGGCACCTTCAACGACTCGAAACCGACGAGCGCAAGTGCCACGGCCAGCGCAACCGTGACCGGGCATACGTGCACGATCGCGCTCACCAAGACGCCGAGCGTGACCAACGTCTGCAACGGGTCGGGCACGCAGGTGACCTACACCTACGTGGTCACCAACACCGGCGACTTCTTCAACGTCTCCGGCACGGTCACGGACGACGTGATCGGCACGATCGGCTCGTTCGGCCCGTTGGCGCCGGGCGCAAGCGCGACCCTGACCAAGACGGCGGCCGTGAACGGCACGATCACGAACACCGCGACCGCCAACGGCACCTTCAACGACTCGAAACCTACGAGCGCAAGTGCCACGGCCAGCGCAACCGTGACCGGGCATACGTGCACGATCGCGCTCACCAAGACGCCGAACGTGAGCAACGTCTGCAACGGTGGGCCGGTCACTTACACCTACACGGTCACGAACAACAGCGACTTGTTCACCTGGACGGGCTCGCTCACCGACGACAAGCTCGGCACGATCGCAGCTTCGATCACGCTGACGGCCGGCCAGTCGAAAACGTTCACGGCCTCGGGGAACGTCACCGGCACGGTGACCAACACAGCCACCGCGAGCGGTGCCTTCAACGATGCGGCGAGCACCACGGCGTCGGCAACCAAGCAGGCGACGGTGACCGGTCACGTCTGCACGATCAGCCTGACCAAGACGCCGAGCGCGACCAGCGTCTGCAACGGCGACTCGGTCACGTACACCTACGTCGTCACGAACAACAGCGACTTGTTCACCTGGACGGGCTCGCTCACCGACGACAAGCTCGGCACGATCGCAGCGTCGATCACGCTGACGGCCGGCCAGTCGAAGACGTTCACGGCCCCGGCGAACATCACCGGCACGGTGGTCAACACGGCCACCGCGAGCGGCGCGTTCGACGACCCTGCGAGTACAAGCGCAAGTGCCACGGCCAGCGCGACGGTGAACGGCCAGGCCTGCTCCCACATCACACCGACGAACACGACGTGCAGCGACTTCAAGTCGGGCACCGCCTCGACGCTCAGTGAGCTCGACTACACGGTCAAGAGCGGCGTGATCAACTCGGTGGCCCCGGGCGTCTTCTTCTACTGGATCGGGGTCCAGGCCACCGCCGGGAGCAACACCTTCACGATCCACCAGGCCATCACGACCGGCAACTTCGACAGCCACTTCTTCGCGGTTGCCGCCGGGAGTAACGTCTTCAATCCGGACTGCACCGCCGCCAGCGGCGTGCACATCACGCAGAACGGGGCAGACGTGACCGTTACCTTCTCGGCGGGGAGCGCGGGAACGTACTTCATCGGCATCAAGTTCGACTCGACGAGTGTCAAGGGCTTCGCTACTCCGAGCCCGACCACTGTGCACTACGTGTTCTCGACGCTGGATTCGTCGAACACGACGCTCAGTGGCTCGACATCGGGGCTCGACCTCGTAGCGAAGTAGCCGGCAAGTGAACGTGGTAGGAGGCCGGCCGAAAGCCGGCCTCCTACCACAACGGCTCGTCTGCCACCATGAGGTGAGTCATGGCCCCGATGTTGCGCAAAACAGGAACGCTGGTCGTCGTCGCGCTGATCCTCGGCGTCGCCCCGGCCGGCCTTGCGGCGGTCACCTCGTTGCACGCGAGCGCGAAGATGGACTCGCAGCAGGTGGTCGTGCCGCGACGGCCTGTCGGCAACGTGGCACACGCGAAAGGGACGTTCGTCGGCACGCTCTCACGGACGAGGGCACAGTGGAGGCTTGCCTGGCGGATCACGTACGAGAAGCTGGCGAACCCCGTGGTCGTGATCGCAGACATCCACCGGGGGAAGCCCGGCCACTTCGGCCCGATCCTCGTGCGCCTTTGCGCCAACTGCCACTCGGGGCAAACAGGGGTGAAGGCGGTGACCGCGGACACGGTGAGGACGATGAAAAGAGGGGGCGCTTTCATCACGCTCATAACCGGCCGGAATCCCAACGGGGAGATCCGCGGCCAGATCAGGGCGGGCTCCTAGGGGCGCGTCCTCGTGTGAGGCCCCTCTGCTGTTCTCACCGCGAGTGACGCTAGGGTGCCGGTTCCGATGGCCCTCGAGCGCCCCGAGATCGATCCGCCCGAAGGCGACGTCCCGTTCGAGCTCGGGATCGAGGACATCGTCGTCGGCGACGGCCGAGAGGCGACCAGCGGCTCGAAGGTCTCCGTCCACTACGTCGGCGTCTCCTTCCTGACCGGCGAGGAGTTCGACGCCTCGTGGAACCGCGGCCAGCCGTTCGAGTTCCGGCTCGGCAAGGGCCAGGTCATCCAGGGCTGGGACACCGGCGTGCAGGGCATGCGGGTCGGAGGCCGCCGCAGGCTGACGATCCCGTCGGCGATGGCCTACGGCGCGCGCGGCGCCGGCGGCGTGATCCAGCCGCACGAGCCGCTCATCTTCGTCGTCGACCTGCTCGCCGTCGACTAAGTCGGCGAGATGCCCTGGCGCTCCGCGCCCGTCGCCTCCAGCTCGTCGTGGAGATGCGTCGACACCGCTCGGTCCGGCCGGGCGCTGAAGAAGTAGAGCGCGCCGACGGCGGCGATGATCGCGATCACGAGTAGCGTGATCCAGTCGAGGTTGAACAGCGCGCCGAGGGCGCTGTCGAGCCCCGATGGGGCCACGATGTTGAGGAGGATCGGCTGAGGTACACGGCGGCCGAGATGTAGACCCACCAGGCCCAGCGCTAGAGCTGGAACGATCCTTCCGGCACCCAGCCGCGCCCGCGCGACGATCGCCGCGATCACGGTCATGAGGAACGCGAGGTAGATCCCACTGACGCTGAACGAGATCAGCGACGTCAGCGCGCTGAAGTTCGGCGGGTACGTGATGAAGCCGAGGTGGATGTTCTTGGTCGGCTGGCAGAAGACGAGCAGCGCGAAGAGCGCAGATACGACCGCGCCGAGCAGCAGGAGAACACGAGCGCCACGAGCAGCATCCCCGCGACCGGGATCCATGTCAGCCAGACGTACGACGGCCCGGCCGTGCCCACGCCGAGCACGAACAGCGAGTAGATACCCACCATGGGCGACAGGTACGTGAAGGCGACGGCGAAGTTCGAGAAGAGGCCGAGGGCACGGCTCAGCAGCGGCCTGTAGCCGAGCGCCTCGAGCCGGGCGTCGTCGCGGTCGAGCGTGGACGGGCCGGCGGTTTCTGGCTGCATCGTTCCTCCTGGCTGCGCGGGTGCGCGAGCCTACGAAGGAAGAGCGCGTGTTGTCAATCGAGAAGCGTCAGAGGAACAGCTCCTGCTCGCGCCACACGTGTACACGGATGAGCGCGTCGACCCCATAGAGCAGCTCCTGGAGGTACGAGGGCTCGTCGACGTTGCAGCTCTCGATCTGGCGGATCCAGTCGCGGATGGCGAGGTGGTCGTAGGCCAGGCAAGGGTGGAGCTCGTCGTCCACCGTCGTGTGCGGCTCGACCTCGTCCAGCACGCGCAGGACGTCGTGGCGGACGCGCTCGCGTTGCGGCGCGCTCAACGTCGGCAGCATGCGCGCGGCCAGCCGCAGCTCGGCGGTGACGTGCCCGCTCGTGTCATGCAGGTGGTGGAACCCGATCGCATCGGCGGTCGTCATGGTCGTCTCCTCTCCGTAGGGATTGCCCGGAGCGTGGCGGAGGCGGCGAGGGCCGCCATCCGCCTCGGTACCGATGGCGGATCGGAGAAATCCCTGACTGCGGTGGGCGCGGGCCGGATCGGCCCGCGCCGCGGACGCAGGTCCTACTTGACGGTGAACGTGCCCTTCATGCCCGCCGCGGCGTGGCTGTCGACGGTGCACTTGTACGGGTACTTGCCCTTCTTCAGGGTGACCGTCAGTGTCGCGGTCTGGCCACCGCCGAGCAGCTTCGTCTTCTTGCCGGCGATCTTGAAGTCGTGGCTGATCGTCCCGCCGTTCTTGACCTTGAAGACGACCTTGCCGGCCGGAGCCGACGTCTTCGAGAGCTTGAACTTGAGCGAGTCGAGCGCCGTGACGTTCACCGTCGTTGTCGCGGCCTTCGGGGCGGCGATCGGCGCGAGCAAGAGGGCGCCGACGACGACGAGGACGGCAGCCGCAAGCGAGCGTCTAGTCACATCTGACCACCTTCGTCGAATTGGTGAGCGGGGCCATCCTACTTGGTCACCGGCGGTGGGTCGATGCCGACGGGCGTGTTGTAGGCGAGGTAGCGATGGCGCATGAAATGCGCGGCGGCCGTCATTCGCAGCCTGACCGGGCGGGCGGTCGCACGGTCGAAGGTCGCCGTGAACCAGGCGGGGACGGAGGGGTCGACCCATGACGCGGTGAGCCGCCGCGGCGACGTGGTGAGCACGCGGACGTCTCGCCAGTGGTGGCCCCAGGGCGGCGTCGGCTGGGGAAGCCTGTCTGTCGCCGAGGCCTGCCACGGCTCGCCTGCCGATGCGCGGTCCCAGCGACGCCTGCCGATGACGATGCCGCTGGCGCCGCCGCGGATGTCATATGCGACGCGATCCGGCGCGGCGATCCTCCACCTCGTGTTGAGCGCCCGCCCGGGCGCGGAGGACAGCCGCTCCTGCCACACGACCGACCTGAGACCTCGAAAGACGTCGCTCGCGTGTCGCAGGAACGTGGTGCCGGGCGCGGGGGGCCACGCACCGGGCACGGTGAAGCGGACCGTCTGCGGCCGCGCCGGCCCCGCGAGCGTGACCGCGAACGACCGCGGCCTTCTCAGCGGGATGGTCGCGGCATAGCAGCCGTGCCCGCAGGGCGTCGCGGGCGCGCTGCGCCGGCCGGCCGACAGGCGGACGTCGAGGCCGTCGACGCCGTAACCGCTCGGGCCGAGGACGGTCGCGGTCAGGCGCAGCGGCGCGCCCGGCCGGACGGCGAGCGCGACTGCGTACGTGGCGGCCTGGTCGGCGAACACGACGGTGCCTCTCGGCGGGCCCGGCGCGTACGCGACTTCGCGGGCGGCCGGCGCGACGACCCGCTTGGCCGAGTCGCGACCGGGCCGCAGCGCGGTCAGCACGGCGACCGCACCCACGAGCAGCGCGAGGACGACGATCTCGCCGGTGACGCTTCGCAGCAGTCGCCGCGGCGCCGGAAGGGCCAGCCGGCTGCCCACGGCGACGGCGACCGCGACGACGAGCAAGGCGCTCTTGGCGGCGATCGCGCGGCCGTATCCGGTCGACCACAGCTGCGACACCGAGCTCAGCTCGACCACCGCCCGCCCGGCGCCCGACAGCACGATCAGGACCACCGCCGGAAGCGCGAACCTGGAGAACCGGCGCGCCGCGCCGGGCTCACCGCCGCGCGCAAGCACGATGGCAAGCTGGACGAGGCCGCCGATCCAGAAGGCGGCCGCGACGACATGGGTCAGGTCGGCGGCGGCCGAGAACCACCGATCGGATGCCGGCCGCAACGCATGGCCGGCCAGCGTCGGCGCGGCGAGCAAGACCAGCGCCGGCACGAACGCCGGGCCGATGAAGCGCCTGACGCTCCAGGCGACGGACAGTGCGATCGCGCCCAGCGTGGCCGTCAGCACCGCGGCCTGCAGTGCATACCCGAACCGGCTCGCGGGGTCATGGGTCGCGTGCAAGAGCCACACACCGCCGGCGGCCGCGACGACGAGCGCGAGGGCTGCGCTCAGGGCCGCCTCGTGTGCGCGCGCGCGCGTGACTAGGAAGACGAAGAGCGCGGAGCCACCGGCAACGAGGATTCCGCCAATGAACGCCCACCGCGCGAGGAGGTCGTCCGCGGACGGATTCGTGTCCGCGGCGACGAGGACGGATACTGGCGGCGCGCCGCCGGATCCCACGCGGAACGCAAGCACGCCCGATTCGAAGTGGCCGTCGTCGGAGATGATCGACCACCGCGCGCTGTAGTCGCCGTCCTTCAGGCTGCGCACCGGCAGGATCAGCCTGTGCCGCGACAGCTCGGTCCGCGGCTCGCCGGCCATGACAGAGGTTCCGTCGGAAGCGACGACGGCGTTGCCGGACGCGATCGTCACCGGGTCGTCGAAGAGGACGGACACCGCGCGGGGGGCGGTCGCGACCGTCGACCTGTCCGGCGGCGCGGTGGAGACAACGGTGGCGTGCGCGAACGCCGGCGGCGCGCAGGCGAGCGCAAGCAGGATCGCGATCGTCGAGACTGCGCGCCGCACGGCGCCCATGCTGCCTACCCGCCTGAGATCAGACGCTCAGCGAACGGTGACGGTGGCGATGCCCGTCGAGGTTCGTTCGCTCAACCGCGACGGCAAGGAGCCGGTCGCGACCGGCCCACCCGGACGTGCGGGCGTCGTGGAGAACGCGGTGAAGTCGATCTCGAAGAAACGCAACTGGGCGCCCTTCTTGACCGACGGCAGTACGACCGAGAAGCGCCCCTTCGCGTCGGGCCAGGTCGCAGACACCGGCTTGATGACGCCGCTCGGACCGAGCACTCCGACGAGCAGGCCCCGGTAGAACGCACCTGGATCGGGCGACGACTTCGGCAGCGGAAGGCCCAGCCCTGACGCGGGCAGCTTGATGTCCATCGTCGCGCTCGACACCCGCTTGAAGTTGACGTTGGCCTGCCCGGGGCTGTACGAACGCTGCCCGACGGCGACCTGCACGTTCAGCGGCACCGGGTCGCTGCCCTGCTCGTCTGACGCGGAGAAGAACGAGACGTAATGCCCGTTCGCGTTCGACGGCAGTGAGAACGTCCAGAAGTCGCGGTCGGTGGTCCGCGTGACCACCGTCGCGCCCGCCACCGGCCTGCCGGCAGCGTCCGTGATCGTTCCTTGCATCCGGTAGCTCAGCAGCACGACCGGCGGCGCCGCCGCGCCGTCGGAGCGCGCGATTCGCCCCTGCACCAGGACGTTTCCGTTCGCCTGTTTCTTGGCAGTCGCACCGACGATGCGGTAGGCGACCGAGATACCACCGCTCGCGCTTCGCAACTCCGCCTGCTGCGCACTCGTCAGCCGCTTCCCGCCCACCGTGGCCTTCGAGGCATCGACGATGCGGAGCGGATGCCGGCGGGCGAGCGTCGAGTCCACGTTGGCCGTGAAGCCGCCGGAGGCGTCGGTCGGCTGCAGCAGCGTGAACCGGTCGAGCGCGACCCTGGCGCCCTGGACGGGCCTGCCGCCGAGCGTGACACGTCCGTGAACCGCCGCCTCGTTGGAGCTCGACGACTGCCAGAGCGCGAGGGGCACGGCGCCGCCCTGTACCGCGATCCGCGCCATGCCGCCTGCGGCGGCGCGCCCGCGAACGGCGAGCCGGGCGGGCGCTACGGCAGCGTCGGTGGTGACGGGATGAGGCGAGGCCGGTTGAACGCTCGACAGCGCGCGCTTCGGACCCGGAAGCGCGAACACCATCATCCAGGAGGCAACGCCGCCGCTCGACGACGTCGGGGTCCCGCCCACGGTGACCGCGACGTACTCCTTGCCGTTCGCCGAGAAGATCGTCGGCCCGGACGCGATCGGCCGCTGGGTGTCGTAGCTCCAGAGGACCTTGCCCGTCTTCAGGTTGAACGCGCGGAGCTTGCCGTCGCCACCGCCCGCGAAGCCGAGCCCGCTCGCGGTCAGCGACACGCCGCCGCGTTCGGGCTCGGGCGTATCGAACTTCCAGACGCGCTTGCCCGTCGAGACGTCGATCGCGCTGATCGAGCCGTGGTCGTGCCAGTTCTCCAACGCTGTCCCGAAGTTGCCGTTCTGGAGCCCGAGATACACGTCGCCGAGCAGGAACTTGCGCTTCTTCTGTGTCGGCGTCAGCTTCTGCTGGATCATCACGACGGCGGTTTCGGCGGCGGCGTTGAAGACGTAGTTCGTCGTCGGGTCATAGGCGGCGGGCGAATAGTTCAGGCCGCCCAGCGAGGATGGAAACACGGTCACGGGCTGCCCGGGGCGCAGCGGCGGGTGCTCGACGCGGTCGATCACCTTCACGCGCTCGTGGAACGGCTTTCCGGTCTTCGCGTCGAACGCGAACCAGACTCCCTCCATCGTCGCCACGGAGACGACGCGGTGCGTCTTGCCGCCGACCTTGCCCGTGTAGACGAGCGGCGGCTGCGCGACGTCGTACGCCCACTGGTTGTTCGCGATCAGCTGCTGCCACCACTTCATCTTCCCGGTGAAGAGGTTGACGGCGATCAGCCCGTCGGTGCGCGGCGCCGGCCCACGGCGCAGCTGCGGGTAGTAGAGCGGCGTCGCCGAGCCGGTGCCGAAGTACACCGTGTTGGTGGTCGTGTCCACCGTGACGGGCGTCCAGACCGCACCGCCGCCGACGACGCGCGACGCACGGCGCCACGACTGCAGCTCCGGCGGAACCGTCCAGAACGGGCTCGGCCACGCCGGTTTGAGGTCGGTTGTCCACGCCATGACGAAGCCGCGGATCCCGTACTCCGAGCCCGCTGCGCCCATCAGGACACGGTGATTCGCGCAGATCGGAGCGCTCGTCTCGGAGTAGCCGTAATTCGTGTTCGCGTTCGGGACGTCCTGTGCGATCGAGGTGACCGCGACCACCTTCCCGTCGGCCGGGTTCAGCGCGACGAGCTTCATGTCGAGCTGCGCGAGGAAAAGCCGCCCGTCGCAGTAGGCGAGGCCGCGGTTCGCGGCGATGCCGAAGTTCTTAAAGAATCCGCTGTTGGAGGGCTTGTACTGCCAGAGCACCTTGCCCGTGGCGCCGTCGAGCGCGAACACGTTGTCGTCGTTCGTCGTCACGTAGAGCTTCCCGCCGATCGCCAGTGGGTACGACTGCTGCCCGCGGCGCACGTCCGGATCGATCTTCTGGAAGTCGAGGAAGTAGACGCGCTGAAGCTGGTCGACGTTCGACGGCGTGATGTCCTTCAGCGGCGAGAGGCGGCTGTTGTCCGGCGTGCGGCCGAACGCAAGCCAGTCGCCGGCCGCGATCGTTGCCTTCGTCTGCGCTCCCGACGCGGCCGCGAGCGACGCTACGACGGCGATGACGGCAAAGACGACTAGACCCCGGAGCACACTGACCCCTCGTGACACCTGCGCAAGCCTACGTGTATCTCCGCAGAGCGCGCAAGGGCGGACGCCGAAGACGTAGCCCGACGAGCACGGCTGTGAGCGCCAGCGCCGCGAGCGCGAGGTAGGGCCCGAGCAGCCGCGTCGTCTCCCGCCGCGGAGCGTTGCGCACGGGGCCGGCCTCGGCCGCACGACGGACCGCGGCCGCCGCGCCCACGTCCGCCT
>DASTZE010000050.1:0-10669 GCA_035764425.1 Gaiellaceae bacterium
CCGCCCCGGCGGGAGAGCCCCGCCGCCGCCAGCTCCTGCGCGGCGAATCCCTGTTCCCGTGCCTTCGGCACGAGCATCGTCCCGCTCGGCGCGAGACCCAGGCGGAACTCGCGGCAGACCTCCTCCGCCAGCCCGCGCTCCGCCAGGTAGGCCCGTACCGGAGCGCCGGCCGCGGTGTCCCACAGGTAGCGCTCATAGAACGAGGTCGCCTGCTCGAGCAGGCCGAGCAGCCGCTCGCGCCGGCGCCGCTCGGCGTTCTGCTTCGGGTCCTCGTCCTCGTACTCGAGCTCGACGTGGAAGCGGTCGGCGAGCCACTCGATGGCGCCGACGAAGTCGAGGTTCTCGGTCTCACGCACGAACGTCACGGCGTCGCCGCCGACGCCGCAGCCGAAGCAGTGGTAGACCTGCTTGGCGGGGTCGACGTTGAAGCTCGGCGTGCGTTCATCGTGAAACGGACAGCGGCCGAGGAACCGCCCGCCGACCTTGCGCAGCTGCGTCCGCGCGCCGATCAGGTCGACGATGTCGATCGCCGCGCGAACGGCGTCGATCGACGAGTCCTTGATGCGCGCCATTACAGCGCCGCCGCGTACGCGAGCGCGTACCGGTCGGTCATGCCGGCGACGTAGTCGGTGATCCGCTGCGGAAGCTCGCCCGGCGCGGGCGGCAGCGCGTCGGGGTGCCCGCGCAGGTGCTCGAAGATGCGGCCGACCGTCTCGGCGGCACGCGCGTGCTCCGTCTGCGACGCCGGGCCGAGGTAGACGCGTTCGAACATGAACCGTCGCAAGGCCAGCATGGCGCCGCCGATCTCGTCGCTCTGGCGGATATCTCCGGCGGCCGCCGAGGTCTCGACGAGGTCGTGCACCAGCGTGTCGATGCGGTGCGAGCCCGTGTCGCCGAGCAGCTCGAGCTCGGCGCGCGGCAGATCCGCCGGTGCGAGCAGCCCGCTGCGGACGGCGTCGTCGATGTCATGGTTGATGTAGGCGACCCGGTCGACGATGCGCACGACGCGGCCCTCGAGCGTGGCCGGCAGGTTCTCTCCGGTGTGGTTGAGGATGCCGTCGCGTACCTCCCAGGTGAGGTTCATGCCGCGGCCCTCGCGCTCGAGCACGTCGACGACGCGCAGCGAGTGCTCGTTGTGGCGGAAGCCGACGCCGTACTGCTCGCGCAGGAGCGCGTCCAACGCCTCCTCACCGGCGTGGCCGAACGGCGCGTGACCGAGGTCGTGGCCGAGCCCGACCGCCTCGACCAGATCCTCGTTCAGCTGGAGGGCTCGGGCGACGCCGCGGGCGATGCCGGTCGTCTCGAGCGTGTGCGTGAGCCGGGTGCGCACGTGGTCGCCCTTGGGCGAGATGAACACCTGGGTCTTGTGCTTGAGCCGGCGGAAGGCCTTCGAGTGGACGATCCGGTCGCGGTCGTGCTGGAACGGCGTGCGCAGGTCGCTCTCGGTCTCGGGCTCGGCCCGGCCGCGCGACTCGTATGAGCGGACGGCGAGCGGTGACAGCCAGGCGTCCTCCTGCTCGCGGATCCGCTCCGCGAAGCCCTCTGCGACCGTTCGGGTGAGCTCGGGCATTCCTGCCTACGGTATCGGTGCTACCGGAGGCAGAAGCCCGTCGGATCGGCGAGGGCGCCGAAGAAATCGAGGACGTTGCGGCAGGTCACGCGCGCGGAGAACAGCTGCGACGCGCCGTAGGCCGCGGCGATCCCGGTGATCGGCACCGGCCCCCGCGCGAGGTCGACATCGAGCCGCCGGTACGCCGCGGCCCGGGCAGGGCCGCGCGTGCGCGCCGCCGCCCGGATCCGCGCCAGCCAGTGCGGATCCCGGACGAATCGCGGGTAGAAGCCGTCTGCGCGGACCGGATCGAGCAGCGTGCTCATGAACGAGAAGCCGTCGGGGTAGTCGGCAAACCACCCGTCGAGCAGCATGTCGACGCGCGGATGACCCTGCTTCGCGAGCGCCCACGGGTCGGCGTCGAACCGCAGGTCGACGTCGATGCCGATCCGCCGCATGTCCTTGCGGATCTCGTCGCCGGCGGCGTGGTTCGCGTCGTTCGCGATGTGCGCCGCGAGCACGAGCCGCGGATGCCGGCCGCCGACCAGGCGCCGCGCACGCACCAACGCCGGCCCGACGCGGGTGTCGGCGCCGAAGCCCGGGACACCCGGCGGCAGGAGCAGCGCCCGCGGCTCGCCGCCGACAATCCCCGCCAGCTTGCGCCGGTCGATTGCGAGTCCGACGGCGCGGCGCAGACGCACGTCGGTGAGCGGCCCGGCCACGGTGTTGAAGAGCAGGAACCGCGTTCCGCTGACCGGGCGGCGCAGATACCGGCGCGGCGTCGCCTGCGCGAAGTGCCCATCCGGTGCGAACGCCGGCGCCGGCGGCTCGTCTTCGTCGACCGCCCAGTCCGCCGTCCCGTCCTCGACCGCCTGCGCGGCCTGCTCGGGACTGAGGCCCTCGGTGACGACGAGGCCGTCGACGCCCCGCGTGCGGTCCCCGCCGTAGTTCGGGTTCCTCTTCACGACGAGCTGGAAGTTCTGGAGGTTGTCGTCGACGTAGTAGGGCCCCGCCGAGGGGATCGGTTCCTCCAGGCCGGCAGGCTCGACGGGCGTCCCGACCGGCACCGCCGTCAGGCACGGCATCGCCAGCCGCGCCGGCAGCGTGAAGGACGGGGCGACGAGGGAGATCGTGAGCCGGTCGCCGCGCACGGTGATCCCGCTCACGTGCGGGGACTTCCCGGCGCGGTACGCATCCTCGCCCACGACGTCCGGCAGCAGCAGGTCGTGGCAGTACTGGTTCGTCAGCTTCGGGGAGATCGCCCGCTCGAGCGTGTAGCGGAAGGTCTCGGCCGTGACCATCTGCCCCGACGGCGGCGAGAAGCGGAAACCGGGCCGGATCCGGAACGTCCAGGTCCGCCCGCCGTCGCGCACCTCCGGCTGGCCGCGCGCGACGTACGGGACGATGCGGGCGGCTCCGCCGCGGCCCGGCCGGTAGTCCATCAGCTGCGCCCCCAGCGCGAACTGGAGCGCGAGCAGCTCGGCGGTGCAGCAGACAACCGGGTCGAGGTTGAAGTACGGGTCCCCCACCGCCGCCTGGCGCACGACCTCGCCGCTGACGCGCGCGTTCGCGTCCGCGGCGCCCAGGCCCGCGTAGACCCAGACGTCCGACCCGATGACGCCGATCGCCACGGGACGGTGGCCCGTGGGATACGACGTCGCCTCGCCCGTTTCCGGGTCGATCTTCGTCACCGTCCCGCTGTTCGCGTTGGTCACCCACAGCGCGTCGCCTCCGGTCGCGAGCGCGTACGGCACCTGGCCCGTCGCGACCTTGCCGACGACGCCACCGTCCCGGTCGATCTCCCAGACGCCGCCGTCGCCTTGCATCGCGACCCAAAGCGAGCCGTGGGACACGCGGGCGTCCGTGACGTTCCCCGCGTGGAGCCGCGCCGTCGCCTGCACGCGAAGCGTGTCCGGATCCAGGCGCAGCAGGCGACTGCCGTCCCGGTCTATGAGCCAGACGGTGGCACCCGCTGCGGCTACGAGCGCGTCGTAGATCGCACCGGCGTCGACCTGGCGCGAGACCAGACGGCCACTCGACGGCGTGTACCGGGCGACCCGCTTCGGGTAGCCGTACGCGACGAAGACGGACCTCCCGCCCACGGCGACTCCCTGAGCGTTCTGCGGGCCGTCCGCCTCCCGGCCGGGCGGAAGCTTGATCGGCTGGGAGCTGCCGTAGCGCGGATCGATCTGGAGCAGCGTCGGGTGATCGGGATCGGTTGCCCATAGCGACCCGTCGAGCGGCACCGGGGCAAATCCCCACGGGGCGACGGGCAGTGCGAACTGCTTGCCGAGCTGGCGCTTGGCGTCGTCCACCCGCCGGATGACATGCCCCCCGGCGGCGATTGCCCAGAGCGCATCGTCGGCGCCGATGAAGCCGTTGACGTCGCCGGGCGAGCGGATCACCGTCCGCGGCTTGCCCGAGGCGGCGTCGAGGACGCCCAGGCTGTTGGCTGCGAGCGCCGGCTCCTCGCCACCGGAGAGCACGACCGCGGCGGCGATCGCCGCCGCGAGGGCGACCACGAGCACGAGGCCGGCGACACGTGTGGCGCGCCGCGTCGCGCGGGCACGTGCCTGCAGGCTCCGCGCGCGGCGGTGCCCGCGCAGCTCGCCCGCCGGATGGATCTCGACGGCGACGATCGGGCGCTCGAAGCCCTTGAGCCGCTCGGGCCGCCGGATCCCGTAGCCGACGCCCGGCGCGGAGCCCGCGAGATGCACCACGCCTTCACTTGCCAGGATCTCGCCGGGGCTGGCCTTGGCGCAGAGCCGCGCGGCCGTGTTGAGGGCGGCGCCGCGGTAGCCGCGCCCGACGGGGACGGCCTCGCCGGCGTCTAGCCCGATGCCGATCCCTCGGGGAAGCTCGGTGGCGCGTTGCTGCAGCTCGACCGCGGCCTGGAGCGCTTTGCGGGCCGACTCGAAGACGACGAGCGCCTCGTCGCCGCGCAGCTCGAGCAGCCTGCCGTCGCGCCGCGAGACGACATCGTTCACGAGCTCGGCGAACTGCGCGGCCAGCGCGGCCGCCGCCTCGTCGCCGTGCTCCTGCGTGTAGCGCGTGTAGCCGCGTACGTCGGTGATCAGGAAGGTGCGCAGCTGCGCCACCCGCGCCTGTGGCGCCGACGCGGAGCCCCCGAGCGCGGCGCGCGCCTCCGCGATGAAGGCGGTCGCGGTGGCGGGCCGATCCTCGGGGCTCTTCGCGAGCGCGTGCGCAAGGGCCGCGTCGAGCTGCGTGCCGGTCGCCGGCGGCGGGTCGTTCAGATGGGCCAGCACGGAGGCGAGCTCGCTCGCACGCCGGAAGGGCGGCTCTCCCGTCAGCGTCTCGTAGAGCACGCAGCCGAGCGAGTACACGTCGGTGCGGCCGTCGATCTCCTCGCCGCGCGCCTGCTCGGGCGCGATGTAGTCGATGGTGCCGGCGAAGGGCGAGTCGCGCGCGAGGCTGTTGACGGACGACGCATGCTTGGCGAGGCCGAAGTCGGTCAGGTACGCACGGCCGGTGTCGTCGACGAGGATGTTCCCCGGTTTCACGTCGCGGTGGACGAGGCCGCGCCGGTGCGCAGCGTCAAGCGCCTCGGCGGCCTGCGCGAGCAGGTCGAGCGCGCGCTCGGGCTCGAGCGGGCCGTGCTCGATCAGCCGGCCGAGGTCCGCGCCGTCGACGAAGCGCATCGCGAGGTAGACGACACCGTCTGCCTTGCCCGCGGCGTAGATCGGGAGGATCGCGGGATGCTCGAGCGCCGCGGCGAGGCGCGACTCGCGCAGGAAGCGCTCGCGGAACTGCTCGTCGGCCGCAAGCTCCGGGAGGAGCGTCTTGAGCGCGACGGGCCGGTCGAGGCTCTGTTCGTGCGCGAGGTACACCGAGCCGGACGAGCCGCGCCCGATCAGCGACTCGATGCGGTAACCACCCACGGTGACCCCCGCCGTGAGATCAGACATGGTGCGGAGCGTTACACGATGATCGGGACAGTGCCACCATCCACGCTCCACGCCGCGCCCGTGACGTACGACGCCCGGTCTGAGCAGAGGAAGGTGACGACCGAGGCGATCTCGTCGGGCTCGGCCAAACGGCCGAGCGGCCGCCCGCCGGCGACCGCGGCGAGCACGTCGTCGCGCGTCTTGCCGGTGCGGGCCGCCTGCTGGTCGGCGAGGCCGCCCGGATCCAGCCAGGCGCCCGTTGCCGTGGGCCCGGGCGTGACGGCGTTGCAGCGGATCCCCTCGCGCGCGTAGGTGTCGGCGACGAGCCGCGAGAGCGATAGGACGGCCGCCTTGCCGACCGAGTACTCCGGCATCGAGGTGGACGGCCGCTTCCCGGACGTCGAGGACACGTTCACGATCGCGCCTCCGCCCCGCTCCTGCATGAGCGGGATCGCTGCGCGGATCGCGCGCACGTAGCTCATGACGTTCAGGTCCCACATGGCGTCCCAGTCCTCGTCGGACAGCCGGTCGAGGCCGATCTGGCGCGCGAAGCCGACGTTGTTGACGAGGATGTCGAGGCCGCCGAGCGCCTCGGCCGTGTGCCGGACGACGTGCTCGGGGGCGGCCGCCTCGGACAGATCGGCGACGACGGCCAGGGCCGCGCCGGTCTGCTCGCGGGCACGCTGCGTGCGCTCGCGGTCGCGGCCGCACACGGCGACGAGCGCGCCCTCGGACGCGAGTTGGCGCGCTACCTCGAGACCGATCCCGGCCGTCGAACCGGTGACGACGCAGACGCGGTCGTGGAGCCCGAGATCCACACGGCTACCGTAGCGCCGTGCCGGAGACGACCATTCTCCTCGTGCGCCACGGTGAGACCGACTGGAACGCCGCACGGCGCATCCAGGGGCAGACGAACTCGCCGCTGAACGACCGCGGCCGCGCGCAGGCGAACGCACTGGCGGACGAGCTCGCCGGCGAGCCCATCACGGCGGTCTACTCGAGCGACCTGGACCGCGCTCGCGAGACGGCCGAGATCCTGGCCGGGCGCCTCGATCTGCCCGTCGTCGTCGACCCGGCGCTCCGCGAGCGCAATTTCGGATCCTGGGAGGGCAAGACGGTCGACGAGCTCGAGGCGCGGTGGCCAGGCGCGTGGGCGCGCTGGCGCGACGGCAACGAGGGCGAGGGCGACGTCGAGGATCATCTGACACTGGCGGCGCGCGTGCGCGATGCGGTGCACCGCCTCGCCGCCGCCCACCCGGGCGAGCGCATCCTCGTGGTCGCGCACGGCGGCGCGATGCGCGTGATCCTCATGGACGCGGAGGGCCTGCCATATCCGGAGGAGCGGCGCCGGCAGCCTCCGATCGCAAATTGCGACGTGTCCCGAATCGCCGTCTTGGACGGGACCGTCCGCGCGTTAGACTGACCCGGCGCGTGGAGGACTACACCAGCAAGTACAAGGGCGAGCAGGTGGAGGTCGCGCTCTTCGGCGGCGACTACCAGGACGGTGTCCTAACCGCCTACTGCGCCGTGGACGACGTGGCGCACATCGAGCTGAACGGCCACATCCTGATCCCGCTGCAGAACATCGCGTCGCTGCACTGCACGAGCCGGTGCGACGCGCCGGAACCGGACTGGCCGCCACGCGGGTTCGTCGAGGACGAGCGCGAAGACGACAACTGAGCGCCCGCGGGCCGGGCGCACGATCCTCGCGAACCTCGCGAAGGCGTGGCTGTTCCTGCTTGTGTCCGCCGCCCTTCCCGGGCTGCTCGGCTGGTGGGCCGCCGGCCTGCGTGTCGGGCTGATCGCCGTCTTCGCGGTCGTGCTCGCCGCGGCAAGCATCTACTGGTACGGCGAGCGGATCGTCGCCGGGCTTGTCGGCGCGGAGGAGCTGCCGCGCGGCGAGCTGCCGGTGGTGCGCTCGACGATCGAGCGCCTTGCGGCCCGCGGCGGGATCGCGCCGCCGAAGGTCTACATCGTCCGTGACGGCTTTCCGCGCGCATGGGCGGCGGGCCGCGGGCCTGTCGGGTCGGCGGTCGGGGTCAGCCAGGGGCTGATCCAGGCGCTGCCGCCGGCGGAGCTCGACGGCGTGCTCGCCCACGAGATCGCCCACATCCGGACGCGTGACGTGACGGTGGCCACGCCCGCCGTGGTCGTCGCGGCCGCGCTGGTGGAGCTCTCTCGCGTCGGCGGGTTCGCGTCGCGCGCGCTGCTCTTCGTGCTCGGCCCGATCGCATCGGCGATCGTGAACGCCCTGCTGTCGCCAAGGCGCGAGTTCATGGCGGACGCGCTCGCCGCCTCGACGTGCGAGAGCCCGCACGGCCTCGCTGATGCCCTGCTGCGGCTCGAGCAGGCGAGCGAGCTGGTCGAGCTGCGCGCCAACCCGGCGACGGCCCCGCTCTACACCCTCGATCCGTTCCCGGAGCGCGGGCTGCCGGCGCTGTTCGCGACACAGCCCCCGCCCGGCGAGCGGATCGCGCGCCTGCGCGCCCTCGACCCCGAGTGGCGCGAGCGGGTGCGCGCGGCGTGAGGCGCTGGGAGCAGGTCCTCGTCGGCGCGACGACGGCCGTGTTCGTGGCCGCCGGCGTGTTGCATTACGCGGGCGCGCCCTCCGTGCTGGCGTTCTCGGTGGCGACGCTGGCGCTCGCAGGCCTCGCGTGGATCGTCTCGTTCTCGACCGAACAGGTGGGTGAGCGGTTCGGGCCCGCGGTCACGGGCGTGCTCCAGTCGACGCTCGGCAACCTGCCCGAGTTCTTCATTGTCCTGTTCGCGCTGTCGGCGGGCGAGGTCGTCGTCGCGCAGTTCTCGCTGCTGGGGTCGATCTTCGCGAACGGCGCCGTCGTGCTCGGGATCGTGATCGTGACCGGTGCGCTGCGGTCGCCGGACGGGGTGATGCGCTTCGGGCGGCGGCTGCCCAACGACACCTCGACGCTCGTGCTGACCACGACGTTCCTCATCGTCATCACGGGCGCGTCGACGGCGTCGAACGACAAGGCGAGCGACAACATCGAGGTGATCTCCGCGGTCGGCGCCGTCGTGATCCTCGTGGTCTATCTGGCGTGGCTCATCCCGTACCTCCGCGACGACCGGCCGGAGCCGAGCATGGCGCCGCCGCGCGTGGCGCTCTCGGTCGCGGTCGCGCTGCTTGCGGTCGCCGGCGTCGGCTCCGCGTTCGCGTCGGACTGGTTCGTCAACGAGCTGGGCCCGACGATCGACAAGCTCGGCATCTCGAGCGCGTTCGCCGGGCTGGTGATCGCGGCGATCGCCGGGAACGCGGTCGAGAACGCGACCGGCGTCGTACTGGCGTGGAAGCAGCGCTCCGAGCTCGCGGTCTCGGTCGTGAAGAACTCGGTGTCCCAGATCAGCGCGTTCCTGTGGCCGGCGCTGGTGCTGGTCTCGCTCGCGTTCACGCATCACCTGACGTTCGAGCTGCCGATCGTGTACATCGCGGCGCTCGCGCTGGCCGCGATCGTCATCTGGCAGACGACCGGAGACGGCGAGGCGCTGCCGTTCGAGGGACTCGCCCTGATCGGCATCTACGTCGTGATCGCAACGCTGACCCTCTACGAGTAGATTCGCCGCCGTGCGGATCTCGGAGGAGGAGTTCGCCGGGCGGCGTTCGGCGTTTGCGGCGGCGCTCGAGGAGCGCGGGCTCAGCGGGGCGGTGCTGTTCGATCCACACTATGTTCACTACTACAGCGGGTTCTTCTTCATCCCGACGGAGCGGCCGCTGGCGTTCGCGCTCGGGGCAGATGGGCGCGGGGGGATGCTCGTGCCGCGGCTCGAGCTCGAGCACGCGCGAATGAACACGGCCGTCTCGGAGGTCTCGCACTACGATGAATACCCGGGCGAGCGCCATCCCATGGAGGCGCTGCGGGAGCTTCTGGACGCCCTCGGGGTTCGCGGTGCCCTCGGCGCAGATGCGGACGGGTATCCCTGGATCTTCGGCTACCGCGGGCCGGGGCTCGGCGAGTGGACGCACATCGCGGATCTGGTGGAGGACCAGATGGCGATCAAGTCGCCGGCGGAGATCGCCCTGCTGCGCGAGAGCTGCGTCTGGGGAAACCTGGCGCACACGCTCCTCCAGCGCTACACGCGGCCCGGCGTGACCGAGACAGAGGTCGAACGGCGAGCCTCCAACGAGGCCACGTCGTCGATGCTCGATGCGATCGGGCCGCGCTACCGCGCGCAGAGCCTGTGGTTCGAGGGCGCGCTCGCGGCCTACCGCGGCCAGATTGGGCGGAACGCTTCGATTCCGCACGCCCACGCCAACAACATCGTCTTCGAGGCGGGCGACGTGCTCGTGACCGGTGCTACCGCTCCCGTGTGGGGCTACCACTCGGAGCTCGAGCGCACGATGGTGATCGGGCCGGCTTCGGACGAGCAGCAGCGCTTCTTCACGCACATGGTCGCGTTGCAGGACCTTGCTGTCGGCGCGATTCGCCCGGGCGAGGCGTGTGCGGAGGTGGACCGGGTTGTGCGCCGGTATTACGACGAGCACTCGCTCTGGGACAACTGGCGGCATCACGTCGGGCACGCGATCGGGCTGCGCTACCACGAGGGGCCGTTCCTCGACCGCGGCGACCCCACCGAGATCCGGCCGGGCATGGTCTTCACGGTCGAGCCGGGGCTCTATGCGCCGTCGTTGGGCGGTTTCCGGCATTCGGACACCGTCGCGGTGACCGATGACGGCGTCGAGTGGCTCACGTACTACCCACGCGACCTCGAGTCGCTCACGCTGCCCGTCTGAGCAAAGAAAAAGAGCCGCTCCCGCGGCTCTCTTCGAATTAATTCGGCGGCGACCTACTCTCCCGGGGGATTGCTCCCCGAGTACCATCGGCGCTGGCGGGCTTAACTTCTCTGTTCGGAATGGGAAGAGGTGTACCCCCGCCGCCATAACCGCCGAAACTTGTAAGGCATCTGCGCGTGCTGTTCGCGCACCCTCAAAACTCCATAGTGGCTTCGTGGTGTTCAAAATCAAGACCTCGAGCAATTAGTACGGGTCCGCTCAATGCATTGCTGCGCTTACACGTCCCGCCTATCAACGTGGTGGTCTCCCACGGCTCTTACTCCCTCAAGGGGATGGGAAGCCTCATCTCGAGGTGGGCTTCCCGCTTAGATGCTTTCAGCGGTTATCCCATCCAGACGTGGCTAATCAGCAGCGCCGTTGGCACGACGACTGATACACCAGAGGTCTGTTCGTCCCGGTCCTCTCGTA
>DASTZE010000051.1:0-22568 GCA_035764425.1 Gaiellaceae bacterium
GCCCGCCGATGTACAGGTCGCCCGAGGTGATGTCCTCGAGTCCGGCGATCATCCGCAGCGCGGTCGTCTTGCCGCAGCCCGACGGCCCCACGAGCACGAGCAGCTCCCCTTCCTGGATCTCCAGGCTGAGGTCTTTCACGGCGTGGAAGCCGTTCGGGTAGCGCTTGTTGATGTCCTGCAGGACGATGTCCGCCACGGCGTCAGCCTTTCAGGGAGCCAGCCATCATGCCGCGGATGAAGTAGCGGCCGAGGATGATGTAGACCGCAAGCGTCGGCAGCGACGCGAGCAGCGCGCCTGCCATCTGCACGTTGTACGGCGTGACAAGCGACCCCGTCGTGTTGTTCAGCGCGACGGTCACCGGCCACTTGCTCGGGTCGGTGATGATGAAGACCGCGAACAGGAAGTCGTTCCAGATCGAGGTGAACTGCCAGATCGCCGCGACGACGAACGCCGGCGCGGACAGGGGCAGGACGATCGACCAGTAGCTGCGCAGCATCCCGGCGCGGTCGACGCGCGCAGCCTCCATCAGCTCGTCGGGGATCGTCGCGTAGTAGTTGCGGAAGATCAGAGTGGTGATCGGGATCCCGTAGATGACGTGCGCCAGGACGAGGCGCGGGATGCCCGTCGGCAGGCTCGCGTCGTCGAACAGCTGGATCATCGGGATCATCACCGCCTGGTACGGGATGAAGAGCCCGAAGAGCATGAAGGTGAAGACGACATTCGCCCCTGGGAAGCGCCACTTGGAGAGCACGAACCCGTTCAGCGAGCCGAGGATGCACGAGAAGATCGTCGCGGGGATGACGAGCTTGAAGCTGTTGCCGAGGCTGCTGGACAGGCCGTCCCACGCCTGCCGCCAGCCGTCGAGCGTCCAGCTCGACGGCAGGCTCCATGCGTGCGACGCGTCGGTCTCGGCGAGCGGCTTGAAGCTCGTCACGAGCAGGATGTAGACCGGCGTCAGGATGAGCACCGCGAAGAAGAGCAGCGCCAGGTACTTGAGCCACTTCCCGCGCCCGCGCTTGCGGTGGCGGGGCACCCATTCGACCGGCGTGGCGACGGGCTCGACGGCCGTGGTCGTGCTCACGCGGCCTGCCGCTCCTGGCGCACGGTGTAGATCAGGTACGGGATGACGAGCACCGAGATCGCGATCAGCAGCAGCGTCGCGATGGCGGCGCCCTTCGCGTAGTCGTGCGAGTCGTAGATCAGCACCCACATGTAGACGGCGGGCACCTCGGAGATGATCTGCTTGCCGCCGATCGCCACGATCAGGTCGAACACCTTGATCGAGATGTGGCCCATGATGATCAGGGCCGCGAGCGTGACGGGTCGCAGGTACGGGAACACGACGTGCCGGTAGACGCGGTACTCGGACGCGCCGTCCATGCGCGCCGCCTCACGGAGCTCCTCGGGCACGCCGCGGAACCCGGCCAGGTACAGCGCCATCACGTACCCCGACAGTGCCCAGATGGCGGGAATCGCCATCGCAGACATGCCGTGGTTCGGGTCCTGCCACCACTGCCCGCCGAGGAAGCTCAGGTGCAGCTTGTCGAAGACGACGTTCAGGCCTGACGCCCGGTCGCCCGGCGCGGGGTTCATCAGCCAGCGCCACACGATGCCGGCGGCGATGAACGAGATCGCCATCGGGAACAGGTAGATCGACCGGAAGAACCCCTCGCCGCGGACGCCCTTCTCGAGCAGGAACGCAAGGAATGCGCCGAGGATCAGCGTCGCCAGGATGAAGGTGACGGTGAACCCGATGATGTGGTGCACGTCGATCGCGAAGCGCGGGTCGTCGCGCAGCTCGCGGTACGTCGCGAAGCCGGCCCAGCCGGTCGTGTGCTCCTGCTGGCGCCAGTTGCTGAGCGAGACCCTCGCGTTCCAGCCGATCAGGCCGTAGACGAAGACTCCGATCAGGACGATTGAGGGGGAGACGAGGAGCAGCCCCGGCCCCCAACGCCGGAGGCCCCTCACTTCCCCCTCGAACCGTCCTTGATCAACTCAACTACCTACCTTCCGTCGCTCCTAAGTGGCGCGCTTCTTCGCCGCGTCGACGAGCGCCTTCTGGAACGAGTTCACGTCCTTGGTCTGCACGAACAGCTGGATCGCCGTGCTGACGTCCGTCGACCACGCCGGGTACGCGACCACGCCGTGTGTCAGGGAGCCGGCCAGCTTGTCGGTCTTCCACTGCTGCAGTGCCCACTTGAGATACGTGTCGTACAGCTTCGGGTTCGCGTCCTTCCGCGCCGGGATCGAGCCCTTGAGCGGGTTGAACGTGTCCTGAGCCTGCTTGCTGCCGAGGAAGCCGAGCCACTTGATCGCGGCGTCGCGATGCGGCGCGCCCTTCGGGAGCGTGAAGCTGTCGGACAGCCAGTCGTAGACACCGGAGGTGCCCGGGACAGCCGCCCAGCCGTACGTCTTGTTCGGCGTCTTCTTCAGGTCGATCCGGAAGTACCCGTCGGCCCAGTCGCCCATGATGTTGAAGCAGGCCTTGCCGTCGGCCACGAGCTTGGACGCGTCCTGCCACGTGAGCGAGGCCGCATCGGTGTTCGTGTAGTCCAGGATCGACTTGAAGCGGTTCAGCCCCGCCTTGACGCCGGCGCTGTTCCAGTTGCCGCCCTTCTTCCAGAGTGCGTTCCAGCCGGCCGGCCCGATCGTGGCGATCATGGTCGTCTCGAACAGATGCATCTGCGTCCACGCTTCGCCGAGCGCCAGCGGGGTCAGGCCGGCGTCCTGGCACTTCGACAGGGCGGTCATAAACGCCGCCCAGGTCGTCGGGACGGAGATGCCGTTCTTCTTCAGAACGCTCGGGTTGAACCACAGGATGTTCGCCCGGTGGATGTTCACCGGCACCGAGTAGAGGTGGCCCTTGTAGGTGATCTGGCTCACCAGCTGCTTCGGGAACACCTTCAGGAACCCGTACTGCTTGTAGACAGAGTCAATGGGCTCGAGCTGACCCGCTTTCACGTAGTCGAGCAGCTCGGCTCCCGCATGGCCCTGGAACGAGTCCGGCGGCTTGTGCGCGGCCAGGCGCTGCGCGAGCACCGCCTTGGCGTTGGAGCCGGCCCCACCCGCGACGGTCTCGTTCTTGAACGGCGTCGTCGGGTTGTTCTTGTTCCAGATCTTGATCAGAGCCTGCAGGCCGTGTGCCTCACCGCCGCCGGTCCACCACGAGAACACCTCGAGCTGGTTGGCCTGGGTGGCCGCCACCCTGTGGGTCTTTGCTGACCCCGTGGTGACGGCAACACCCACCGCGCAGGCGGCGAGTGCCAGGACGACTGCGAACTTCCTCATGCAACTCCTCCTCTCGTACGCTCTCTGGGAGCGACGGCCGCACCCTACTGATCCCGGATGCCCCCGTGAACCCCTTTTTGTGCGGGAAAATCGTGCGTGCTCACACCGGACCGGGCATCCGAGGGCGGCCGCAACGGCCTCGCCGGAAACTACGCATGCCCCAATACCTGGCCCTTCGCAGCTTCACGGAACCTCGCCGGCGCCCGCCGCCGGGCGGGAGACGACGCTCGCGGCGCGTCGTCCGGTGCGCTCCTCGTAAGCGGCGCGGGTTGCCGCAGCGACGCGCTGCGCTTCGTCTGCGGCCGCGAGCGCGACGATGGAGCCGCCGAAGCCCCCGCCGGTCATCCGGGCGGCGAGAGCGCCGTGCTCGTAGGCGAGGTCGACGAGCAGATCCATCTCGGGGACCGTGACGTCCAGGTCGTCGCGCAGGCTTTGTTGGCCCGCGCGGAACACGTCGCCGAGACGGGCGAGACTCGCGTCGGTCGGGTCGCGGAGCAGAGCGACCGTCTCGCGCACGCGGGCATGGTCCGTCACGACGTGGCGCAGGCGGCGGGCCTGCACCGGGTCGAGGGCGAGCGCGTCGGGGTCGGCATCGTCCAGCGGGCGGCCGTCGAGCGCTGTGAGCGCAGTCTCGAGCTCGGCGCGCCGCTCCCCGTAGGCGGAGTGCTCGAGGCGGCGTGAGACGGCCGAGTCGACGATCACGAGCGCCAGGCGCTCAGGGAACGGCACGTGCTCGTACTCGAGCAAGCGGGTGTCCAGCAGGAGCAGGTGCCCCGCGCGACCGAGCAGTGACGCGGCCTGATCCATGATCCCGCACGGCACGCCGACGGCCCGCAGCTCAGCACGCTGCGCCGCCTGCGCCAGCTCGAGCGGCTGCACCTCCCACTCCGAGACAGCCGCCAGCGCGACCGCGACCGCCACTTCCAGCGCCGCAGACGACGAAAGCCCGGTGCCGATGGGGAGCGTCGACGACACCTCGCCGTCGAGCCCGACCGGCGGACGGCCGAGCGCGTCGAGCTCCACCGCGACCGCCGCCACGTAGCGGCCCCACCCGGAGGGCGCGGCGCCGACCGGCGACCCGTCGGCGGCGACATTCACGTCGCCGGGCCGCTCGCGCGAGGTCAGCCGGATCGTGTCCCCGCGCCGCGCCTCGATGGTCACGCCCAGCTCGAGCGCCGCTGGCAGCACGAGGCCGCCGGCGAGATCCGTGTATTCGCCGATCAGGTTGACGCGGCCGGGCGCGCGGAAGGTGCGGATGCGGTCGATCGCGCGACCGTATCGCGCGGCCGTTTTCGCGCGCCGCGACCTGGTTCGCGTGGGCGATCCTGACGGCCGGGCGGCCTCTGAACGCTTCCTGAACGTCCGTTGGGGCTCGCGCTCGTCCTGTGCGCGCAGCGACAGCCACGGCCGGCTGGATCTGGACGCTGCGCCGCGACGTCCCCTGCGCTCGACACTCGCGATTTTCGGGACCGCACCAGGGACGGCACGCAGTCGCACTTGTCGCACGAATCGCGGAAACACGATGGCTCAACCATGCGGTTTCCGCTCTACGAGTCGGGTGCGAATGGGGGCGGGAGGATTCGAACCTCCGAAGGCTGAGCCAACGGGTTTACAGCCCGTCCCCTTTGGCCGCTCGGGAACACCCCCGGGACGCCGGATTGTAGCCGGGGCGTAGCATCGGCCCCGATGGAGCGGTTCGACGTCGTCGTGGTCGGAGCCGGGCCGGCGGGGTCGACCGCGGCCCGCTGTCTCACGCGCGCGGGCGCGCGCGTGGCGCTGCTCGAGCGGGCGACGTTCCCGCGCGACAAGCCGTGCGGCGGCGGGCTCACGGGCCGCGCACTGCGCGAGGTGCCGGTCGACGTGTCGCCGGTGGTCGAGCACGAGGTCGACCGCATGGAGCTCGGGCTTCGCTACGGACGCCGGATAACCCGACGGTCGCGCGGGCGGCTCGTGGCGATGACGCAGCGGATCCGCCTCGACGCCTACCTCGCCGAGCAGGCGGCTGCTGCCGGCGCCGACCTGCGTGACGGCACGAAGGTCACGGCGGTCGGCGACGACGGTCTGGTCGAGACCACACGCGGGACGCTGGCCGCCGAGGCGATCATCGGCGCAGACGGCGTCAACGGCGTCACCGCGCGCTCCGTCGGGCTCGAGCAGCGGATCACCTACGGCGTTGCGCTCGAGGGCAACGTCGCGAACGCCGCCGCGCGTGCCGAGCGCTTTGCCGGGACGGCCGTCGTCGAGCTCGGCTCCATTGCCGGCGGCTACGGCTGGGTCTTTCCGAAGGGCGACCACGTCAACGTGGGCGTCGGCGGGTGGGAGCACGAGGGCCCGCACCTCCGCGAACACCTGTGGCGGCTCTGCGACGAGCACGGCATCCCGCGCAGCGAGGTCGAGAGCCTCCGCGGCTATCGGCTCCCGCTCCGGCGGCCGCCGTCGCCGCCCGCGCGCGGGCGGGTCGCCCTCGCCGGCGACGCGGCCGGGCTCGTCGACCCGCTGTCCGGCGACGGGATGTACGAGGCCTTCGTCAGCGGCAGGCTCGCCGCGGACGCCGCCCTCGACCTGCTGGCCGGCCGCGCGCACACGCTCGAGCCATACTCGGCCGCGCTCGACCGCGCGATCGGCGTCCATGCGGCTGCCTCGTGGAAGGCGAAGCTCGCGCTCGACCGCTTCCCGCGCCTGACCTTTGCGCTGCTTGCATTGCCGCCCGTCTGGCGTGCGGTCGACGCACTCGTCCGCGGAGAGCTTGCCCACCCGGGCGAGGCGCGCGGACTCGCCCGGGCGCCGCTTCGCGCCGTCGACGCGCTCGGGCGCGGCGGCCGCTGACCCTTCCGGCACCGCTCAACCCTCCTGCCCGCGGCGCCGATAAGGGAGCGTGGAGTTCGCGCTCGCAGCGGTCGCGTTCTGGCCCGGCATGGCGATCGGGAGCTTCCTGACCGTCGTCGCCGGCCGGATGCCGCAGCGCGTGTCGGTCGTCCGCGGCCGCTCTGCCTGCCCCTCGTGCGGGCACGAGATCGCGTGGTACGACAACATCCCGCTGCTCTCGTTCGCGCTCCTGCGCGGGCGCTGCCGCTCGTGCCGGGAACCGATCAGCTGGCGCTACCCGCTGGTCGAGCTGACGACCGCCTTCCTGGTCGCGGCCTGCTTCTTCCATTTCGGCCTGACCGGCGATGCGCTCGTCGCGGCGTTCACGTGCGCGACGCTCGTCGCGCTGTCGGCGATCGACCTCGAGCACCGGATCCTCCCGAACAGGATCACGCTGCCGTCGTTCGCGATCGTGCTGGTCGCCAACACGGCGCTGCATCCGAGTGTGGAGTGGGCGCTGTGCGCGCTCGGCGCCTCGCTCTTCCTCTTCCTGGCGGCGCTCGTGTACCCGAGCGGAATGGGGATGGGCGACGTCAAGCTGGCGCTCCTCATGGGCGCGGCGTGCGGGCGAACCGTGACGGTGGCGCTGGCGGTCGGCATGGTCAGCTCGCTCGTGCCAGCGGCCTTCCTCTTTGCGCGTCACGGGTCGGCCGCGCGCAAGATGGGGATCCCATTCGGGCCATTCCTCGCCTTCGGCACCGTCTTCGCGCTGTTCTTCGGCGACTGGGCCCTCAGCGCGTACACGGGGCTGATGTCATGAGCTCGGCAGCGCGGTAACTCGGCGGGACCCGGCAGCGCTCCCGTAGCGTTCACCGCCGGGATGGCGAGCTGGCACACGATGACGGGCGAGGAGGCCGCGCGCGAGCTCGGCGTCGATCCGGCGCGCGGGCTCGACCCGGCCGAGGCGGCGACGCGCCTCGGGCAGTACGGCCCGAACACGTTCGCCGAGGCGGCCGCCGAGCCGCGCTGGCACGCGTTCGTCCGCCAGTACGAGGACCCGATGCAGATCGTGCTGCTGGTCGCGGGGATCGGCAGCATCGTCCCGCTCAAGGAGTACGGGACCGGCCTGGTCCTGATCCTGCTGACGCTGCTGAACGCGGTGCTCGGCCTCAATCAGGAGGGCAAGGCGGCCGCGGCCGTCGCCGCGCTCCAGAAGATGATGATCATCAAGGCGAAGGTGCGCCGCGGCGGCGCGCTCGCCGAGCTGCCGGCGGAGCAACTCGTCCTGGGCGACGTCGTCAACGTCGAGGCGGGCGACATCGTCCCCGCCGACGGCCGCTTGCTCCAGGCGGCAACGCTCGAGATCGCCGAGTCCGCCCTGACCGGCGAGAGCGTGCCGGTCTCGAAGGGCGTCGAGCCGGTCGCGGCCGAGGACGCACCGCTCGGCGACCGCACGAGCATGGTCTTCATGAACACGAACACGACGCGGGGAACGGGCACGTTCGTCGTCACCGCGACGGGGATGGACACCGAGGTCGGGCACATCTCCGGGCTGCTGCAGGCCGAGGAGGACGCGGAGACGCCGCTGACCCGGCAGCTGCGAACGCTGACGAACCAGATCCTGCTGATCGCGGGCGCCGCCGTCGCGCTGTCGATGATCCTCAACCTCTCGCGCGGCGACTCGTTCGACACGGTCTTCACCGCTGCGATCGCCTTCGCCGTCTCCGCGATCCCGACCGGCCTGCCCGCGGTGGTCACGACGATCCTCTCGCTCGGCACACAGATACTCGCGCGCGCGAACGCGATCGTGAAACGCCTGCGCTCGACGGAGACGCTCGGGTCGACCTCGGCGATCAACTCCGACAAGACGGGGACGCTGACGCTGAACCAGATGACCGCCGTCGAGCTGGCGATCCCGGGCCGCCGCTACGCCGTCTCGGGCAGCGGCTACTCCACCGACGGGCAGATCCGGCACGTCGGCGGCCAGCCGGAGGTGCCGCTCGAGCAGTTCCTGCTCCCGATGCTCCTGGCCAACGACGCGGTCGTGAACGGCGGCGAGCTCATCGGCGACCCGACCGAGGGGGCGCTCGTCGTCCTGGCGGAGAAGGGCGGGCTCGATACGCCCTCGACCCGAGAGGCGTACCCGCGGGTGGCCGAGCTCCCGTTCGACGCCGAGTACAAGCTCATGGCGACGTTCCACCGGCTGCAGGACGAGAGCGGGCGCGAGGTCGTCCGCTGCTTCGTCAAGGGCGCGCCCGACCAGCTGCTCGCCCGCGGGACGTCGACACTGAGCCACGACCTCCGGCCGGTCGCGGTCGACGAGCCGATGCGGCAGCGGTACCTGGACGAGAACGAGCGCCTCGGCAAGCAGGGCCTGCGTGTCCTGGCGACGGCCCGGAAGGACTTCGACCCCGCCGCCTTCGATCCGAACGGCGACCTGCTCGGGCTCATGGACGACCTCACTCTGCTCGCCCTCGTGGGCATCGTCGACCCGCCGCGGCCGCAGGCGAAGGCGGCCATCGCCGAGGCCAAGCAGGCCGGGATCCAGGTGCGCATGATCACCGGCGACCACGCGGTCACGGCCGAGGCGATCGCACTGCAGCTCGGCATCGAGGGGCGCGCCATCACCGGCGCCGAGTGGGCGGCCATGAGCGACGACGAGGCGCTCGAGGCCATCGACGGGATCGGCGTCATCGCGCGCGTGACGCCGGAGGACAAGGTGCGGCTCGTCGACACGCTGAAGCGCCACGGGCACATCGTCGCGATGACCGGCGACGGCGTGAACGACGCGCCTGCGCTCAAGCGGGCCGACATCGGCATCGCCATGGGCATCACCGGCACCGAGGTCTCCAAGGAGGCCGCCGTGATGATCCTCACGGACGACGACTTCTCCACGATCGTGAAGGCCGTCCGGATCGGGCGCGGGCTCTACGACAACCTGAAGAAGTACGTCCTCTTCCAGATGACCGCGCTGGTCGGGTTCATCACGATGTTCCTGGGCGCGAGCATCTTCAACATCGTCGGCGGCGTGCCGCTCGTGCCGCTGCAGACGCTGTGGGTCAACTTCACGACGCAGGTCTTCATGGCGATCGGGCTCGGCTACGGCGAGCCGGCGTCCGACCTGATGGAGCGCAAGCCGCGGCCGGTCGACGAGAAGATCCTCCCCTCGGGGCTGCTGATCTGGCTCGCGGTCGCCGGGATCGTGATGGGCGGCACCTCGCTCGGCGTGATCTGGTGGGCGAACGATGCGCACGACGCTGCCGTCGCCCGGACGATGGGGCTGACCACGTTCTCGATCGCGAACGTGTTCCTGGCCCTCTCGGTCAAGGATTCCACGCGCTCGATCCTCGACTTCGGCGAGACGCTCGCCGACCGCAAGCTGCTGCTCGCGACGGGGCTCTCGGCCGTGGCGATCGTATTCGGCACGGAGCTGCGCATCTGCCAGCGCTTCCTGAACACGGTGAGTCTCACCGGCTCGGAGTGGGTCGTGTGCATCCTCGGCGGCCTGACGATCATGGTCGTGTTCGAGCTGCGGAAGCTCTGGCTGCGGCGGCGGCGTGAGCCTGCGCCGGTCCCGCAGACCGCCTAGCTCCTAGCGCAGGCGCGGGTCGAGCAGGGCGGGCAGGTCGGGTACGACGCGGTCGGCGCCGACGCCGACGACATGGATGCCTGCGGCTCGAGCATCGGCGATTACCACGGCGGCCGGGTCGGCCGCGACGAGCTCGGCGGGGGCGGCGGTGACGAAATCCACCAGACCGTCGAGGTGCGCGCTCCGCAGGATCTCGTCGGTGCTCGCGCTCGCCGAGACGACGCCGCACGTGATCCCGGCGCGGCCGGCGGCGTCGAGGAACCGGTGCGCGCCGGGCTGTGCGCGCACGCCGTGGCTGTGCAGGTGACGCGACACCGCCTCGCCCTTCCGCCGGGCGAGGTCCTCGGCGGCGTTCTCGTCGATCTGGATGCCGCGGCTCGACAGGAACGCGTGGATCGCCTCGATGCGAGGCCGCCCGGCGACGTACTCGCGGTACTCGCGCCCGCGATCGAACGGGATGAACCAGCCCAGCTGCTCGCCGGCTTCGAGGAGCAGCCCGTCGAAGACCTCGGCCCAGGCGGCCGAGTGCAGCGCACCGCTGTCGGTCAGCACGCCGTCGAGGTCGATCAGGCATGTCCGCGTCCCGTGCGGCAGGCCGAGCAGCTCCGGCGTGACCGGCACGGGGGAGAGCCAGGGGCACTGGGCGTGCATGTCGTAGGCGATCGCCTCGAGCAGCGCCATCGTCTCGGCGCGCTCGTGGACGAGGCCGCCGTTCAACGAGATGCCGGTGGCGTCGACGGCGCCCTGTGCGGCGTCGAACGCGCGCTGCCACGCGGCCGCGAGGGTGTCCAGGCTGACGGCCACGCTCCGAGCGTCGCAGCGGTGCTCGGTGGGCGCATCGGGGTTGTTACCGAGTCAGCGGAGGCGCGCGACGGCGCGGTCGAGCTCGTCCGGAGTCGCGCCGACGTCCAGCAGGAACTGCCGGACGGAGCCGTGCCGGCGCTCGAGCTCGGCGAGCACGCCGCGCATGGCGTCGGGCGGGGTGCGGCCGATCTGGCGGCGCCGCTCGCGCTCGTCGTCCGTCTCGGCGTCGTCCTCCCAGGCCTGCTGGATGGAGGTCAAATTCTGCTCGCTGATCGCATAGTCGGCCGCGATCTCGTCGTCGGAGACGCCGGCCAGGCTCAGCAGTAGCGCGACGACGAGGCCGGTGCGGTCCTTGCCGCCCTGGCAGTGGACGAGGACGCCGCCTGGCGGCGCGTCGGCGACGGCGCGGATGGCCGCCGCCCAGTTGGGGCCGAGGCGCTCGAGGAAGTCGAGGTAGACGGCCTTGGTCTTCTCGGCCGGCGTCGGTTTCGCGTCGACCAGCAGGTCGAGCTGCTCGCCATAGTCGGCCGGCGAGCCGGCGAGCACGTTGACGTGCACGACCTCGACGGGGATGTCCGCCGGCGGGTCGGCCTCGCGCTCCTCGTCCATGCGCAGGTCGACGATGGTCGAGATGCCGTGGCCGACCAGCTCACGCCAGCCGTCGTCGGTCAGCCGCTTGAGCGCGTCGGCGCGGACGATCGCGCCCCAGCGCGTCTCGCCCTCGGGCGTGGCGTGCCCGCCGAGGTCACGGACGTTGAGGCAGGCGTCCCAGGTGAGCTGTCGTTCGGTCTGCATCAGTAGGTCTCGAAGGAAGCACGCCTCCGGCCCTCCGCCTCGAACAGGCGGAAGAGGCCGTAGGCGACCCCAGCGTAGACGCAGCCGATCAGCGCCTCGGTCACGAGCAGTCCCGACACGTCGCTCAGGGTCGCGCCGTTCGCGATCTCCCGCCCGGCCTCGATGCCGTGCGTGAGCGGGAGCGCCCGCCCGATCGTCGCCATCCAGCCCGGCAGGTCGTCGAGCGGGACGTTGACGCCGCAGAAGACGAGCATCGCGAGGTAGGCGAGGTTGGCGTAGAGCACGGTGTCGCGGGCGCGCAGGCCGATCGAGCCGATGACGAGCCCGAAGCACGCGCACGACGCCGTCGATACCACGACCACGACGGCCAGCGCCGGCACCTGGTCCCAGCCGATCGACACGTCGAGCAGCAGGCACCCGAGCACGAAGCAGAACGTGGAGACGAGGATCCCGTTGGCGATGTTCGGCACGGCGCGGCCGACGAACAGGGCGAAGCGGTTCGCCGGCGTCGCCAGCACCGCCGAGAGCGTCTGCGTCCACCGCTCGCCGCCGACCGAGAACGACGTGCCGAAGATCGCGCCGGCGTTGGCGGTCATGATCGCGTTGCCCACCACGTAGAAGGCGTCGTCCTGGAACGACGCCGCGCGGCCGACGTAGGCGAAGAACAGCAGCTGGAAGAGCGGGAAGCCGAGCATCGACGGGATGTAGACCCGCGGGTCGACCCAGGCGAAGAGGGCGCGATACGACAGCAGCCCCCCGTTGAAGAAGAGCCGGAGCCAGCCTTTCATGTCAGCGACAGGCTGGCCCGCCGCCGGGCGAGCGTCTCGAAGTAGCGGAGGCAGAGCACGCCCGCGCCGAACGACGCCAGCGCGAGCGCGCCGGCGGCCGCGAGGTAGCCGCCCGGGCTGCCGCCGGTGGTCGCGGCGTGGATTGCCTTGATGCCCCAGGTCGGCGCGATCAGCCAGGCGATCGGCTGCACCCAGCCGGGCAGGAGCGACAGCGGGACGAGCAGGCCGGTGATCAGCCAGACGGGGTACTCGAAGAGGTTCACGAGCGCGAACGTCTGGCGGTAGAGAATGAACGTCGCGGCCAGGAGCAGGCCGAAGAGCCCGAGCGCGAGCACGGTCGCGGGCACGGCGACGGCGAACCAGACCGGGTGGGCGAGGTGCAGCGGCATGTGGAAGAACGCCCAGCCCCAGAACAGCGTGGCGACGAGCGAGTAGAGGCCGGTCGCCGAGGTCGCGAGCGCGACCCCGAGCAGCACCGCGGCGAAGGGTGGCGGCGAGGCGAACAGCAGCTCGAGCGTCCCGGCCCAGCGCTCGCGCTGCAGCGCCATCCCGGAGCCGGCGAGCGTCGTCGACCAGAGCCCCATGATCCCGGCCGCCACGGCGATCCACACGACTGCGACCTCGTTGGCGCCGCCCCGGTACATGAAGAAGGCGATCGTCGCGTAAACGATCGGGACGATCACCATGAACATGATCGTGGCGCTCGACTTCAGGGTCGCCTTCAGGTGGAACCGGAACGAGCTGCGGACGACTGAGAGCGTGCGCCTCACGCGACCTCGATCGACGCACGCCGGCGCGCCTCGCGCTCCATGAAGCGAATCAGGCCGAAGCCGAGCACGGCGAAGGCCGTCCCGAGCGCCGCCTCCTTGGCGACGAGCCCGCTGACGTCGGCAAGCGACGCGCCATCAGCGACGCGACGCGCGGCCTCGATCCCGTGTGTGATGGGCAGCCAGCCGGAGATTGTCTGCATCCACTCGGGCAGGGTGTGCAGGGGGACGTTGGCGCCCGTGAAGATGAGCAGGACGCCGAAGAGCACGTTGGCGAGCACGGCCGTCTCTCGGATGCGCAGGCCGAGGCCGGCGCTGATCAGTCCGAGGCCGGTGCACGAGTAGGCCGTGACGAACACGACGAAGGCGAGCGGCGCGAGTGAGCCCGCGGGCACGTGCACGCTCAGGACGAGCCCGCCGAGCAGGAGCGACAGCGCCGCCACGAAGGCGCCGTTCACGACCACAGGAAGCGCCCGCCCCAGGAAGATCGAGATCCGCCCGGCGGGGGAGACGAGGATGTAGGCGAGCGTGTTCTCGTAGCGCTCGCCGGCGATGGTGTTGGTCATCGCGAACAGGCACGGGATGGACGCGTACTGGAGCGCGTTGCCGACGACGAAGAACTTGTCCGACCCGACGCCCGTCGTCCGCCCGATGTAGGCGAAGAGCAGGATCTGGAAGAGCGGCGCGATCACGAGCGTGGGGATGTAGATCCAGGGCGAGACCCAGCCGAAGAGCGCCCGGAAGCTCGTCAGCCCGCCGAGGAAGAAGACGCGCAGCGAGTTCACGTCAGCGAGAGCACGGCGCGGGCCCGCGCGGCCGTGAGCGCACGGTCGAGCACGACGACGCCGACCGCGATGTAGAGCGCGCCGAGCGCGACGCACAGGAGCAGGTCGGGCCACGGCGTCCCGCCGAGCGCCGACTCGCGGATCGCGTTCATGCCCCAGGTCGGGGCCAGCACCCACGAGATCGGCCGCACCCAGCCGGGCAGGAGCGCGAGCGGCACGAGGAAGCCGCAGATCAGCCAGACCGGGTACTCGAGCAGGTTCCCGAGCGCCCACGCCGTGCGGTAGCGGACGAACGAGACCGCGAGCAGGAAGCCGGCACAACCGATCGAGATCACGGTGGCAGGCACGGCGAGCATGAACGCCGGCCAGTGGACGACCGAGAAGTGAATGCCGAACGCGAGGCGCCCCCAGACGAGGGTGGCGACCATGCAGTAGAGGCCGATCGTCGCCATGGCGACCGTCACCGGCAGCAGGACCAGTGCGAACGGCGACGGCGATGCGACGAGCACCTCGAGCGTCCCGTGCCAGCGCTCGCGCTGCAGCGCCGAGCCGGCGGTCGTGCTCGTCGCCGCCCAGATGCCCATCACGCCGGCGCCGAGCGCCGCGTAGAGCAGCGACGTGGCGCCGCCGTTGATGCGGAACATCAGGAAGGCGACGGTCGCGAAGAACATCGGGTAGAGCACCGCGAAGATCCCCGTGAACGGGTCGCGCCACTGCATCTTCAGCTGGAAGTACCACCCCACCACGAGCAGGCGGAGCATCAGTCCGCGCCCTCGCCGACGAGGGAGACGTAGGCGTCCTCCAGCGTCGGCTCGCGTGCCGCGACGCGACCCACACGAATCCCGTCCAGGTGGCCGAGCAGCGTCTGCGTCAGCTCGAGCCCGCGCGCCGACTGCACGAGCACGAGCTGCGCCTGATCGCGGTCCTCGACCCAGACCGACGCGACGCCCTGGATGCCGCGCAGGCGCTCAACGGCCTCCTCGCCAACGCCGTAGGTCTCGATCTCGACCACCGTCCGGTCCGCGACCAGCTGCTTGAGGCTCTCCGGCGTGCCCTCAGCGACGATCTGCCCCTTGGCGATCACGGCCAGGCGATCGCAGAGCGCGTCGGCCTCGAACATGTAGTGCGTCGTGAGCAGCACGGTCTTGCCCGCCTCTGTGAGCGACGCGATCAGGCTGCGCAGCTCGCGCGCCCCGACCGGGTCGAGCCCGATCGTCGGCTCGTCGAGGAACACGACCGGCGGGTCGTGCAGCAGCCCGCGCGCGACGTGCAGGCGCTGCTTCATCCCGCGCGAGTAGCCCTCGACGCGCTCGTCCTCGCGGCCCTTCAGCCCGACGAGCTCGAGCAGGTGGTCGATGCGCGGCCGCTGCTCGCGGGCCGGAACGCCGTAGAGCTCCGCGAAGTAGCGCAGGTTGTCGAGGCCGGAGAGGCGCTCGTAGACGCCGCGCTCGCCGCCGAAGACGTAGCCGATCCGCTTGCGCACCTCGCGCGGCTCCTTGACCACGTCGTAGCCGAGTACGCGCGCCGATCCCGAGGTCGGGATCAGCAACGTGATCAACATCTTGATCGTGGTGGTCTTGCCGGCGCCGTTGGGGCCGAGCAGGCCGAACAGCTCGCCCTCGCCGACCTCGAAGCTGACGCCGCGCACGGCCTCGACCTCGAGCGTCTTCCGACGGATCGTCCCGGTGCTCGTCTTGTAGGTCCGTCTCAGGTTCTCGGCCTCGATCACCGCCACGCCGGAAACCTACTGACCCCAGCCGCCGCCTCCGGGCGTCTCGATGGTGACCACGTCGCCCGCCTCGAGCGTGAGGTCTGCCTTCGCCGGGAACGGCTCGCCGTTCAGCAGATTGCGGCCCGGCGCGCCCGGCGCTCCCCCCGCCTCGCCTTCAGGCGCTCGCTCGCGGCGCTCGGAGACGACCGAGAGCCGGCAGTCCTCGAGCACCCGCAGCTCACGGGTCACGCCGTCGCCGCCGGAGTGGCGTCCTGCGCCGCCCGACCCGAGCCGCAGCGCCCACCGCTCGACCCGGACCGGGTAGCCGAGCTCGAGCGCCTCGACCGGCGTCGCGAGCGTGTTCGACATCGTCACGTGGACGGCGCTCGGCCCGTCCGCGTCCGGGCAGCCGCCCTGCCCGCCGCCGATCGTCTCGTAGTAGGTGAAGCGCTCGTTGCCGAGCGTGACGTTGTTCATCGTCCCCTGCCCCTGTGCCGGCACCGGGACAGCGCCGCCGAAGGCGCGCATGACGACGTCGACGATCCGGCACGAGGTCTCGACGTTGCCGGCCGCGACCGCATGGGGCGGTCGGGCGTTCACGAGGCAGCCGGAGGGCGCGCGCACGGTCACCGGGGCGAAGGCGCCGCCGGAGGCGGGCAGGTCGGGCTCGGTCAGGCAGCGCACGACGAAGAAGCACGCCGAGCGGGTCACCGCGAGCGGGCAGTTGAGGTTGCCGCCGTGCTCCGGTGCGGTGCCGGCGAAGTCGACCTCGACCTCGTTGCCGGCGACCGTGACGGCGCAGCGGATGGGGAGCAGGCCTTCGGGCGCCTCGAGCATGTCCTCCGCCTCGTAGCGGCCGTCGGGGATCTGCGCGACGGCGGCACGCACGAGCGTCTCGGACGTCCGGAGCAGTGCCGCGCTTGCGTTGCGCAGCCGTTCGGCGCCCTTGCGGACGCAGAGCTCGGCCACTCGCCGCTCCGCGAGGCGGTTGGCCGCGAGCTGCGCGCGGAGGTCACCGCGGCGCTCGCCGGGGTTGCGCATGCGCGCGACAAGGTGCTCGAGCGCCGCGTCGTCGAGGCGCGTCGGCGGGATGACGACGCCCTCTTCGGCGAGCGTGCGCGATCCTGCCGGCATGCTTCCGGGCTCGACGGCACCGACGTCGGCGTGGTGTGCGCGGGTCGCTGCGAAGCCGAGATCGGTGCGCGACACGGTCGTGACGTCGGGCAGGTGCGTGCCGCCCGCGTACGGGTCGTTGAGGATCCATATCTCTCCCGGCCGCGGGTCGTGCTCGATCACTGCAGCGACGGCGTCGGGCATCGCGCCGAGGTGCACCGGAATGTGCTCGACCTGGGCGACGAGTCGGCCGCGCTCGTCGAAGAGCGCGGTGGAGCAGTCGCGGCGCTCCTTGATATTCGCCGAGAAGGCGGAGCGGACGAGCACGGCGCCCATCTCCTCGGCGACCGCTCGGAGCGCGCTCCCCAGCACCTGCAGCTCGACGCTCATCGGCGGAGCACCAGCGTCCCGTGCTCGTCGGTCGCGCCGGTCCAGCCGTCCGGTACCCAGCACGTCGCGCCCTCGAGCTCGACCCGCCGGGGCCCGGTAACGGTGACGTGCCGGCCGCCGGCCAGCTCGACCGCCGGGCCCGGCTCGGCCTCGGCCGTTCGGACGGCCACGAGCTCGATCTCGCGCGTCGGGTCGGCATAGCCGTACCGCTCCTCGTGTGCCCGGTGAAAGGCGCCTGGCAGGTCCGGGCCGAGGGGAACGGTGAGCTCGAACGACTGCCCGCGATAGCGCAGGTCGGCCTCGCCGGCGGCCGGCAGCTCCCCCGCCCCGGCGAGCGGGACGACGTGCGAGCGCACGCGCTCGCGGCGCACGTCTCCGGCGGCCAGGCCGAGCGCGGACAGGACCCCGGCGGCGCGCGGGACGAGCACCGCCGGAACGTCGAGCTCCTCGGCGAGCGCGCACGCGTGCAGTGGACCGGCGCCTCCGAAGGCCACGAGCGCCAGCTCGCGCGGGTCGTGGCCACGCTCGACGGTGACAACACGAAGCGCGCGCTCCATCTCGGCGTTGACGACCGCGATCACGTCGGCAGGGTCGATGTCGGCGAGCGCACGTGTGGCCGCCTCGGCGTCCAGCTCCAGGCCGGAGGCGAGCGTCGGCGGGAGGCGGCCGAGTAGCAGGTTCGCATCCGTGACGGTTGGCTCGGTGCCGCCGCGGCCGTAGCAGGCCGGGCCGGGACGTGAACCGGCGCTGCGCGGGCCGACCTGCAGCCTCCCGGCCGCGTCGCGCCGCGCGATCGAGCCGCCGCCGGCACCGACCGTGTGCACGTCGACGGTGGGGAGGCGGAGCGGGACGCCGGCGACGTCGCGTTCGGCCGAGCGCCCGGCCTCGCCGGCGGAGATGAGCGCGACATCCGTCGACGTGCCGCCCATGTCGAATGAGATGGCCGCCTCGAACCCGGACGCCGCCGCCATGCGCGCGGCACCGACGACACCTGCGGCAGGCCCGGAGAGGACGACCCGCGCGGCGTGCGCCCCCGCCTCGCCGACCGGGAGCAGACCGCCGGAGGAGGTCATCACGAGGGGCTCAGGCAGACCGGCGCCGGCCGCGGCCTCCTCGAGCGCCCCGAGCGAGGCGGCGACGAGCGGCCCGAGGTACGCATCGACCACCGTCGTCGACGCGCGCTCGTACTCGCGGAACTCCGGCGCCAGCTCGTGCGACGCGACGACGTGCGCGTGGGGGTGGCGTCGGCGCAGCTCCGAGGCGACCGCCTGCTCGTGCTCCGGGTGGCGGAAGGAGAAGAGCAGGCAGACCGCGATCGCCTCCGCGTCGACGGCCGGGATCGTTCCGAGCCCGGCGATCACGCCGTCGGGGCCCATGCGCTCCGCGACGCCGTGGCAGCGTTCGAGCGGCACGAGCGGCTCAGGGTGCGGCGCGCAGAGGCGGTAGAGGTGCGCCCGGTTCTGGCGGCGCAGGTGCAGCAGGTGCTCGAACCCGGCCGTCGTGACGAAGGCGGTGCGTGCGCCGCGCCGCTCGATGAGCGCGTTCGTGGCCGCGGTCGTCCCGTGCGCGAAGCGCGTGACATCGCGCGCGCCGACCGCCCGTGCCACCGCGACGACCGACTCCTCGTGCCGTTCGGCGGTCGGGACCTTGGCCGTCTCCACCGCGCCGTTGTCGTGGATCAGGACGGCGTCGGTGAACGTGCCGCCGACGTCGATCCCGAGGATGGCCACCGCCCGACTCTACGTTTGAACCAGCGATGACCTGGAGGCGTGCGACGCTGAGCATTCCGCTGCTCGGCCCCGGCGGCGAGCCGGTCAGCTTCGCCCGCACGATCAACTCGCACGGCGTCGCCGACCTGCCGCCCGCCGCGGTCGGTGAGGGCACGTACACCACCACGGTGGCCGTCCCCGGCGGCCGGCCGCGGACGATCACGATCGCCGAGGGGCGGCCTGGCGTGGCGGCGGTCACGGTGCATGGCCCACGCGTCGGTGCGCGGGCAGCGGCCGCGGTGGAGGCCGCGGTGCGCCAGATGCTGAACCTCGACGAGGACCTGTCGGGCTTCTACGCACAGGTCGCAGGGGATCCCGACCTCGCCTGGGTGACGGCGGGGGCGGGCCGGATGCTGCGACCGCCGACCGTCTACGAGACCGTGGTGAAGTCGATCTGCACGACGAACACCGCCTGGTCGGGGACGATCCGCATGGTCACCGCGCTCGTGGAGCAGCTCGGCGAGCCGGCGGCGGGCAGCGGCGCGCGGGCGTTCCCGACGCCCGAGGCGATGGCAGCCCAGACGGACGCCTTCTACCGGGACGAGGTGCGGGCCGGATACCGCGGCGCGTACCTGCGCGCGGTCGCCGCCGGGGTCGCGGAGGGCAGCATCGACCTCGAGCCACTCGCGACCGACCACCTGCTGAGCGACGAAGAGGTGGAGGCGCGCCTGCTCGCCCTGCCCGGCGTCGGTCCCTACGCGGCCGCGCACACGATGATGCTGCTCGGCCGCCACTCGCGGCTCATCCTCGACTCATGGACGCGGCCGACCTACGCGCGCATCACGGGGCGCAAGACGGTCAAGGACTCGACCATCGTGCGGCGCTTCCGCCGCTACGGCCCGTTCGCGGGGCTCGCGTTCTGGCTCCTGCTCACGCAGGGCTGGGTGGCCGAGGCTTGAGCAGTGCCAGGCACTGTGACGCCCCCGTTACGGAGCCTGGCACTGCCACAAAGTCGCCGCCGTGCCTGGCACTGCTAGCCGGCGAGCCCGCCCAGGAAGGCGAAGGGGTTGTTGCCGTAGACGTCCCAGACGGGGCCGGCGCCGGCCTCGACCTGAATCCGGGCGCCGGCGGGCGCCTCCTGCCGCAGCCGTTCCGCGAGCTCGCGCGCCGCGTCCTCGTCCTCGGCGCCGACGAGCAAGAACGTCCAGCGGCGCACGACGGCGTAGCCCTCCTGCTCGAGCCGGTCGCCGAAGACATCGGCGTCGTCGTGCTCCGAGAACTCGATGTGCACCTCCCACGGCGCCTCGCCGGTGGCGCGCGCCTCGGCGTCCTCGTCGGCGTCGCGCCGCTCCTGCTCCGTCCGGATCTCGGCGTCCGTGGACGGGAGCGCGACCCTCGCGTCCTCCCACCGCTCCTCGATCGGGTGCCAGCGCTCGACCGCGACGTCGCCCTCGAGGGCGAGCTGATGCTCCGCCAGCATCGACGTAACGAGGCGCCCCGCCTCGCGGGCGGCGGCCTCGGCGTCGGCGTAGAGGTAGATGTGGTCGTCGTCGCGGCTGACCGCGATGCGGCCCCCGAGCCGCTCGCGCGCCTCGCGCTCCAGCTCCCGCTCGCGCAGCCCCTCCAGCGCCCGCGCGACGACCCCGTCATCGATCGAGCCGGTCGGGATGGTGACGCGCCAGTCCTCGGCCATCCACAGACCGTACCCTTGCGCGTCGGGGTGCGCGCAGGAGAGACTTCCGATCCCATGAATCACCTGCAGCTGCACGGTTTCTCACAATGAAGCTGCTGCTCGTCGCCGTCGGAGCGGTGCTCGCCGTCGGGTTCGCCGCGCCGAGCTCCGCACCACTGCCGGCGGTCGCGCCGGGCGTGACCGTGAACGGCGTCAAGGTTGGCGGGCTCGGGTCGGAGTCGGCCCGCGCCGTCGTGCGCTCGAAGTTCGAGAAGCCGCTCACGATTCTCTACGGGTCGGAGCGGTGGACGGTCCGGCCCCAGGGCCTGGGCGTCCGTGCGAGCGCCGACCAGGCGGTGCGGCATGCGCTCGAGGCGAAGCCGGGCGCCGCGGTGACGCTGCCTGTCGCGGTCTCGAGCCGGAACATCCGCGCCTACGTCGAGTACCTGCACCACAAGTACTCGCGCGCGCCGGTGGATGCGCGCGTCGTCGGCACGAACGGTCTGACCCCGGTGATCGCGGACGGCGTCCCGGGCCGGCGCGTGGCGATGCGCCTGATGCAGCAGCGAATCGAGAAGGCGCTGCGCTCGCCCGTCTATCGCACGATCGCCCTGGCGACCAAGCCCGTCAGCCCCAGGGTGACGAAGCAGACCTACGGCCCCGTGATCGTCATCGGCCGCAGCTCCCATCGGCTGCGCTTGTTCGACGGGCAGACGTTCGTCCGCGAGTTCGGCGTCGCCACCGGCCAGTCCGCCTATCCCACGCCGCTGGGGACGTTCACGATCGTGACGATGCAGCGTGACCCGTGGTGGATCCCGCCGCCGAACTCGGCATGGGCGGCTGGGGAGAAGCCGATCCCGCCGGGGCCGGGCAACCCGCTGGGCACGCGATGGATGGGGCTCAGCGCGGCGGCCGTCGGCATCCACGGCACTCCCGACGCGGCGTCGATCGGCTACTCAGCGTCGCACGGGTGCATTCGCATGCGCGTCCCCGACGCCGAGTGGCTGTTCAACCACGTGCGTGTCGGGACGACGGTCGCCATCGTCGACGCCTGAGCACGAGTCACCCTCGCAACAGCCCAGCTTCCAGCGGCATCGCGTGCACTGCCAGGTCTGATGAAGCCAGATCATCTCCGCGCCGCAACGCCAACAAAGCTCCCGCACGAACCTGAAGCTACGCGGAGCACCGGCTACCATTGACTCGCTCGGCGGCGTAGCTCAGCGGTTAGAGCGGCGGACTCATAACCCGCAGGTCGGTGGTTCGAATCCACCCGCCGCTACAAGCACGGGGGAACCCCTGGTTCCCCCATGAGCCCCCTCCTTGCGGGCGGCGGCTCGCTTCGGAGCGTTTCAGGACCCGCCTCTTCGCTCGCGCTGCTCCGGCGTTTGCCTCTGGTTTGTGAGCCTCCCGCCGGGATGAACCCGGCTCCGGCGGCGCATGGTTCTGGTCTCCGACCACGCTTTTTCGGATCCGGGGTCTTGGGTATCTCGCGCGCGTGAAGATCCTTCTCCTCGTTCTTTCGGCGCTCGCGTTCGCGGGTCCGGCGTCCGCGGCGACGCCGCTCATCGTCGGCGTGACCGAGGACCGCCTCGAGTCGGACCCGGCGACCATCAGCCGCGACGCGAAGCGGCTCGGCATCGACGCGGTCCGCATCACCATGACCTGGCACCCCGGCCTCACCGCGCCAGACGTGAGCCAGCGGGCGCAACTCGACGCCGCCACGGGCAGCCCGCTCCGCATCGTGCTGTCGGTGTGGGGCGACCGCGGCCGCGACGCGCCCCGGACGGCCGCCCAGCGCGACCAGTACTGCGGCTTCCTCCGGCGGATCGTCGCGGACTACCCGTCCATCAAGGACGTGGTGATCTGGAACGAGCCGAACAAGGAGCTGTTCTGGAACCCGCAGTACGGCCCGGGCGGGCAGAGCCTCGCGCCGGCGCGCTACGAGGCGCTCCTCGCGCGCTGCTGGGACGCCCTCCATGACGATGTCGACGTGCTCGGGCCGTCGACGGCCCCGCGCGGCAACGACGACCCGCAGGCGCCGAGCAACGTCTCCCACTCGCCGCAGCGCTTCCTCGAGCAGATGGCCGCCGCCTACCGGGCAAGCGGGCGCGACCGCCCGATCCTGGACATCCTGGCGCACCACGTCTACGGCAGCACGCCGGACGAGCCGCCCGGGCAGCAGCACCCCGGCGGGTCGATCGGCCAGGGCGACTACGCGAGACTCATGGAGACGCTGACGCGCGGGTTCCGCGGGACCGCCCAGCCCGTGCCGGACGTCTGGTACCTCGAGGCCGGATTCGAGACGACGATCGACCCCGCGAAGCAGAGCCTGTACTCGGGACGCGAGCTGG
>DASTZE010000052.1:0-15880 GCA_035764425.1 Gaiellaceae bacterium
GCCGTCTCCGCCCTCATGCCGGGGTCGCGAGCGAAGGCGCCCGGTCGCCACGCCGCACTTGTTGTTCCTGCTGTGCCCACCGCTCCTCCCATGCTTCGGACCACAAAAAAAGCCCCAGGACTCCACGAGTCCTGAGGCGCCGTTGCCTCTGCGCGGGCCTTCCTCGGCCCGCGCCTCACCGTAGCGTACGCGCCCGGGGTGCTGTCAAGGGGGTGCCGATACGCTAGGCCGATGGGCACGACGCCAGGGCACGCGGGCGAGGTGGGCATCGACATCGCACCCGTGCTCGAGGCTGGGTCGCTCGACGAGCGTGTCGAGGTCGCGCTCGACGTGCTCATCCACCGTGGCTGCGCGCTCGCACGGGCCCTGACCGGCGCCGAGCAGGGAGCGCTCAAGCTCTGGATCGGCGAGGACCCGACGCGGGCACGGAAGTACTTCAGTCTCGGCGCCGAGTACTCGGCCTACAGCGACTTCCGGCTCAATCCGCAGGGGCTGGGGCTGCACGGAATGGCGATCCCGCCCGGCGAGGTTGTCCGCCTGACCGAGGACGAGGTGATCAACCACCCTGAGTACCGCAACTTCAGCGGCATCGCGAGCAGTCATCCGCCCCTGCGCGGCTGGCTCGCGGCGAGCGTCTGCGGGGCGGGCGGGCGCGTCTACGGGCTGCTACAGCTCAGCGACAAGGCGGACGGCGCCGAGTTCGACGCCGACGACGAGGAGCGCGTGCGCGAGCTCGCAGGGCTCCTGGGCGCGGCGCTCGACGCGGTGCGCGCGGCGGCCTCCACGTAGCAGAGCGCCTTGCGCTCCGCGGCGCCGGGCGCTACCCTCGTCCGGCGATGCTGCTCCATGGCTGAGAACCCGTGATGCCACGCGGCCCTCCTGACGGAGGGGCCGCGAACTGTTCTCAACCAGACTGGAGCACCGCAATGATTCGTACGGAAGACACGACGGCCGAGCGCGCGGGTGTCCGCAGGGACGGGCCCCCGGCGGTCGAGGTCGTCGGGCTCCGCAAGGAGTTCATCCGGAAAGAGAAGGCCGGGCGGCTGCGTCCGAAGCGCCGCCGCCGCGTGCCCGCGATCAAGCACCTGAGCTTCACCGTCGAGCGCGGTGAGTGCGTCGCCATCCTGGGTCAGAACGGCTCGGGCAAGTCGACGATGATCCGCCTGCTCTCGACGCTGCTCCTGCACGACGGCGGAACGGCGCGCATCTTCGGACATGACGTGTTCGCAGAGTCGAGAGTGATCCGGCGGCTCGTGAACCGCGTGTCGGTCGAGGCCTCGTTCTTCAAGAAGATGTCGGCCTCGGAGAACCTCGCCTACGCGGCGCGGTTCTACGGCATGACTGGCGCCGAGACGCGGGAGAAGATCCCGCACATCCTCGAGCGGGTCGGCTTCCCGACGAAGCGCAGCGGGGAGTCGATGGAGAACCTGTCGCGCGGCATGCAGCAGAAGGTCGCCCTGGCGCGGGCGTTGCTGACCTCCCCGGTGCTCCTGCTGCTCGACGAGCCGACGACGGGCCTGGACCCGCGCTCGAAGCTCGAGGTGCAGGAGTTCATCCGCGAGGTCTGGACCTCGCACGACGCCACCATCCTGCTGTGCACGCACGACATGGCCGAGGCCGAGACGCTCGCCAATCGCGTGGGGATCCTCCACCGCGGCGACCTGCTCTGCCTCGCCCCGGCCGCGGAGCTGAAAGCGCAGTACGGCTGCTCCACGCTCGAGGACGCGTTCTTCGCCGCGACGGGTGCGTCGCTGGAGGAGGAGGAGCGGGAGGAAGACGAGGACGACGAGAGGGAGGTGTGGGCCTAGATGCGTGGATCGGCACAGGCGCTGCGGCACGAGTTCATCGGGCTCGGCGGCGTCCTCGAGCGCAACTGGTACCTGGTCAAGCGCTACGCGTGGTGGGAGCTCGCGTTCTTCGCCTGGACGGCCGCGAACACGCTCACCATCGTCTTCATCGCCGACGGCATCGAGGCCACCGGCGGGCAGATCGACGTCGACTACGTCACGACCCAGCTGCTCATCGGAGCGGTCATCTGGTCGTACCTCGGGATCGTCTTCGAGATCATCGTCGAGACGGTCGCCTGGGAGCGCTGGGAGGGGACGATCGAGTACACGTTCATGGCCCCGCTCTCGCGGCCGGTGCACCTCATCGGGATGGGCCTGTTCGCCGTGCTCTACGGCATCGTGCGGGCGGCGATCGTGTTCGTCGTCATCGCGGCGTTCTTCGGGCTGCACATGCCGAATGCGAACTTCGCGGCCGCGCTGATCGTGCTCGCCATCGCGTCCATCTCGTTCATCGGCATCGGAATGATGACGGCCGTCCTGCCGCTGATCTCGCCCGAGAAGGGCATGCAGATCGGGTTCGTCGGGCAGGGCATCCTGCTCGTCGTCTCGGGCGTCTACTACCCCGTGTCGGTGCTGCCGGAGTGGATGCAGTGGCTGTCGAAGATCTCGCCGGCGACCTATGCGCTGGCCGGGATTCGGCACGCCATCCTCGACGGGTGGGGCGTGAGCCAGATGTGGCAGTTCATCTGGCCGCTGCTGATCATCGGGGCGGTGGCGGTGCCGCTCGGCCTCGAGATCTTCCGCCGCGGTGAGATCCACGCGAAGCGGCACGGGAAGCTGAAGCGGTCGGGCTAGTGGCCGTTCCAGACGTGCGGCGTGCTGAGGACGCCGACGCGCTGCGCGGCGTGGTCGCGGTATGGAACGCGATCACGCCGCGCGAGCCCGTCTCGGCGGAGCTGCTCGAGGGGCGACTGGCGCGGCAGCCCGAGCGGCTCTACCTCGTCGCCGTGGAGGATGGAGACGCGGTGGGCGGGGCGCTGGTGGCGCCGTCGGACTCGCCAGGCCGCGTCTCCCTCGACGTGCGCGTGCTGCCGGAGGCGCGGCGCCGGGGCGTCGGCTCTGCGCTGTACGAGCAGGTTGAGGCCCATGCGCTGGCGCGCGCGCCGAACGCGCTGTCGACGTCGGTGTCCGAGGCGTCGCCAGACGGCCGGCGCTTCGCCGAGCACCGCGGCTACCGCGAGGTCGACCGCCAGGTGGAGCTCGTGCGCGCGCTGCGTGGCGACGAGCGTCCTCCGCGGCGGCTGCGCGAGGTCGAGATCGTCGAGCTGACCGAGGCGATGCGGCCTGCCGCCTATGTCGTCACCCGTCAGGCGTGGGCCGACTTTCCGCTCGCGTACGCCGTCCCGGCGCCTGGCTGGGACGACTGGGTGCGCGACGAGTTCGACGGCCCGATCGCCTTCGCCGCGCTGGAGAACGAGGAAGTCGTCGGTTTCGCCGCCCTGCTCTCCCCGCCGGTCGACGGGCTGCTCGAGCACGGGCTGACCGCGTGCCTGCGCACGCACCGCGGGCGCGGGATCGGCACGGCGCTGAAGCAGACGCAGATCGCCTGGGCGGCGGCGCACGGGTACCGCGAGCTGGTCACGTTCACCCAGCGGGGGAACGAGGCGATGCGCCGGGTGAACACGAAGCTTGGCTACGTCGAGCAGCCGGCGTGGCTGACCATGCGGCGCGACGTCTCGTGACGCGCGCCGGCGCCGTCCGGTTCTTCTACGCGAGCGAGCTGCTCTGGTCGTTCGCCTCCACGGTCAGCTTCACCGTCACCGGCGTCTACTTCGTGAGCACGCTCGGCCTCAACCCGTTCGAGCTCGTGCTCGTCGGCACCGTCATGGAGCTCTCGATCTTCGTCTTCGAGGTGCCGACCGGCGTCGTCGCCGACACGTACTCGCGCCGGCTGTCCGTCGTCATCGGGTGGCTGGTAATGGGCGCGGGCATGGCGCTCGTCGGCGGCGTGCACGCCTACCTGGCCGTCCTGGCCGGCTACGTCGTGTGGGGGTTCGGCTACACATTCACGAGCGGCGCCTACACGGCGTGGATCACGGACGAGGTCGGCATCGACCGGGTCGGACGCATCCTGGCGCGCGGGCAGCAGCTCAGCTACGCCGGTGCCATCGCCGGCCTGCCCGTGAGCGTCGGGCTGGCGGTTATCGACCTCGGGCTCGCGGTCGCGGTGGGCGGTGGCCTCCTCGTGCTGCTCGCCGCGTCCGGCGCGCTGCTGATGCCCGAGACGGGCTTCCGGCGGCGGCCCGCGGGCGAGCGCGGGACCGCATGGCGCGAGCTGCGGGCGACCGCCGGCGCCGCGGGCCGCTACGTGCGCGCCGAACGGGTTCTGCTCCTGATCATGGCCATCGCGTTCTTCGCCGGCGCGTCGACGGAGAGCTTCGACCGGCTGCGCGAGGCGCAGTTCCTGCGCAACGTCGGGCTCCCCTCCTTCGGCGGGCTCGACCCGGTGGTCTGGTTCGGCGTCTTCGGGCTGGGGACGCTGGTGATCGGTGTCGTGGCGGCCGAGGTGCTGGTGCGGCGCTTCGACCGGGTCGGCCGCGAAGGGCTGGCGAGGCTCTTGTTCGGGGTCACGGCGCTGCAGGCCGGGACGGTCATGCTCTTCGCGCTTGCCGGCAACCTCGCGGTCGCGCTCGCCGGCTACTGGCTGTACTACCTGACGCGCTCGCTCGCCTCGCCGGCGTTCAGCGTCTGGATCAACGAGAACGTGACCGACTCGGGGGTGCGTGCGACCGTGCTCTCGTTCACCAGTCAGGCGGACGCGATCGGGCAGGTCGGCGGGGGACCGGTGCTCGGCGCGCTGGGGAATGCGTTCGGGCTCCGGGCGGCGCTGCTGGCCGGCGGCGCGCTGCTGCTTCCGGCGCTCGGCCTCTACGGCCGCGCCATCCGGCGCGGCGGCGAGGAGCCCGAGCTCGAGCGGCTGCCTACGCCGGTGACAGAAAGTTCGGCCGCACGTACGCCGGCCTGAAGCCGGCGTGCAAGATGTTCCGGTACGAGTTGCCCGGCCGGCCCGGCAGCAGCTCGCCCGTCTCGGTGAAGAGCGTCCTCGCGCCCAGCTCGACGGCCCGGCGCGCCCTGGCCGAGAAGAGCGCGCGCTGGCCCCCGCGCCGGCGGAACCCCGGGCGCGTCGAGCCGAACCCGAGCCACCCCGTCTCACCGAGCACGAGGAGCGCGCCTGCAGCCGCCGGCTCGTCGTCGGCGTAGGCGACGAAGCAGCTGTAGCCCTCGAGCTCCGGTGCGACGGCGAGCAGCGCCGCGCCCGCGGACGGCAGGTCGTACGCCTCGAGCACCACGAGCGCGAAGTCCTCGCCGCGCTCGGGGCCGACGAGCTCCACGCGCAAGTCCGTGATCGAGGCCGACGCCTCGTCGGCCGCCCGCGTGAACTTCGTCCACGCGTAGCCGGAGGCGAATCCGCGTTCCGCGAGCAGCCCGGTCAGCTCGGCCGGCTGCGCCTGCGGCGCGATCGCGATCGCGTACTCGACGCCGAACGGCTCGAAGAATGCCGCGATCTCGTCGAGCTGCTCATCGGTCGCCGGTTCCTGGAGGCCGAGGCCGGAAACCCGGTTGAGCATGGTCGACGCGATGCCCGGCAGTGCGAGGAGCGCGGCGCCGGCGACCTCCGCCGTGTGCGCGCCGGGCGCCGCCGCAAAGAAGCGCCTGTACGCCTCGAGCTCGACCTGCTCGGCCGGCGGGATCCGTCCGGTCACGACGCGAATCTACGCGCACGGATCGTCTAGGATGGGTGAGGTCGTTGGAGGCGACGAGGCCTCGGGCGTATTCTCGCCCGGGGCTTTTTGCGTTTTCGGAGGAGGTTTTGGATGTCGCAGGTCGAGACGAGAAACAGAGCGACCTCGAGCGAGGAGGCGCGCAAGGACGTGCTGAAGCGCGTGGAGAAGGAGGGGGTCGAGTTCGTCCTGCTCTGGTTCACGGATCTTGAGGGTCACCTCAAGAGCTTCGCCATCACACCGTCGGAGCTTCAGGGCGCGCTGGACGACGGGATGGGCTTCGACGGCTCGTCGATCACCGGCTTCAACGCGATCGAGGAGTCGGACATGGTCGCCATCCCCGATCCGGGCACGTTCCAGGTCATGCCGTGGAAGGAGGGCGAGACGCGTGTCGGGCGCATGATCTGCGACGTCGTCACGCCGGACGGGGAGCCGTACGAGGGCGACCCGCGCTACGTCCTGCGCCGCGCGCTCGAGCGGATGCAGTCCATGGGCTTCGACACGTTCAACGTCGGGCCCGAGCTCGAGTACTTCCTCTTCGAGGACTCGACCGGGACGAAGACGCTGGACGAAGGCGGCTACTTCGCCATGACCACGTTGGACGCGGCGAGCGAGCTGCGCCAGGAGACCGTGCGGGCGCTGGAGTCGGTCGGGATACCGATCGAGTACGTGCACCACGAGGTCGGCCCGTCGCAGCACGAGATCGACATGCGCTACGCGCCGGCGCTCGAGATGGCCGACCACACGCTGACCTACCGGCTGATCGTCAAGGAGATCGCGAAGAAGGCCGGCTATCACGCGACCTTCATGCCGAAGCCGATCTTCGGCGAGAACGGCTCCGGGATGCACACGCACCAGTCGCTGTTCAGCGACGGGCGCAACGCGTTCTTCGACGAGAACGACCCGTGGCACCTGTCCGACGTCGGCAAGGGCTTCATCGCCGGGCAGCTGCGGCACGCACGCGAGATCTCGGCCGTCTTCGCCCAGTGGGTCAACTCGTACAAGCGGCTGGTGCCGGGGTACGAGGCGCCGGTTTACGTTGCGTGGTCGCGGCGCAACCGCTCGGCCCTGATCCGCATCCCGCTCTACAAGCCGGGCAACGAGCAGGCGACCCGGGCCGAGATCCGCTGCCCGGACCCGGCCTGCAACCCGTACTTGACCTTCGCGGCGCTTCTGCACGCGGGGCTCGAGGGCATCGAGCAGGGCTACGAGCTGCCCGAGCCGATGGAGACGAACCTGTACCACCTGACCGCGGAGCAGCGGCGCGAGCGCGGCATCGTCGCGCTGCCGGAGACGCTAGGCGAGGCCATCGACGAGCTGTCGCGCTCGGAGCTCGTGCGCAAGGCCTTCGGCCCGCACATCTTCGACCGCTACGTCGAGCTCAAGCGCCAGGAGTGGGACGACTACCGCGTGCAGCTCACCGATTGGGAGATGCAGCGGTATCTAGCTGTGCTCTAACGGGGAACAACCCTGGTTCCCCCGTTGGCGCCCTCATGGCGAGCGAGGTCGCGGGGGTCGGATCTGGACGGAGCCGGCGCGGGGTTGCGCCGGCTCCGTGCCAGGCACTGCAACGGACTCGTTACTGTGCCTGGCACGAGTTTCCTGGCCCCTCCGTCTACGTGTCCCGTGGGGACACGTAGACAGGCGAGCAAGAAAACGGGCAGAATGAAGGTGTTCACCGGTTCCGCTGACTTGGCGGACGGCGGAACCGCTGACGGCCGATCGCGAGCTGCCTTTGTGCAGCTCGTGGTCGTTAGACGGCCCCGTGCACAAAGCTCGTGGGACTGGCTTCAGCCTGTCCCACACACGAGAGCTGGTCCGGAGCGCGTTAAAGGAAACGCGGCAGCGCGTCGCGATGGACGCGCAGGTCGATGCGCCGGGCGGCGCCGTCGATCTCGGAGATCGCGTCCGCCGGCACCATCCGCCGCGATGCGAAGAAGCGGCGAGCCCGCACGGAGAGCGCATCCGGCTCGTCGGGGCGCGTGCCGTACATCGGGCATTCGACGCGGCCGAGCAGACGCCCCGCGACGTCCGTGACGCGGAAGCCGACCGTCGTACGGAGATCGACGTCGATCGTGCTCACGGCACCGAACGTATCCCGAGGCTGCAAAGGAAATGCATCCGAACTTGTAAAGGGTTTGTTAGCGGCCGTCACGACGGCTTCGTCGTCATCGCCCAGATCGCGACCACGTACGCGATCAGGAGCGCGACGCTCAGCACGGTGATGACGCGCGCGCCCGTCTGGCCGCCGCCAGTGCGCATCCGCCGGATGCCGAACCCCGCGAGGATCAGGCTGATGATCAGCACGACGAACCCGGCGTCGGAGATCGCAAACCCGATTCCGACCCAGTTCGCGTTGTCGCTGAACGGCGATGCGCTCAGTACCCACTCGGCGCCGATCCGCATGGCGAAGAACGCCGGCAGCACGACAAAGAAGAGGGTGAGGTAGGCGAAGCGCCGGATCTTGGCCTCGTCGCCGTCCTCCTTCGCCCGCCAGGCGTAGATCAGCGCGGCGCTGACGACGAACAGGCCGCCCACGAGCAGCATCGCGCCGGCGATGTGCAGGAAGAGCGAGGCCTCCCAGTCGCCGTCGGGACGAATCGCTGCGAGCAGCGTTATGCCCCCGGCTTCCAGGCCATGAGGACGAGGATCAGGATCAGCGCAACGGCTGCGACGACCTGCAGGCGCAGGCCCTTGCCTCGCAGCGCAACCGCTTCGCCCGGGTTCATCGCCGCCTGCTGGTAGACGCGGCCGGCCTTCTGGCCCGTGCCCGTGGCAATCGCCCAGAGGACGAGCGAGCCGATGATCCAGCCGTCCCACGGGTGGTATTCGGGCCGCTCGATCGCGAGCCAGATCCCGAAGATGAGCACGCCCAGCGAGCCGATGCCGACGGCGATCGCGCCGGTGCGGCCCAGCCACATCGCTGCGCCGGGCGTCAGCGCGGGACGGCCCGGGCGCGTTCCGAGGATCAGCGCCCAGAAGAGCATCACTGCGGCGACGAGCACGAACGCGAGCAGGACGTGCAGAAAGAGCAGGGTGTGGTACACCGCCGCGAGCGTACCGGGGAAACCGGACACCTAAACTGGCAACCTGGACACTCCCGCCCGGCACCTCCGCCTCCTGACCGAGACGATCGCGGCGGTCAACTCGACGCTCGACCTCGATGAGGTGCTCGCGCTCATCGCGCGCAAGGTGGCGGAGGCGCTCGAGGCCGACGCGTGCTTCGTCTACCTGTACAACGAGCGCGACGACGAGCTCGTCCTCGGCGCCACGCACGGCGCCGCCGTCGAGGAGGAGACGCGCCGGCCGCGCATGCGGCCCGGGGAGGGCATCACGGGCGCCGCCGCGGCGCAGCGCGAGCCGGTCATGCTCTCGTCGCAGGCGCACCTCGACCCGCGCTTCAAGGTGTTCCCCAACCTGCACGAGGAGGAGTACGAGTCGATCCTCGCCGTGCCGATCCTCATGCGCGAGAAGCTCGAGGGCGCCGTCAACGTCCGCACGCTCCAGCCGCGCGAATTCACGCAGGCCGAGATCGAGCTGCTCGTCGGCATCGCCGGACAGGTCGCGCAGTCGATCGAGCATGCCCGGCTCTACGCCGCCGCGCAGCGTCGCGTGACCGAGCTGGAGGCGCTCGCGCGCATCTCGGAGGCGGTCTCCGAGTCGCTCTACCTCGAGGAGTCGCTGGAAGCGATCGTCAAGACGACGATGGACGCGGTGCACGCCACCGGCGCCGCGCTCGTGCTGGAGGACGGCCGCATCGCCTGGCCGGAGGGCCGCGCGGGCGCCTACGCCGTCCGCCTGCCGCTGCGCTGGAAGGGCAGGCAGATCGGCGAGCTCGTGGCGGATCGCGGCACGCCGTTCACGGAAGAAGACGAGCTGATGCTCGCGTCGATCGCCCAGCAGGCGGCGATGGCGCTGGAGCATGGCCGTGCCGTCCTGCGCGGCGTGCTCGCGCAAGAGATCCATCACCGCGTGAAGAACAACCTGCAGACGGTCGCGTCGCTGCTGCGGCTGCAGGCGCGTGCCGCCGACGGCGTCGACCCGGCGAAGGCTCTCGCCGACTCGGCGAATCGCATCCTGGCGATCGCCGCCGTGCACGAGGTGCTGACCGAGCAGCGCGACGAGGAGGTCGAGCTCGCCGACCTGCTCGACCGGCTGCGCGCGATGCTCGTGCAGGGGCTCGGCGTCGCGAAAGCGGTCGAGACGAGCTTCGAGCCCGTCGAGCTGGCCGGCAGTCGCGCGACGGCGCTTGCCCTGGTATTCAGCGAGCTGCTCCAGAACGCGCTCGAGCACGGCGGCTCGGTCGTGCGCGTCGAGCTCGCCCGGCAGAACGGCGACGTCAGGCTTGCGATAGCGGACGACGGTGGGCCGGTGACCGGAGAGCTCGAGGGAACGGGGCTGTCGATCGTGCGCGCGCTCGTCCGCGACGAGCTGCAGGGGTCGCTCACGCTTGCGACGGAGGGCGGTCTCCGGGCGCTGGTCGTGTTTCCGGGCTGAGCCCGCAGTAGCAGGCCCAGGCGAGACGGGCCATCGTGTCCCAGGTCTCCTGGGTGATCGGGTGCATGGCGAAGAGGACGACCGCCTGGCGGTCGCCCGACTCGCTCGACAGCGCGATCGTCGTGTGCCCGAGGTCGAATCCGAGGTGGCCCCATGCGCGGCCGCACGGCGAGCCCACGGCGGCGATCGCGGTGATCTCTTCGATGCCGAGGCCGTAGGCGTCGCTCTCGTCCCAGTCGGAGGCGACGGTGCGGAGCAGCTCGGCCTGGAGCGCGGGCGGGAGGAGCTCGCCGCGCATGAGCGCCCGCAGAAAGCGCGCGACCTCGTCCGCAGTGGACACCATCCCGCCGCCCGCGTACTTCGTGGCTCCTATGTCCGTGACGTCGACGAGGCCCGGCCCCGTGCCTGGCACCACCGGGTTGTCGGGCGGGAGATAGCCGCGCGCGATCTCGTTCGGCAGGGCATCTGGCAGGTCGCTCGCCGTGAGCCCCAGCGGCTCGAAGATCCGCTCGGCGAGCGCCTGCCGCACGCTCGAGCCGGTCACGTCCTCGACGAGCAGGCCCAGCATGACGTAGTTGCTGCCGGAGTACGACCATCCCTCTCCCGGCGGAAAGAGGCGGGGCTTGCCGAGCGTGATCGCCGCCAGGGCTCGCGGAGTGCGGTCGGGGCGCAACTCGATCAGCTCCTGCATGGTGTACGCGTCCGCGAGCCCGCTCGTGTGGTTGAGCAGCTGGCGAACGGTCGCGTCGAGCCCGGGCGCGCGACCGTCGAGATCGAGCGCCCCTTCGGCAACGAGCTGGAGCACGACCGTCGCGACGAACGTCTTCGTGACGCTTGCGATCGGGAAGCGACTCGCCGTGGTCATGCGAGCCTGCGTGCGGACGTCCGCGACGCCGGCCGCTTGTTCTCGGCGTCCGTCCGGGCCGGCCGACAGGGCGACGACGCCCGGGACGCCAGCGTCCAGGACCGCCTGCAGGTACCCATCGAGCTCCGTGGTGTCGATTATCACGCTCGTCGTTCGTCGTCAGGCAAAGGAGCCGAATGGAATTCGACCGCTACAGCCTCGTCCTGCTGCGCCGCGGCCCGCGCGCCCTGGAGTTCTGCGAAGAAGAGCTCGAGCGCCTGCAGGCCGCGCACCTCGCCCACCTCGACGCCATGCGGGAGCGCGGCGTCCTCCTCGCGGCCGGGCCGTTTCGCGATCAGGAGGACGAGACGTTCCGGGGCATCTGCATCTACCGCACCGGGCTCGAGGAAACGCGCGAGCTCGCGAACAGCGACCTGTCGGTGCAGGCGGGGCGCATGCGCGTCGAGGTCGTGACGTGGCTGACGCCCGCGGGCCAGGTCGTCTTCCCCGGCTCGGACGACGAACCGAAGGAGGCAGCATGAGCGAGACGGAAACCGCCCCGGCGACGACGCCGTTCGCGTACGGCGATCAGGTCACCGTCGCGATCAACGTCAGCGACTTCGAGCGCGCGATCGACTGGTATCGCGAGGCGTTCGGCTTCGAGCTGATCTACAAGCTCGACGATTGGAAGTGGTGCGAGCTCTCGACGCCGATCGAGGGTGTCCATGTCGGGCTGGGCGAGACCGACGACGAGACGCACGGCGGCATGTCGGCGACCTTCGTGGTCGCCGACATCGTGGCGGCGAAGGCGCACATCGAGTCGCTCGGCGTCGTGTTCGACGACGACATCCACGAGGTCGCGGGCATGGTCAAGCTCGCGTTCTTCAAGGATCCGGACGGGAACGCGCTCGGTATCGCCCAGCACATCTAGGCGACCGGCCAAGGGACAGTCGCCAGCCCGGGGACTGTCCCTAGACTCGTCCGATGGCGCGGGTCCTGATCGCCGAGGACGAGACGATCATCCGCATGGACCTGGCGCAGATGCTCGAGCGCGCCGGGTTCGAGGTCTGCGCCCAGGCGCGCGACGGCGTCGAGGCGGTCGACCTCGCCGCCTCGGAGCAGCCCGATCTCGCCGTCCTCGACGTGAAGATGCCGCGCCTCGACGGTATCGAGGCGGCGCGTCGCATCCTCGACGAACGCCCCATCCCGGTCGTGATGCTCACCGCCTACGGGCAGGAGGAGCTGGTCGCGCGTGCGATCGAAGCCGGCGTCTTCGGCTATCTCGTCAAGCCGTTCCGCGAGACCGACCTGCTGCCGGCGATCGAGACCGCACGCGCGCGGCACGCCGAGCTGCTCGCCGTGCGCGATGAGGCGGAGTCCCTGGCGGAGGCGCTCGCGGCGCGCAAGGCGATCGAGCGCGCCAAGGGCCTGCTGATGCAGAAGGAGAACCTGACCGAGGACGAGGCGTTCGCCCGCCTGCGTAAGGCCAGCCAGGTCTCGGGCCGGCCGCTGCGCGTCATCGCCGACGCCGTCGTCGCAACCCTCGCCGATAAGTGAGCGAGCACCCGAACGGCGCGCTGACGCGGCGGATCTTCGGCGCGTTCGGCCGGGACGCGAAGGTCATCTCGGCCGGCCTCGCCCGCGACATCGTCTGGCGCGTCCCCGGCAACACGGTCATGAGCGGCGAGTACAACGGCCGGCGCGAGGTGGTCGAGTTCCTGCGCCGCACCGGGCTCGAGACCGGCGGCACATACCGCTCGCAGCTCCGGCGCGTGCTGGCGGACGACGACTGGGCGGTCGCGATCTACCGCGCGCAGGGCAGCCGCAACGGCATCGACCTCGACGTCGACCAGGCACTCATCATCCGGATACGCGACGGGCAGTGGGCCGAGGTCACGGCCGTCCCTCTGGACTCCCAGTTCGATGCGTTCTGGGCCTGAGGCCTTCGACTCGCCCGACGTCGTGGCGCTCGCCACGGCCCAGCAGGCGGAGATGCTGGCGCTCTACGGCGAGGGCGGCAACGACATCGGCCCGGCGCGCGAGGGGTCGCAGTTCGAGCCGCCGGACGGCGTGTTACTGGTCGTTCGCGACGAGAGCGGCGAGGCCGTTGCGTGCGGCGGCATCGTGCGCTTCGACGAGACGCGCGCCGAGTTGAAGCGCATGTACACCCTGCCCGAGGCCCGTGGGCGTGGCCTCGGCAGGCGGGTGCTGGAGGAGCTCGAGGCGGCGGCGCGGGGCCTTGGCTACACGGGCGTCGTGCTCGAGACCGGCGATCAGTCGCAAGCGGCGCTCAGCCTCTACCGCTCGTCCGGCTTTGAGCCGGTCCCCTGCTACGGCGTCTACGCCGCGCGTGCGCTCAGCCTCTGCCTCGAAAAGCGCTTAGCCTGAGCCATGCTCACCCGCAAGACCGTGACCGTGGTGTTCTGCGACGTCACGGGATCGACGGAGCTCGGGGAGACCACGGATCCGGAGGTCCTCCGGGCGCTGCTCGCGCGCTACTTCGAGCGCATGAAGGCGATCGTTCAATCGCACGGCGGCACGGTGGAGAAGTTCATCGGCGACGCCGTCATGGCCGTCTTCGGCATCCCGGCCGCGCATGAGGACGACGCATTGCGCGCCTGCCGGGCGGCGGTGGAGATGCGCGGCGCGCTGCCCGAGCTCGGTGTTCGCTGTCGGATCGGCGTGAACACGGGCGAGGTGGTGACCGGGACGGAGGGGCGGCTGGCCACCGGCGATTCGGTGAACGTCGCCGGCGAGGCGCTCCTGCTTGCCGAGCGCGGCGAGCTCCCGCAGGCGGAGGCGCTGGCGCGTACGGCGGTCGAGGTCGCCGAGACCAGGACGGACAACATCTGGTGGCAGGCGTTGACGCACGAGGACCTCGCCAGGGTGCTCGAGCGCGCAGGGCGGATGGAAGAGGCGCGCTCGTGCTCGAGCGCGCACTGGTCATCTGGGAGCGCAAGGGCTGCCTGCCCTGCGCAGACCGCGTCCGGGAACAGCTTCAGGCGGTCTAGGCGCCCGCCTGCTCGAAGAGCTCTTCCCAGCGCGCCAGCATCGCGCGCAGGGCCTCTCGCCGTGCGGCGTGTGCCTGGAGGGTCTCGACGTTGCCCCAGTCCTCGGCGAGCTTCGCCTCCAGCCCGGCGACCTCGGCCTCGCAGGCGGCGATCTCCTGCTCGAGCCGCTCGAGCTCCGACGGGCGCCGCGGCGGCGGGGGCGCCGGCCTGGCGGGCTTCGGCTTGCGCGCGGGAGGCGGAGGAGGCGCCTCGCGCTCCTCGCGCCGGCGCAGCATCTCCGCCCAGCCGCCGTCGTAGGCGTGGATCGTGCCGTCCTCGATCGCGAGCGTCCGCTCGGCGATCGCGTCCAGCAAGGCGCGGTCGTGCGAGACGAGCAGCACCGTCCCCGGGAACGCGTCGAGTGCCTCCTCGAGCGCCTCCCGGCTCTCGAGGTCGAGGTGGTTCGTCGGCTCGTCGAGGATCAGGAGATTCGCCCCCGAGGCCACGACGATGGCCAGCGCGAGCCGCCGGCGCTCGCCGCCCGAGAGCACGCTGACCGCCTTCGTCTGCTCGTCCCAGCCGGAGAAGAGGAACCGGCCGAGCAGGTTCTGGGCGTCCGGCCGCTGCAGCCCGGTGGCGCGCTGAACGCACTGGAGCACCGTTCCGCGCGTGTCGAGCTCCATCTCCTGCTGCGAGAAGTACGCCGGCTCGACGCCGTGGCCGAGCCGGATGCGGCCCGTCTCCGGCTCGTCGCCGAGAATCGTCTCGAGCAGTGTCGTCTTCCCCGTGCCGTTCGGCCCGACGAGCGCGACGTGCTCGCCGCGCTCGAGCGCGAAGGAGACGTCGTGCAGCAGCTCCTTCTCGCCGGCGCGGACGTCGACGCCCTCGACTTCGATGACGGTCCGTCCGCTCCGCTTCGGTTTCAGGAAGTCGAAGCCGAGGCTGCGCTGCTTGCGCGTGAGCCGCTCGAGCTCGGTCGTGTGCGTCGAGCGCTCGTCCTTCAAGCGGGCGATCTGCGTCAGCTTCGCCTGCGCCTGCTTCGCCTTCGACTTCTTGTAGCGGAACCGCGCCACGAACCGGTCGAGCCGGGCGATGTCGACCGCGATGCGGTCGGCCTCCTTGCCGGCGTGCAGCGCGCGGGCCGCCTTCTCACGGCGCCAGGTGTGCCACGTGCCGTTGAACGTGAGCGAGCGGCCGCCTTCGAGCTCGAGCACCGAGGTCGTCACGGCCTCGAGGAACCAGCGGTCGTGCGCGACGAGAATGACGGCGGCGTCGATCGTCTGCAGCTCGCGCTCCAGCCACTCGAGCCGCTCGACGTCGAGGTGGTTGGTCGGCTCGTCGAGGAGCAGCAGGTCGGGCCCGCCCGTGAGCGAGCGCGCCAGCGAGGCGCGCGTCAGCTCGCCGCCGGAGAAGGTGGTCAGCTGCCGGTCGAGGTCGCCGTCGCGGAACCCGAGGCCGCGCAGCGAGGCGACGGCGCGCTCGCGCCAGGCGTAGCCGCCCGCGTGCTCGAGCAGCGCCTGCGCCTCGCCGTACCGCGTGAGCGTCTCCGGGCGCGCGTCACCGCCGGCCATCGCCTGCTCGAGGCGAGCGAGCTCCTCCTCGGCCGCAGTGACGTCGCCCGCGCCGGAGAACGCGTACTCGCGGAGCGACAGCCCGAGCTCGAGCGGCGGCCGCTGGTCGTGCAGCGCGATGCGTGTTCCCTTCTGGAACGCGAGCTCGCCGCCGTGGATCTCGGTCTGCCCGGCCAGCATACGGAGCAGCGTGGTCTTGCCGGCCCCGTTCGGGCCGGAGAGCGCGAGCCGCTCGCGGCGCTCGACCTTGAAGCTGACGCCGTCGAAGAGGACGTCGCCGGCGAGCTCCTTGCGGAGGTTGTTGGCGATGACGACGGCCATGGATCAAGCGTAGGCGTACCAACCGGGGTCAGACCCCGGTATCACGCGGTCTGTAACGAGAGTGCGCCGAATGTGTGCCGGATTAGGC
>DASTZE010000053.1:0-10208 GCA_035764425.1 Gaiellaceae bacterium
TCCCAGCGCGCGCCGAGCTGGGCGGCGAGCCGCGCGGCCGGGCTGTGGCCGCGCCGAGCCCGCCGTTCGGCATCCGCCGGGACTGGGACGAGCGCATCGACGTCGGGACGGCGAACGGCCGCAGCGACCACCTCGCCGGCAAGCGCCGCGACACGCCGGCGGCCCTGCTCCTTCCAGCCCACGACCAGCGCCCGGACGACGGGGTCGTACGCCACCGCGGCGCGCGCAGACGTGAACGCGAGCCGCCGGCCGGCGCACTCGCCGCAGCGTCGGACGGGCCACCCCGTCGGGGCTCCGCAGCGCTCGCAGAACGGCGGCGGCAGCCGCGGGAGCGCCGCGAGGCAGCGCCCGCAGAGCTCATCGGCAACGTCACCGCAGACGAGGCAGCGCCGGGGTAGCAGAGCGTCGAGGAGCGGCACGTCTCGGACGGTACGGCGGAGCGTGCAACGCGTCTGTGCCGCAAGGGCTACAAGACGTAGGCGGCCCGAGCCTCGAGCCCGGCGCGGGCACGCAGGCGGTTGTCCGCCTCGAGCAGCTGCTCGCGGTCGCCGATGTCGAGCCACTCGCCGGCGAAGCGGTAGCCGTACACCGGCGCGCGGCGGTAGAGCCAGGAGGGGAAGAGCCCGATCGGGTCGGGCGGGTTGCCCGCATCCAGGTACTCGTCGATCAGCCCGGTGTGCGCGGCCGCGAACACGTAGGTCGCCGTCGCGGCGAGCGTGCTCTTGGGCAGCGGGGGCTTCTCGACCAGCGAGATGACCCGATCGTCGGCGTCGAGCTCGACCACCGCGTACTGCGCCGCGAGCGCGAGGTCGCCGACGTCGTGCACCGAGATCGCGCTCGCCCCGCGCTTCTCGCGCCAGAAGGCGACCAGATCGGTGAGGTCGTAGTCGAACAGGTTGTCGCCGGCCACGACCAGCAGGTCGTTGTCGCGGATGCCGGCCTCGTCGAGCACGAAGCGGATGTCGCCGGTCGCGCCGAGGCGCGTCTCGTTGGTCGTCGTGCCGTCGTCGTGGACGCGGACCGGCGCGCGTCCGTCGCGGCCGCCGGCCCAGCCGGCGAAGTCCGGCGCGAAGCGGGCATTCGTGACCACGTGGATGGCGTCGATCTCGCCGACCGCCTCGAGCTTGTCGCAGAGGTAGTCGAGCATCGGGCGGCCGGCGAGCGGGAGCAGCGGCTTCGGAACCTGGTCCGTCAACGGCCGCAGCCGGGTGGCGTACCCGGCTGCGAGGACGATTGCCTTCATGGGCGCTCTCTTGCCCCAGCGCCCTGCTTCCAGTCAGGGATCAGGTGCCCTCGTCCCACGAGGCGAGGTACTTGGCCTGTTCCTCGCTCAGCGTGTCGATCTGGACGCCCAACGTGGCCAGCTTGAGGCGGGCGATCTCGCGGTCGATCTCCTCCGGCACCGTGTAGACCTTCCGCTCCAGCTGCCCGGCATGCTCGATCGCGAACTCGACCGAGAGCGCCTGGTTGGCGAAGGACATGTCCATCACCTGGGCGGGATGGCCCTCGGCGGCGGACAGGTTCACGAGGCGGCCGTCGGCCAGCAGGTAGATGCGGCGGCCGTCGGCGAGCGTGAACTCCTCGACGAACTGCCGCGCCTCGCGCGTCTCGGTCGCGAGGTGGCGGAGCGCCGGAATGTCGATCTCGACGTTGAAGTGCCCGGTGTTCGCGACGATCGCGCCGTCCTTCATCGCCTCGATGTGCTCCCGCGCGATGACGCCCTTGTCGCCGGTGGCGGTCACGAAGATGTCGCCCACCTCGGCGGCCTTCGCCATCGGCAGCACCTGGAACCCGTCCATCGTCGCCTCAAGCGCCTTCAGCGGGTCGACCTCGGTGACGATGACGTGCGCGCCGAGCCCCTTGGCCCGCGTGGCGACGCCGCGTCCGCACCAGCCGTAGCCGGCGACGACGAACGTGCTCCCCGCAAGGAGGACGTTGGTGGCGCGGATGATCCCGTCGATCGTCGACTGGCCCGTGCCGTAGCGATTGTCGAACAGGTGCTTCGTGTTCGCCTCGTTGACGGCGATGATCGGGAAGCCGAGCGCGCCGTCGCGCTCGAGCGCGCGCAGGCGGATGACGCCGGTGGTCGTCTCCTCGGTGCCGGCGATCACGTCGACGAGCTGCTCGCGGCGGTGGGCGTGCAGGACGCCGATCACGTCGGCGCCGTCGTCCATCGTGATCTGCGGCTTGTGGTCGACCGCGGCCTCGATGTGCTGGTAGTAGGTGTCGTTGTCCTCGCCCTTGATGGCGAAGACCGAGATGCCGAACTCGTCGACGAGCGCGGCGGCGACGTCGTCCTGGGTGGACAGCGGGTTCGACGCGCACAGCACGACGTCCGCGCCGCCGGCCTTCAGCGTGCGCGCGAGGTTGGCAGTTTCGGTGGTGACGTGCAGGCACGCGGCGATGCGGTGGCCCGCCAGCGGCTGCTCGGACTCGAACCGGTCGCGGATCGCGGCGACCACCGGCATCTGCCGGTCCGCCCACGCGATCCGCCGCACGCCCTCCGGGGCGAGCGCCAGGTCCTTGACGTCGTAACGCTGGGTCGTTGCCATGGAGCCTCTCTCTCTTCTGGGTTTCAGGCGGCCAGGAGCCGTTCGTGCTTGCGCTGCTCCCACTCGACCCAGGCCGGCGACGGCCCATCCGGCGCCGCGGGCTGCCCCGCGAACCAGGTGTCGAGGGCGGCGCGGAGCGCCTGGTCGCGGCGCAGGCGGGCGACGAAGGCGACGTCGGCGATGTCGGCGCCGAAGCGCCGCTTCAGCTCGGCGAGCGAGCGCAGCTGGTTGAGCTCGCGCAGCGAGTAGAGCCGGTACCCGGAGTCGCTGCGCTCCGGGACGACCAGGCCGGCCGTCTCGATGTAACGCAGCATCCGGGACGACCAGCCGGTTTGCTCGGCCGCCTCGCTGACGATGATCCTGCGCATGAGGCAAACCCTAACACAGATGTGAGAAGGATTGTGCGCGAGTGTTATAAGGACTCCTCTGCCCTGCCGTAGCGGTCTTCGAGCCGGACGACGTCCTCGAGGTGCGGCGTCGAGACCTCGAGGATCGTCGTGTCCTCGAGCGCCCGCACCCGGTGCACGGTTCCGGGCGGGAAGTGGAAGGCCGCGCCCGGGCCGACGACCTCCTTGCTCAGCACCGCCTTGCCGAGGGCCCCCACCTCGACCATCGCCCGGCCGGACTGCACGTACCAGGCCTCGTCTTTGACCCGGTGGAACTGGAGGGACAGCTGCTCACCCGCGCTGACGAAGAGCGTCTTGCCGACGTAGTCGTCCCCGTACGCCCAGACAAGCTCGTATCCCCACGGCTTGTCGATTCGGCGCGGCTCGAATGCGAAGGCTTCGAGCCCTTCGAGATTTGGGGAGAGCCCCTCGTCCTCCGTCACCCGACGAGTCTATTGCGGCGGGTGTCGCGAGGGGCGTGGTAAAGAGGCGCGCGTGGAAGCGATCCTGCTCGCAGGCGGTCAGGCCAAGCGTCTCGGCGACGCGGCCGAAGGGCTGCCGAAGGCCCTGGTCCCCGTGGCGGGCGCCCCGCTCGTGTCGTATACGTCGCGGCTGCTCGCGCGCGCGGGCGTCGAGCGGCTGATCGTGAGCTGCGCCGCCGGGCAGGGCTGGCTGTTCGAGCGTGCGCTGGGCAGCATCGGACCGGAACTCGTGCTTGCGGAGGAGCCGGAGCGGCTCGGCCGCGGTGGCGGGCTGCGCTTCGCGGCGGCGTTCCGCTCCGAGACCGGCCCCCTCTTCGCCCTGAACGCCGACGAGTTGCTGGCGCCGGACTTCGGCGCGCTGATGGCCGACCACCGCAAGCACGGCGCGGCGGCGACCATCGTGGTCACGCCGCTGACGTCGCCGTTCGGGATCGCCGACGTGGACGAAGACTGGACGGTGAACGGGTTCCTCGAGGCCCCGCAGCTCCCGCACTGGGTCAATGTGGGCGTGTACGTGCTCGACGACGAGGCGATCGCGCGGCTCCCCGAGCGCGGCGACCACGAACGGTCGACGTTCCCCGAGCTGGCGGCCGAGGGGCGGCTGCGGGCGTGGCCGTACGACGGCGAGTGGCTCACCGTGAACACGCCGAAGGATCTCGAGCGGGCCGGGGAGCACCTCCGCTCGAGCCCGGACTTCTTCGCCCCGAGCTGACCGGCTCGTCCGCGGGACCGAGATCAGGCTTCGGGCGAGTGCTCGGCGATCACCGGCTCGTCCGTCTCGGGGAGCCCGGCCAGCGGCGACGTGCTGGCCCGGCCGATGCCCTCGTACGTGAAGCCGGCGCTCTTGGCGGCCTCGGGGTCGACGACGTTGCGCCCGTCGACGATCAGCGGCACCCGCATCGCGTCACGGATCTCGGCGCGCGGGAGGTCCCTCAGCTCGTCCCAGCCCGTCACGACGACCGCGGCGTCCGCGTCCCGCACGGCCTCGAGCACCGTGTCGGCGAAGGTCACGCCGCGCAGGATGCTGCTCGCGTCCGCGACGGGGTCCCAGGTGCGGACGTCGGCGCCCTCGGCAAGCAGCCGTGACGCGAGGACGATCGACGGCGCCTCGCGCATGTCGTCCGTGTTCGCCTTGAAGGCCAGCCCGAGCAGCGCGATCGTCTTGCCGCGCAGCGACCCAAGGTGCTTCTGCAGCTTCGAGACGACGCGCCGCTTCTGCAGCTCATTGACCTCGATGACGGAATTCAGCAGCTGGAAGTGGTACCCAGAGTTGCCGGCGAGCAGCTTCAGGAACGAGATGTCCTTCGGAAAGCAGTTCGACACGATCAGCCCGCCGGTCGTGGCGAACGAATGGGTCGGCGGAACCTCGAGTGAGTAGACAAAGCCAGAGAACGGGCGCCTCTTTACCTCGGAGACACGCAGCCATGCCGCGTTGCAGTCGCGGATGTATCCAGTCGGTGCGATTCGCTTCGTCTGGCGAGCAAGCGATTCCACGATTGCTGACCGTTGCTCCTCCGGCGCAAAGGTCAAGACTCGTTCGACTTGATCGGCTCCGGATATGACCAGCCAATAGGTATCGGTCGTCGACTTTGCAGTCCGCCCGATCTTCAGGCGCGCGACGATGCCGACGTCGCCGAGCAAGCGAAGCATTCCGTCCGCGAGTTCGCGGCTTACGGTGCCGTATTCGAACACGATGCTCGGGCCGCCGTTGACGAACGACCAAGACCCGTCGCCCAGCCATGCGCCAGTGAGCACGGCGAGTTTGTGGTGGTTCGACTCGTCCCAAATGGAATCGGGGAGCCGCTGCTCATAACAGTTCCGGCCGAGACCGAGGTCATTGACCCACCACTCCGCGACGATGCGCGAGCTGACTCGCACGATCGTTGTCGTCGGGGCGCGATAGACCGAAGCTTCAACGCCGTAACTGGCCCAAAACGCGACTACCTCGTGAACGAGATCTTGTTCCTGCGTCGGATGGAAGCACCACTGAAGACGGCGATGACCGTTACGCGGGTCAACAGGGGCGTGGCCCTCTGCGAGGTAAAGGCCGACGATCCGCCAGAAGCCAGCGTCGGCGTCGATGGTCGCCGGCGCAGACGCGGCGCGTGCCGTCGCGAACGTCGCATCCTCGATCTCGATATCCAGCTCGGCGGCTTCGTCGAGCCGCAGCGTCCCATTGCGCAGGATCGATGCAGCGCGCTCCTCGCTTCGGCTCGGCGAAAGATGGGCTACCGCATCCCCGATCTCACGCGCACCGATAGCGGCGAGCTCGCCCGCAGCTGGCCGAACGATGACCGAATGAGGAGCCACGATGCTCTCGAAGGCGCGGATGACGTTCATCCGTCGTGGCCGGGCCGGGGAAGTGCGAGCTCGCCCCTGCGCGAGGGGCAACCAATCGTCGGTCGTGATCTCGTCCGCGAGACGCCTGCCCTTCCGCGTGATGAGGGGATGATCCGCTGTACACGTCACGCGACGGCCCATCTTCGTCTTCACGTCAATAACGTCGCCCTCGTAGTGGCGCCGGGTGAGCAACGCGACGGGCAGGAACTCCGCACCGTCCCCATCAGGGCGCCAGGTCAGGATTTCGATGTCGTTGCCGTCACCGGTCGACTCAAACAAGTCTTCGAGCGTTGCGAGCCGGATCGCGCGGCCGTCGCGAACAAGGACCGTTTCCTCGCCGACCAGACATGACCCACCGAAGCCGATCCCGGCCTGCAGGTAGCGGGTCCCGATGCGCGAGTCGAGCCCCATCCCCCACGCCACCTTCTCGACGTCCGCACCCACAAGCTCGCAGACGTTCGCGATCTCGTTGATGAACGAGATGCGCGTTCCCAGGTAGGCGTTTGCCGCGAGCTTCACCATCTCCGCCGACGGCACGTCGGTGCGCACGATCGGCGCTTCGAGCCCCTCATGGAGCCGCTCGACCGCGTCACCGTCTGCCTCCTGGAACGAGCCGATCACGATCCGGTCCGGCTCCAGGAAGTCCTTGACGGCGCTGCCCTCGGCCAGGAACTCGGGATTCGACACGTACCCGATGTGCGTCAGCCCGCGCGCGTCGAGCGCGGCACGGACCTTGTCGCCGGTGCCGACCGGCACGGTGCTCTTCATGACCACGACCGCGCCGTCCGCGAGGTTGCGCAGCTCGTCCAGCACCGTCCACACGGCCGACAGGTCGGCGTCGCCCGAGTAGGTCGCCGGCGTGCCGACGCAGACGAAGACGAACCGTGCGCCCTCGACCGCCTCCTGGGAATCGAGCGTGAAGCGCAGCCGGCCGCCGACGCGCGCGATGACCTCCTCGAGGCCGGGCTCGTGGAACGGGACCCGCCCCGCCCGCAGCGCGTCCACCTTGTCCGGCACGACGTCGCGGACGACGACCTGGTGCCCGAGATCGGCGAAGCCTGCCCCGGTGACGAGGCCGGCGTAGCCCGCGCCGAAAACGGCGATCCGCTCGCCCACTAGCGGGCCTTCATCGGCTTCAGGCCGCGCGCGATCGCCAGCATGGTCTCGTTCGAGAGGTCGTCGTTGAGCGTGTTCACGACCCAGTACGTCTTGCCGCTGTTGCGCAGCACGACCATGTGCAGGTGCGAGCCCGAGAAGAAGAGCTGGTACAGCCGGTGCTTGATCTTCCGCGTCTCGTTGGCCCCCGTGAAGATCGGTGCGTCGGTCCAGTCGGTCTCCTCGATGCCCCAGTACTGGTAGCCGTACGTGTGGAAGGTGAGCCGGACGGCGCTGTGGTGGCCGCTGATCGTGTAGACGCGCACCGGCTTCTCGCTGTCGATCACCGAGTTGCGCTCGATCACCGTCGGGTTCTGGAGCCGGAAGGGCACGTACCGGCGCGCCGCCCGCAGGTACGGGAGCGCCGCGTCCGACGGAGCGACCGCCGGCGGCGTCCGCACGGGCGTCGTGTCCTTCGGTGCCGGCGCGAGGTTCCCCTTGAAGGTCTTGCCGACGACGGCCACGAGCATGGCTCCGTTCGAGAGGTGCCGGATCTGCTTCGAGGCCGGCGACTGGTCGAGTGGCACCGGCTTGACGTCGGCCGAGCCGAAGAGGTTGGCGACCTGCTGCGCCGCCGCCTTCGCGCGCGGCTTGCTCGTCCGGTAGTAGACCTCGGTGCGGAAGTAGTTCGGCGTCGGAGCATTGGCTTCGAGCCCATCGGGCGGCAGCAGGGTCTTGTAGTCGTGTGCGGCCAGCCCGGCGCTCGCGTTGGCCGCGGCGCCCGCCACCCCGTTCCCGTTCAACGCGACGATCGTCACCTGCGACGGCGGCAGCCCGTGCTTGAGCTTCACCTTCTCCCCGAGCGCGGCCGCGGCGGCCTTGGTCGGCGCCTCGACGTCCGGGTTCAGGAACTGCTGGACGGCGTCGTCGATGCTCGACGCCGGAGCGACCAGCGGGTTCCCCGGCACGCCGGCGCCGGTGATGTTGTTGATCTTCACGCGGATCACGTTCCCGGACGGCATCTCGTACGCCAGGAGCGCCCAGCTGAGTGCCGTCTTGACGTCGAGGTCGTGGCCGCCCGCGTACACGTCGACGTTCTTGCGCAGCGCTCCGACCACCCTCGGGATGGTCGACGCGTGAAAGTCGTGCGTGATCCGGTCCTTGACCGCGCGCACGAAGAGCTGCTGGCGCGCGTTGCGCACGAGATCGGAATCGGTGTGCCGGTAGCGCACGAAGGAGAGCGCAGAGCTCCCGTACAGCTTCTGGTAACCGGGCTGCAGGTTGATCGACGCGTAGTTGTCGTAGCCGCCGTCGTTGACGTGGTAGTAGCGCCGGTCGACGTCCATCCAGATGCCGTTGAGCTTGTCGACGACCTGGACGAAGCCCTTGAAGTTGACCGTGACGAGATAGTTGATGCTCAGCCCGGTCAGCTGCTTCACGGTGTCGACCGTGCACCTCGGGCCATTCCCGAGCGCCCACGCTGCGTTTATGCGGTCGGGCAGGTACTGGTGGCCCGGGCAGTAGATCGGCACCTGCAGGTCGCGCGGGAAGGAGAGCAGCGTCATCGCCTTCTTCTGCGGGTCCATGCGGATGAGCATGATCGTGTCCGAGCGCGAGGGCTCCCCCGCGCCCGAGCCCTTGAAGCGCTTGTCGTAGCCGAGCACGAGCGCGATCGCCGGCTTGCCCGGAGTCGCGATCGCGAGCGCCTTGCGCGTCTTCTCGGTCTCGATCGTCTTCGGCGGCGCGAGCTGGTCGACCGTGTCCTCGGTGTAGAGGTAGCTGCCGGCCGCCGCGGCCGTGGCCACCATGACGGCCAGGGCCGCGAGCGCGAACACCGTCTTCGCGAGCACCTTCACCACACGGCGCCGCGGGCGCGGCTGCTCGTAGCGCACCATCGGCGCCAGCGCAGCGGGCGGCAGAACGGCGTGGCCGTTGCCGTTGCCGTTCGCGGCAGCTGATCTTCCTACTCCACGTTTGAGCGTCGTACGCATCTGCAAGGGGTGCCGCGCGAAGGACCGCGACCGGCCGCCCGAGGATATCCGAGGTGGATGCGCGCTTCGTTAAGGAAAGGGTGACTCCTCTACGCGGGCGTCAGCGCGTCCGGGGTGTAGGCGAGGTTCGGGCCGAGCCAGCGCTCCGCCTCGGTGACGTCCCAGCCTTTGCGCGCGGCGTAGTCCGCGACCTGGTCGCGCCCGATCCGGCCGACCGAGAAGTAGCGCGCGGCCGGGTGCGCGAAGTAGACGCCTGCGACGGCCGCGCCCGGCACCATCGCGCAGGTCTCCGTCAGCGCGAGGCCGGTGTCCTCGGCGCCCAGAAGCTCGAAGAGCTTGCGCTTCTCGGTGTGATCGGGGCACGCGGGGTAGCCGAACGCCGGGCGGATGCCACGGAAGCGCTCCGCGATCAGGTCGTCGTGCGAGAGCGCCTCACCGGTCTCGTACCACTCGCGCCGCGCGCGCTCGTGCAGCCACTCCGCGAACGCCTCGGCGAGCCGGTCGGCGAGCGCCTTGGCCATGATCGCGCGGTAGTCGTCGTGCTCGGCCTCGAAGCGGCCCGCAAGCTCGTCCGCGCCGTGGATCGCGACCGCGAATGCGCCCAGGTGGTCGCCCTCCGGCGCGACGTAGTCGGTCAGGCAGCGGTTCGGCCGCGAGTCGCCGTACGCCGACTGCTGGCGGAGGAACGAGAACCGTGTGCCTTCGTCGAGCACGACGTCGTCGCCGTCCGCGTGGGCGGGCCAGAACCCGTAGACGCCGCGCGCTTCGAGCGATCCATCGCGCACGATCTCGTCCAGCAGGTCCTGGGCGTCGTCGTAGAGTTCGCGCGCCTCCGGACGCTCGAGGATCGCCGGGAAGCGGCCCTTCAGCTCCCAGGCGTGGAAGATGAACTGCCAGTCGACGTACTCGCGGAGGGTCTCGAGCGACGGCTCGACCACCTGCGTGCCAGTGAACATGGGCACCGGCAGGTCCTCGTACGCCGGCCGCTCACGGTTCGCGCGCGCGTCGTCGAGCGCGAGCAGCGGCTTGCGCTCCCGCTCGGCGAACTGCTCGCGCAGCCGCTCCTGGTCCTCGCGGTTGCGGGCGTCGAGCTCCGTACGCCGCCTCGCGTCGAGCAGGTCGCTGACGACTCCGACGACGCGCGACGCGTCCAGGACGTGGATCGTCTCGCGCCCGTACTCCGGGGCGATCTTCACGGCCGTGTGCTGGCGGGACGTCGTCGCGCCGCCGATCAGCAGCGGCAGGTCGAGCCCGCGCCGCTCCATCTGGCGCGCGACGTTGACCATCTCGTCGAGCGACGGCGTGATCAGCCCGGACAGCCCGACGATCGACGCACCCTGTTCGACGGCCGTGTCGAGGATG
>DASTZE010000054.1:0-4863 GCA_035764425.1 Gaiellaceae bacterium
ACGGGCTGCCCGCGGTCGTGCGCCTCCCGGAGCCGCGCCTCGTCGACGCCGTCGAGGACGAGCGCGCCTTCGAGGTCGAGCTCGCCCTCCAGCGCGATCTCCGGCACACGGCGCCCGGTCGCCCCGAACCAACGCTCCCTCACGGTCTCGGCCGCCCTCGGCTCCCGCCCGGCGGAGCCGGCCTCCGCCGAGGGCTGACGCCGCTCGACTGCAGGATGCCGCGCGGGCGACGCTTGTCCGTGCCCGATGCGCTGTCCTGCGCGCCGCCCGCCTGCCTCCTTTGCCAGCGGCGCCCCGAGAGCGTGAGGGAGACCCTCATGCAGTCACGTGCGCGGGCAGCTGGATCGTCTCGCCCGGCTGCGGCGTGATGACGTCGACGTCCGTGAGCTCCCGGAGCTGGTCCGGCGTGCCCTTCAGGATCGGGAAGGTCCCGTAGTGGACGGGGATGCAGGTCTGAACGCCGAGGAACTCCAGTGCCAGCGCGGCCTCGTGCGGATCCATCGTGTAATGGCCGCCGATGGGCAGTATCGCGATGTCCGGCTGGTAGAGCCGCGCGATGATCTGCATGTCGCCGAACACGTTCGTGTCGCCGGCGACGTAGACGGACAGGCCGTTCTCGAACTGGAACACGAGCCCCACCGGCTCACCCGTATAGGTGCCGTCGGGCACGGACGACGAGTGCTGTGCGTGCGTGACGGTGATCTTGACGCCGTCGAACTCGACGGTGCCGCCCTTGTTGGGATCGATGCCCTTGGCCTGGTCGACGCCCTGGTGCGTGCAGAGGTAGTCGTGCAGCTCCACCGGGGCGAGCACGTAGCAGCCGAACTTCTTGTGCAGCGCCACGGTGTCGCCGAGGTGGTCGCCGTGCCCGTGTGTCAGCGCGATCAGGTCGACCCGCTCGGGCTCGACCTCGTTCTCCGGGCACTTGGGGTTGTGGTTCAGGAACGGATCGACGTAGATCCGCTTGCCGCCGGGGGTGTCGAAGCGAAGCGAAGCGTGGCCGAGCCACGTGAGCGAGACATCTGCCATGGGGAAGAAACCTCCGTGGTCGAGAACTGTCGTGAGCCTACCCACGCTCGAGCGCTCGCTAGGCGGAGGCGGGCTGTGCCCGCTAGGCCACGCGCGCGAAGTCGCGTCTATCTCTCCAAACCCGCGAAAAGTCGTCATGGGCTCGCGAAGCGAGCCCGGACTTTTCGCGGCCTAGAAGGGCAAAGCACTCGTCGCGTCGCGGGCGACGTCGATGATCGGCTGCACGAAGAAGAAGGAGCCGATCGTGAACGCGAGCGCCCCGACGACGGAGGCCTGGAGCAGGATGTCCCGCGGCGGCGAGCCGCCGGTGGCGGCGCCCGCGAACTGGAGCTCCGCCGGCGAGCCCCACATCGCCCGGATGACGGCGAGGTAGTAGTAGAGGCTCACGACCGTCGCGGCGACACCGACGAGCATGAGCCACCACCAGCCCGTCTGATAGGCGGCGGCAAAGGCATAGAACTTCGCGAAGAAGCCGCCGGTGAGCGGCAGGCCGGCGAAGCCGAGCATGAACACGAGCATCGAGACGCCGAGCAGCGGCCGCTCCCAGAGCATCCCCGTCATGTCGGTGACGGTCACGTCACGGTTCAGCTCCCGCTCCCGCGCGGCGATGACCGCGAAGGCGCCGATCGACATCGCGCTGTAGACGGCCAGGTAGTAGAGGAGCGCCCGGCCGCCGAGCGCGCTGTTCGCCGAGATCGGGATCAGCATGAAGCCGGCCTGCGAGATCGACGAGTAGGCGAGCAGGCGCTTGACGTTGCTCTGCACGAGCGCGCCGAAGTTGCCGACCGCGAGCGAGATGCACGCGATCACCGCGATCGCGATCGTCCAGAGGCTGTCGAGCTGCGGGAAGGCGATCGTGAGGATGCGCAGCGTCGCGACGAGAGCGGCGATCTTCGTGGCCGCCGACATGAAGGCGGTCACCGGAGTGGGAGCGCCCTGATACACGTCGGGCGTCCACATGTGGAACGGCGCCGCCGATGACTTGAAGCCGAGGCCGGCGATGATCATCGCGAGGCCCGCGACGAGCAGCGCGTCGCTCGAGAGGCCCTTGGCCGCGGTGGCCGCTGCGATGTTCTCGAAGCCGATCTCCTGCGTCGACCCGTAGACGAGCGCCGAGCCGAAGAGGAGCACGGCCGAGCCGAAGCTGCCGACGATCAGGTACTTGAGCCCGGCCTCGAGCGAGTCAGGGCGGTCGAGGTCCATCGCGCACAGGACATACAGGCAGATCGAGAACCACTCGAGCCCGAGGAAGAGCGTCATCAGGTTGCCCGCCGCGACCATGAACGTCATGCCTGCCGCCGCCGTGAGGAGCAGCGCGTAGAACTCGCCGACGCGAGTCCTCCGCATGCCGTGGGCGTACGAGAGGCCGACCGCGAGCAGGCCACAGCCGGCAATCAAGATCTGTGCGATCGCGGCCCACTGGTCGCGGTACGCGGCCTCGTGGACGATGGTCTTCGCGTTCTCGCTGTCGTTGAAGAGGAAGGCGGCGACGATGCCGGCCGCGACGAAACCGGCCGCGGCGACCAACGCGCAGAACGGACGGCGCGCGCCGGACGGCATCAGCACCGCCGCAAGCAGGCAGACCGCGCCCGTGCCCAGCAGGATCAGCTCGGGGGTGATCGCGTACCAGTCGACGGACGGCGTCTGGATCATCCGCCGCCTCTGGTGCTGCGGCGCGAGACCGCCGCTCGGCCAGTCCCGACGGCGATCTGCGTGTTGGTGACGTTGTAGGTCGATGCACGCGACGCGATCGCGATCGGCACGGTGTAGTGGGCTGCCGCCCCGTACCGCGTCTGCACGTCGGCCTTGGCGCTGTCACCGAAGAACGACCGCTCCGTGATCGCCGCCGGCCAGACCGACAGGGCGATGAGGCAGGCGAGCAGCGGCACGACGATCGCCGCCTCTCCGGGCCGCAGGTCGAGCGCGCTGTCGGATACCGCGGACCCGCGCTCGCGGTGCAGCACGGCCGAGATCAGCCGTAGCGCGTACATGGCCGCGAGCACGATCGCGAACGCGCCCACGACCGCCCAGCCCCAGCCGACCTTGAACACGCCGAGCACGACCAGGAACTCGCCGGCGAACATGCTCGAGCCCGGCACAGCCAGCGCGATGATCCCGGCCGTCATGAACAGCGTCGCAAGCACGGGCCGGCCCTTCGCCATGCCGCCGAGGAACGCGAAGTCGCCGGTAGACGTGCGCCGTTCGACCATCCCCGCGAGCAGGAACAGCGACGCCGAGATGAGCCCGTGGGTGACCATCTGCAGCACCGAGCCGGTCAGGCCGGGGTCGTTCAGCGCGAAGAGGCCGAGCGTGATCAGGCCCATCTGCGCCATCGACGAGTACGCGATCACGCCGCGCACGTCCGGCGCCCGGAACGCGACCAACGAGCCGTAGATCAGCGTCACGGCGCCCATCGTCAGCAGCAGCCACTGCAGGTCCTTCGTCGGTCCCGGAAAGACGGGGATCGCGATGCGCAGGAAGCCGTAGGCGGCCACCTTCGACACCACCCCGGAGAGCACGGCCGACACCTCAGCGGGCGCCTCGCGGTAGGCGGGTGGCAGCCAGCCGTGGAAGGGGAACAACGGCGCCTTGACCGCGAAGGCGGCCACGAAGCCGAGGAAGATCACGTGGTTGTCGCTCGGCCGGATGGCGGTGAGGTCGAAGGTTCCCTGGCCGACGCCGAGCGCGATGATCGCGATCAGCATCAGCAGCGACCCGGCCACCGTGTAGATGACGAACTGGATCGTCGCGCCGAGGCGCCCCGGCCCGCCCCACACCCCGATCAGGACGTAGAGCGGGATGAGCATCGTCTCGAAGAAGACGTAGAAGAGCAGCAGGTCCTGCGCTGTGAAGACGCCGACGATCGACCCGGTCAGGAAGAGCGCCAGGCCGAAGTAGGCGCGCGCCCGCTCGCGGCCAGCCCAGAACCCGTACGCGACCGACGCCGCGCCGACCACCACCGTGAGCCCGACGAGCCAGACCGAGAAGCCGTACATCCCGACGTGGTAGGAGACCCCGAGGTCGGTCGACCAGTCGGTCTGGTCGCTGAACTGCAGCCCGGCCTTGTCGAAGTCGAAGCGCTGGAGCGCGAGGATCCAGATCGCCACCTCCACCAGCGCCGTGAGCAGCGCGAGCGAGGCAGCCGTGCGGCCCGGGATCGGCACCACCCAGAGGACGAGCGCCGCGGCGATCGGCAGGAAGATGAGCAGTGTCGTCATCGGACGGCCACGAAGACGAGGAGGAGGATCGCGACCCCGCTTGCGAGCGCGAGCGCGTAGGTGCGGACGATGCCGGTCTGCGTCTCGCTGACCCCGGTGCCGACGTCTCGCGCGGCGAGGCCGAGGCCGCGCAGCCCGCCGGCGATGACCGGCTGCTCGATGAACCGGCGCAAGGCCGTCGCGAGCAGCGCCGCCGGCTTGAAGAACACGAGCTGGTACGCCTCGTCGAAGTAGAGCTTGTGCTCGAGCGCGTGCCGCGCCCAATTCGCGGAGGGCACGCGCAGGCGATGCCCGCTGTAGATCGCCCACGCGAGGGCGATGCCGATCACGGCCATGCCGACCGAGATGAGGCTGGCGATCGTCTCCTCGCCGACCGATGCCTCGACGAGGGGCTCGGCGGCGGGGTTCAGGAACGTGGTGATGTCGTGCCACAGGCCTTCGATCTGCAGCCAGCCGGCCACGAGCGCACCGACCGCGAGCACGACGACGACGAACATCATCGAGACCGGCCCCTCGCCGTGGGCCGTGTGGATGTGCTCGCGGGCGTAGGCGGACGGCTCACCGCCGAAGACGAGGAAGATCATTCGGAACGTGTAGAGCCCGGTGAAGAACACCC
>DASTZE010000055.1:0-13583 GCA_035764425.1 Gaiellaceae bacterium
TGGTGAGCAGCGCGACGATGGTCGCTGCCTTCATCAGGCGGCGCCACTGCACGATCAACTCGGCCGACTCGTCGCGCCTGGGTGTGCCGACCGGCTCAGCGACGGTCGTCATTGCTGAAGTGTAGATGGGGTCTTAGACAGGTCAGCCTCCCCTTTAGACGTACGAGAGGGCGATTCGGTTTCCATCAGTCGCTTCAATGGGTCCATGCATCGGCATGACCATGGAGAACGCTTAGAAAACGACCGCCGCCGGCTCGGCATCGCCCTCGCCCTGATTCTCGCCTTCATGGGCGTCGAGATCGTCGGCGGCCTGATCGCGAACTCGCTGTCCCTGCTGGCCGACGCAGGCCACATGGTCACCGACGCCGCGAGCCTCGCGCTGGCGCTCGCCGCCGCCTGGCTCGCCGCGACCCCGGCGACGCCGCAGCGCAGCTTCGGCCTGCGCCGCGCCGAGATCCTGGCCGCGCTCGCGAACGGCGTTGCCCTGGTCGCGATCTCGATCTGGATCATCATCGCCGCCATCGGCCGCCTCCAGGACCCGCCCGACACGCTCGGGGGCTGGATGGTCGCCGTCGGCCTGATCGGCATCGGCGTCAACCTCGCGGCCGCGGCAGTGACGGCCGGCGGGCGGCACGGCAGCCTCAACGTCCGCGCGGCGTTCCTGCACGTCATCGCCGACTTGCTCGGCTCGATCGGCGTCGTCGTGGCCGGGCTGATCGTGCTGACGACCGGCTGGCGGTACGCCGACCCGATCGCCGCGATCGCCATCGCGGTGCTCATCCTCGCGAGCTCGTGGACGATCCTGCGCGACTCGGTCGAGGTATTGCTCGAGACGACACCGCGTGACATCGACGCCGAGGCGGTCGGCCGCGCGCTGGTCGGGCACGCCGGCGTCCGCGAGGTGCACGACCTGCACATCTGGACGATCACGAGTGGGTTCCCGGCGCTGTCGGCCCACGTGCTCGTCGACCCGGGCGCCGACTGCCACGCCGTGCGACAGGAGCTCGAGCACGTGCTGGCCGAGCGCTTCTCGCTCACGCACACGACGCTCCAGGTCGAGCACGCCGGGGGGCCCGTGCGCCGGGTCGCGATCGGCGTGCCGTACCGCCGGCGCGGTCCGCTCGGCCGCTGACGTAGGCTGCGCCGCCTATGTCGTCGCTTCGCGGCAAGACCGCCGTGGTCACCGGCGCGTCCAGCGGCATGGGCGCCGCGACCGTCCACCTGCTCTCACGCGAGGGGGTCACCGTCGTCGCCGGCGCACGGCGCGTCGAGCGGCTCGCCGAGCTCGGCGACGCCGTCATCGGGCTGCGTCTCGACGTCACGGATCCCGAGAGCAGCGAGCAGTTCGTGGCCGCGGCCGGCGACGCGCTGGGCGGGATCGACATCCTGATCAACAACGCCGGCCTCGCCCTCGGCCGCGAGCCGTTCTGGGAGTCGACCGAGGAGGACGAGCACACGGTGCTCGAGACCAACGTCGCCGGGCTCCTGCGCATGACGCGCCTCTGCCTGCCGTACATTCGCGACGGCGGGCACATCGTCAACATGGGCTCCATCGCCGGCCGGCAGGCGTACCCGAACGGCGCCGTCTACGTCACCTCGAAGTTCGCGGTGCGCGGCTTCACGTACGCGCTCCGCGAGGACCTGCTCGGACGGCCGATCCGCCTCACCACCGTCGACGGCGGCCTCGTCGAGACCGAGTTCTCGCGCGTCCGCTTTCGCGGTGACGCCGACCAGGCGGCGGCGGTCTACCAGGGCGTCGAGCCGCTGACCGCCGAGGACATGGCCGAGTGCATCCTCTTCGCGCTCACCCGGCCGCAGCACGTGAACATCGACGAGATCGTCGTCAAGGCCACCGCGCAGTCGAGCGGGGCCCGCATCCACCGCTCGGAGTAGACATGGCCCTGACGATCCTCGAGGGGTCGACCTTCTGCATCTGCGACGAGCGCGGCGACCTCGACGGCCCCACGCACGGGCTGTACGCGAGCGACACGCGCTTCCTCTCGCGTTTCGCGCTACGGGTCAACGGCGAAGTCCCGCTCCTGCTCTCCTCCGGGAAGGTCGAGTACTTCTCGGCCGCCTTCTACCTGCGCAACCCGATCGCGGGCGGCCTCGAGCAGGACCAGGTCGCCGTCACACGCGAGCGCTTCGTCGGCGATGGGATGCAGGAGCTGATCGTGCTCCAGAATCTGTCGGGCCATGCGCTCACAGTCGACGTCCAGCTGCAGACCGGCTGCGACTTCGCGGACATCTTCGCGGTGAAGCAGTACGACTTCGCGCTCGGCGACCCCGAGCGCGCCGCACCGCTGCCGCCGCTCGTCCCGGCCGAGCATCCCGCCCCCGATGAGCTTGTCCTCACCGACCGCAACGGCAGCGCCGCGACGACGCAGCTCCATCTCTCGCGCCCCGCCGAGCTGGACGGGGTCACGGTGCGCTGGCCGGTCGAGCTCCCCGCCCACGGCCGCTGGGAGGTTCGCGTCGATGTCGTGGCCTCGCTCGAGGGCATCCGTCTCGAGCCGGTCGCCGCCCGCCGGCGCTTCGGCGACGAGCTCGCCCGCGTGCGCGACTCGCTGGCGGCCTGGCAGTTGCGCGTGCCGAGCCTGCGCGCCACCTGGGGCGACCTCGAGCACTGCTTCGGGCAGTCGATCTCCGATCTTGCCGCGCTGCGCATCCGCGGGACACGCGACGGGATGGCGCGCCTCCCGGCCGCCGGCATGCCGTGGTTCATGACGGTGTTCGGGCGCGACACGATCATCACCGGCCTGCAGACCCTGCTCTTCGGCGCCGACCTCGCGCGCGGCGCGCTGGAGGCGCTGGCCGAGCTGCAGGCGACCGAGGATGACCCGTTGATCGACGCCGAGCCGGGGAAGATCGTCCACGAGGTGCGGCGCGGCAAGGCCGCGCTCAACTGGTTCACGGCCTACTACGGCACGGTCGATGCGACGCCGCTCTATCTCATCCTGCTCTCCGAGACGTGGCGCTGGACGGACGACGATGTGCTCGTCCAATCCCTGCAGGAGCCCGCTCTGCGGGCGCTCGAGTGGATCGACGGCTGGGGCGACCGCGACGGCGACGGCTTCGTCGAGTACGAGCGCCGCGTCCCGACCGGCCTCGAGAACCAGTCCTGGAAGGACTCCTGGGACTCCCAGCGCTTCTCCGACGGCACGCTCGCGCGGACGCCGATCGCTCCGGTCGAGGTGCAGGGCTACGTCTACGACGCGAAGCTGCGCATGGCCGAGCTGGCGCGCGAGGTCTGGCGGGAGCGCGACCTGGCCGAGCGGCTCGAGCGCGAGGCGGCGGAGCTGCAGGAGCGCTTCGACCAGGCCTTCTGGGTGCCGGAACGCGGCGGCTACTACGCGCTCGCGCTCGACGGCGACAAGCGGCCCGTCGACTCGCTCTGCTCCAACATCGGCCACCTGCTCTGGAGCGGGATCGTCCCGCCGGCCCGCATCCAGGCGGTCGTCGACGCGCTGATGGGCGACGACCTGTGGTCCGGGTGGGGCATCCGCACGATGTCCAGCGCGGACGTCGGCTTCAACCCGATCTCGTACCACAACGGCTCCGTGTGGCCCCACGACAACTCCCTGATCGCCGCCGGGCTCGCCCGCGCGGGTCGCCGCGAGGAGGCGCTGCGCATCGTGCGCCGCATCATCGGCGTCGGCCGCCAGTTCGAGTACCAGCTGCCCGAGGTCTTCGCCGGCTTCCGCCGCGCCGAGACCTCGTTCCCGATCTCCTACCCGACCGCCGCCCGCCCCCAGGCCTGGGCCGCCGGCACCCCGGTGCTCCTGCTCCAGACGCTGCTCGGGCTGGAGCCGGACCGGCGCCGCCAGGCGCTCGTGTCGCGCGCGCAGGGCGACCTGCCCTCCTGGGCCGGCACGCTGCGGCTCTCGGGTGTGCGGGCCTTCGACCGCCACTGGGACGTCGAGGCCGAGGGCGGGCGCGTCCGTATCGAGGAGGCCTGAGCATGCGTATCGCCGTCATCTCGCCGGTTTGGTTCGCGGTCCCGCCGCCCGGGTACGGCGGCATCGAGCTGGTCGTCTCGCTGCTCGCCGACGGCCTGGTCGACGCGGGCCACGACGTGACCCTCTTCGCCTCCGGCGACTCGCACTCGAAGGCGGCGCTCGCATCGGTCTACAAGACGGCGCCGAGCGCGGCAATCGGGACGACGGAGGTCGAGTTCCGGCACGCGTTCGCCTGCTACACGCGCGCCGGCGACTTCGAGATCATCAACGACCACTCCGGCCCGTACACCTCGACGCTCGCGGCCGCCGTGCCGACGCCGGTCGTGCACACGGTGCACGGCCCGATCAGCGGCCGGCCGGGCGAGATCTACGCCCAGATCGCCGAGATCGTCCCGCAGCTCGGGCTGATCTCCATCTCCCAGAGCCAGCGCGTCCCGCGGCCCGGCCTGCCGTGGGTGGCGACGGTGCCGAACGCGCTCGACCTGTCGCTCTACCCGGCCAAGCCGCACCGCGGCGACTACCTGCTCTTCCTCGGGCGCCTGAGCGCGGACAAGGGCTGCCACCGCGCGATTGCCGTCGCCGTCGAGCTCGGCCTGCCACTCCTGATTGCCGGCAAGAAGCGCGACCCGGAGGAGATCGAGTACTTCGAGGCGTTCGTCGAGCCGCACCTCGGCCACCACGGGATCGAGTACCTCGGCGAGGTGCCGCACGGCCAGAAGGTCGAGCTGCTCCAGGACGCGCGTGCGACGCTCTTTCCCATCGAGTGGGAGGAGCCGTTCGGGCTGGTCATGATCGAGGCGATGGCCTGTGGCACGCCCGTGATCGCGACGCGCTACGGAGCGGTGCCCGAGGTGATCGAAGACGGCCGCTCGGGGGTCATCGTCGACGACTACCGCGACATGCCCGCGGCGCTCGAGCGCGCGGACGCGCTCGACCCGCTCGAGATTCGCCAGTACGTCGAGTCGCGCTTCTCGCGCGAGCGCATGGTCGCCGACTACGTCGCGGCGTACGAGCGCCACCTCGATTGATCCCGCTCCGGTCCGGCTACGACCGCGAGATCCTGCGGCTCGCGGCGCTGGCGCTCGGGTCGCTCGCGGCCGAGCCGCTGTACGTCCTGGCGGACACGGCGATCGTCGGTCACCTCGGCAGGTCACAGCTGGCGGCGCTCGGCATCGCCGCGGTTGTGCTCTCGGCGCTGTTCGCGATCTTCAACTTCCTCACCTACGGGACGACCGCCCAGGTCGCGCGCGCGTCAGGGGCCGGGGAGGACGACACGGCGCACGGCCTCGGCGTCCAGGCGCTGTGGCTCTCGCTCGGCTCGGGCGCCGGGCTCACGCTCCTCGTTGTCGCGCTCGCCGTCCCGATCGTGTCACTGATGGGCGGCGAGGGCCAGACCGCCGACTACGCGGTCGAGTACCTGCGCATCGCCGCCCTCGGGCTCCCGTTCGCGTTCGTCGCGCGCGGGGCGGAGGGCTACCTGCGCGGGCGCTCGGACCTGCGCACGCCGCTGATCATCTTCATCTCGGCGAACGTCCTCAACCTCGTCCTCGAGCTGCTCTTCGTCTACGGCTTCGACTGGGGGATCGCCGGCTCGGCGTGGGGGACCGTGGCCGCGCAGGCGGTCATGGGCATAGCGTTCGTCGCGGTAATCGCGCCGAGCCTGCGGGGGCGCCTCGGCATCGACGGGCGGCTGATCCGGCGGCTGCTCACGCTGGGCAAGCACATCTTCGTCCGCACGGCCTCGCTGTACGCGGCCTTCATCGTCGCCGGCGCCGTCGCGGCCCGGTTCGGCGACCCGTCGCTGGCCGCGCACCAGGTGGCGGCGCAGCTGTGGATCTTCCTCGCACTCGTGCTGGACGCCGTCGCCATCGCCGGGCAGGTGATCGTCGGGCGGATGCTCGGCGCCGGCGACCGCGACGGCGCCTACGGCGCGAGCGTGCGCATGGTCTGGATGTCCGTCACCGCCGGCGCGGTGTTCGCGGTCGTGATGCTGGCGCTCGTCACGGTGCTGCCGCGGGTCTTCACGAGCGACCCGGCGGTGATCGACCGCGCCCAGGCACTGTGGCCGATCTTCGCGCTCATGCAGCCGCTGAACGGCGCGGTGTTCGCCCTCGACGGCATCCTCATCGGCGCGGCCGACGGGCGCTACCTCGCCTGGTCGATGGTCGCGGCGAGCGTCGCGTCGTGCGCCGTCGGCATCGGCGCGCTCGTCTTCGACTGGGGCATCGTCGGCGTCTGGGCGGCGCTGTTCGTGCTGATCCTCGTCCGGCTCGTGCTGATGGGCTACCGCTTCCTCGGCCGGCAGTGGCTCGTCACCGGCTGGGCTCCGGGATGAGCTCCGGCTCGTGGATCGGCACCGGCTCGCCGGGCGCCGTGCGCCGGAGGGCGCGCACGTCGTGCACCGTCAGCACCAGGCAGGTCGCGACAACGACCACGCAGCCCGCGAAGACGAGTGCGCCGCCGACGCCGAGGAGGCCCGAGAGCGGCCCGGCGATCGAGAGGCCGATCGGGATGCAGACGAACGAGCCGAGCGCGTCGTAGGAGTACACGCGCGAGAGGCGGTGGTGCGGAATCTGCTGCTGCATGGCCGTGTCCCACATGACGCTGAAGACCTCGACGCCGCCGCCGGCCACGACCTGGAAGACGAAGGCGGCGCTGACGAGGAAGGTCACCGCGTCGAAGGCGAGCGCCCAGCCGGCGCCGATGCCGGCGACGACGAGGCCGGCCAGACCTGCGCCGACGATCGAGGTGGCGCTGCTTGCGAGGCGCAGCAGCGCGTTCGCCTCCTGGAGGCGCCCGGCGCTGACGACGCTGGGCACCAGTCCGCTCGACGCGGGGAAGAAGAAGGCATTGGCGACGCCGCGGACGAGCTGAAGCGCGGCGAGCTGCCAGATGGCGGCATGTCCGCTGATCAGGAGCAGCGCGACCGTCCCTGCGCCGCGAACATGATCAGGTCGGTCGTGACCATGACCAGGTTGCGCGGAACGCGGTCGGCCCAGACGCCGCCGACCAGGATGAAGACGATCTGCGGGATCCAGATCGCCGCGAGCATGAAGCCGAGCTGGGTGGCGGTGCCGTCGAGGTCGTCGAGCACGGCGAACGCGAGGGCGACGGGCGCGAACGCGCTGCCGAGCAGCGACGCGGTGCGGCCGATGAAGAGGAGCCGGAACGGCCGCTCGGCGAGCGCGCCGAAGCGGCTCACGCCGCGCGCTCGCGCCGCTTGTCGGCCCAACGGCGGATGCCCAGGTACGAGTGCCAGAACGGGATGGCCTGCCCGTACGACGCCCGCTGGTCGGGCGGGAGGCAGGCCACCTCGGCCTCGCGCTCCTGGATGAACGCGTCCTGCTCGATGCCGCCCTCGACCTCGGCCGTCCAGCGCTCGATGCGGTCGCGCAGCTCGGCGAGATGGCGGTCCGGATCCGACGCGACGCCGAAGTGGACGAGCGCGAGCCGCTGCGGGGCGCGGCGCTCGATCTCGTCGATGGTCTCCAGCCAGGCGTCCTTCTCGAACTCGGGCGGCGGCGCGGGCGGGAGCACGAACTCGCTCGGCTGGATGCGGACGCCGGCGGAGTCGCCCGCGTAGAGCGTGCCGTCGGCGTCGAGGTAGCAGACGTGGTGCCGCGCGTGGCCCGGGGAGGGGAAGCACTCGAGGCCGAGGACACGTTCGCCGACGAGGCGGATGTTCTCCTCGGGCACGGGCGCGAGCTCGCCCCAAAGCTCGTCGAAGAGGTCGCCGTAGAGCCGCCGCGCGCTCTTCTCCAGCCGGGCCGGGTCGGCGAGGTGGGGAGCGCCGATCGCCGAGACGTGGACGGTCAGGCCGGGGTGCTCGCGCACGAGCACGCCGGCGGCGCCGGCGTGGTCGAGGTGGATGTGGGAGAGGAGCAGATGGCGGAGGTCGGTCAGCTCGAGTCCCTGCTCGGCGAGCCGCTGCTTCAGCGTGTCGACCGTGGTCGAGGGCCCGGACTCGTAGAGCGCCGGCCCGTCGGGCGACTCGAGCAGGTACGCGCCGATGACGCGCTCGCGGCCGAGGTGCAGCAGATCGAGGGGGCCGGAGAGCACCCCCTCGATGCTACGGGGCTACGCGTTACGCGGGGCTGGGTGCCGGCCGCCGGCGCAGACGCGTCAGGCCGAAGAGCACGAGCGCCGCCGCGAGCACGGCGATTCCCGCACCGGCGACCCAGGCCGGCCGGTTGCTGCCTGTGCTCGCCGACGTCGGCACCGTCGGCAGACCGCGCTTCACGAGCATCGGCTTCACGAAGGGCTGCGCCCGGAACCAACCGCCCAAGGTCGTGGACCCGAACAGCCGTTGGCCGGGCCTCGTGTAGACGACCATTCCGCCGGCTGCGTAGGGGTAGAGCGTCTGCAAGATCGTGGCCGGACGGCTGCCCGTCGGCACGCGATAGCGGGCCGTGTAGCCCGAACCGAGCTTCCCGCCGGGGCGGCCCGCGAGCATCGGGCTCGGCTGTTGCCCGAACATGGCCGGGAACCATCCGACGCCCTCGACGAAGCGGCCGAAGGCGCTGCCGCCGCCCTCGCCGTAGCCGTTGAAGACGATCGGGTGCCCGAGGCCGGGGCCCGTGATCTCGGCGTGGGTCGGCCCCTTGGCCGACGCCGCGGGTGCTGCGGCCAGCGCGACGAGCGCGACCGCGAACGTGAGTTTCTTCATGTGCGGTCTACACCGCGGGGGGCGCGACGGTTCCGCGCGCGCGCACGAGCGCGGCGGCGAGATCCTCGATCAGGTCGTTCGCCGACTCGATCCCGGCCGACAGGCGCACGAGATTCCGCGGCGCCGCAAACGGCGAGTCCGCGGTCGACGCGTGCGTCATGCGCGCCGGGTGCTCGATCAGGCTCTCGACGCCGCCGAGGCTCTCAGCGAGCTTCCAGATCTTCGTGCGGGCGACGAGCGCGACCGCCTCTTCCTCGCTCTCGACGAGGAAGGAGATCATCCCGCCGAAGTCGCGTTCGCGCATCTGCCGGCGCGCGACGTCGTGCCCGGGGTGGCCGGGCAGGCCCGGGTAGAGGACGGCCTCGACCGCGTCGTGTCCCGTGAGGAAGTCCACGATCTGGCGCGCGTTCTCGCTGTGCTGGCGCATGCGCACGGCGAGCGTCTTGAGGCCGCGCAGCACGAGCCACGCGTCGAACGGTCCCGGCACCGCGCCGAGCGACTTCTGCAGGAAGCGCAGCCGCTCCGCGATCGTCGGGTCGTTGGTCGCCAGGAAGCCGCCGATCACGTCGGAGTGCCCGCCGAGGTACTTCGTCGTCGAGTGCAGGACCACGTCGGCGCCCAGGTCGAGCGGCTGCTGCAGGTACGGCGTGGCGAAGGTGTTGTCCACGACGACGAAGGCCCCGGCCGCGTGCGCGGCCTCGGCGGCGGCGCGAATGTCCACGATGTTGAGCAGTGGATTCGTGGGCGACTCGAGCCAGACGAACCGCGTCTTCTCGTCGAGGTGCTCAGCGAGCTCGGCGTTGACCTGCTCGGCCGAGAGGTACGTGAAGTCATAGCCCTTGGGCGCGTAGACCTGCGAGAACATCCGGTAGACGCCGCCGTAGACGTCGTTCACGCTGACCACGCGCTCTCCGGGCGAGACCAGGTGCATGAGCGTGGTCGTTGCCCCGAGCCCGGACGAGAAGGCGACGCCGTGCTCGGCGTTCTCGAGCGACGCGAGGCATTCCTGGAGCGCCGTACGGGTCGGGTTGCCGACGCGCGAGTAGTCGTAGCCCTTGTGGACGCCGACCTCCTCCTGAACGTACGTCGACGTCTGGTAGATGGGCGTCGTGATCGACCCGGTCGCCTCGTCGGGCGCCTGCCCCACGTGGATCGCGCGCGTCTCGAAGTCCATGCGCTGAGTGTACGGAGCGCTTAGAGGCCGAGCGCGGGACGGCTAGCGCAGCGCCGGCTCGCGGCTGTGCGCGAGGTACTCCAGCAGGTCGGAGCGGGTCAGCATCCCCGCCGGCGCGCCAGAGCGCACGACCAGCACGGCCGGGCTGCCGTCGGCGAACCTGGCGAACACCTCGTCCACCGACTGGTGCGCCTCGACGGCGGCGAGCGGCGGCTGCATCGCCGAGGCGACGTCGGCGTTCAGCATGTCGGGATTCTTGAAAACGCGGTCGAGCAGGCTGCGCTCCTGGAGCGAGCCGACGTAGTCGGTCAGCGACTCCGCGGGCTCATGACGGACGACCGGCAGCTGCGAGATCGAGAAGCGCTGCATGAGCTCGATCGCCCGGCTGAGCTTCTCGTGCGACGCCACCGCGACGAGTTCGGGCACGTCCGGCTCCTCGCGCTGCTTGGCGCTGAGCACCTCGCCGGCGGTCGGCACCGGCGCCTTCCGCTCGAGGAAGCCGTACTCGAGCATCCAGTTGTCGTCGTAGAACTTCGACAGGTACGCGCGGCCCCCGTCGGGGAAGAGGGTGACGATCGTGCTTCCCGGGCCGAGCTTGCGCGCGGTCTCGAGGCAGGCCTGGACCGCTGTTCCGGCCGAGCCGCCCGAGAGGATGCCCTCCTCGCGCGCCAGCCGGCGCGCGTTCAGGAACGAGTCGCGGTCGGAGACCGTCACGTACTCGTCGACGAGCTCCCTATCGAACGTCTGCGGCCAGAAATCCTCGCCGATCCCCTCGACCAGGTACGGGTGCACCTGCGACGAGTAGATCGAGCCCTCGGGGTCGGCGCCGACGACCAGCAGGCCGGGCTTCTGCTCCTTGAGGTAGCGGGCGGTGCCGGAGACGGTTCCGCCGGTGCCGAGCGCGATGACGAGCGCTTCGAGCTCGCCGCCGGTCTGCTCCCAGATCTCGGGGCCGGTCGTCTCGTAGTGCGCCTGCGGGTTGGCCGGGTTCGAGTACTGGTCAGGCTTGTAGGCCCCGGGGATCTCCTCGGCGAGCCGTGAGGAGACGTTGTAGTAGCTCTCCGGCGACTCCGGCTCGACGGCGGTCGGGCAGATCACGACCTCGGCGCCGAACGCGCGCAGGAGCGAGATCTTCTCCTGGCTCATCTTGTCGGGCATGACGAAGATCATCCGGTAGCCCTTGATCGCGGCCGCCATCGCGAGGCCGACGCCCGTGTTGCCGGAGGTCGGCTCCACGATCGTCCCGCCCGGCTTGAGTAACCCCTCGGCTTCGGCGCGCTCGATCATGCGCAGCCCGATGCGGTCCTTCACGGAGCCCCCCGGGTTCATGTACTCGAGCTTCGCGAGGATCATCGCGCCCGTCTCGACGCCGATCCGCTGCAGGCGCACGAGCGGCGTGTTGCCGATCAGCTCCAGGACGGTGGGGTATTCGCGAGCCACAGACGGAGCGTAGTGCGCCCTGGGCCGCGGCGCGGGGAGCGGTCTCTAATGACGGAAGTGTCGGCGGCCGGTCAAAACCATCACGGCGCCGGCCTGGCGTACCGCGTCGACGACCTCGTCGTCCCGCTTCGACCCGCCCGGCTGGATGATCGCGCTCACGCCGGCGTCGATGGCGAGCCGCGGCCCGTCGGCGAACGGGAAGAAGGCGTCCGAGGCCAGCACGGCGCCCTCGAGGTCGTGGGCGTGCTCGCGCGCCTTCATCAGCGCGATCCGCACCGAGTCGACGCGGCTTGTCTGGCCGCCGCCGATACCGATCGTCTGCAGGTCCCGCGCGATCACGATCGCGTTCGAGGTGACGTGCTTGCACACGCGCCACGCGAAGAGGAGGTCGCCCCAGCAGCTCTCGGTCGGCGACCCGGCCACGGCCTCCATCGCTTCGCGGTCCTCGGTGTCCAGGTCACGGTCCTGCACCAGCACTCCGCCGAGGACGCGCTTGAACTCCTTCTCCGCCGGGTCGACACGGCGGCGCTCGCGGTCGAGCAGGATTCGCGTCGCCGGCTTCTCCGTCAGCGCGGCGAGCGCGCCCTGCTCGTAACCGGGGGCGAGCAGCACGTCGATGAAGCGGCCGGCGAGCGCGCGGCCGAGCTCCCCGCCGATCGGGCGGTTCACGGCGACGACCATGCCGAAGGCAGAGACAGGGTCGGAGGCCAGCGCCCGCTCCCAGGCCTCCTCCACGGTCGCCCCGACGGCGACGCCGCACGGGTTTGCGTGCTTCACGATCACGCACGCCGGCACCGCGAACTCGCGCAGCAGCATCCGCGCCGCGGACAGGTCGTAGAGATTGATGAACGAGAGCTGCCGCCCGTGGAGCTGGCTGATGTTGGAGAGCAGGTGCGTCCGCGTGTTGGCGTCCGCGTAGTAGGCGGCGCGCTGGTGCGGGTTCTCGCCGTACGCCAGCTCCTGCACCTTCACGTACGAGAACGTCAGCCGGTCCGGGAAGGGCTCGCGGCCCGCGAACCAGTTCGCGATCGCCGCCTCGTAAGCGGCGGTCGTCGAGAACGCCTCCGCCGCCAGCCGCCGCCGGGTCGCCGACGAGATCTCGCCCGTGTCGCGCAGCTCGGCGAGCACCTCGTGGTACTGCGCGGGGCTCGACACCGGCGTCACGTACAAGAAGTTTTTCGCGGCCGCGCGCAGCATCGACGGGCCGCCGATGTCGATCATCTCGACCGCCTCCTCCTCGCGGACGCCGAACCTCCCGGCCACGTCCTGGAAGGGGTAGAGGTTGACGCAGACGAGGTCGAACGGCCGGATGTCGTGGTCGTCGAGCGCGGACACATCGTCCGGCTCGTCCCGCCGCGCGAGGATCGCCGCGTGGATGCTCGGATGGAGGGTCTTGACGCGTCCGCCGAGCAGCTCCGGCACCTCCGTCAGCTCCTCGACGCGGGTGACGTCGAGACCCGCCTCCTCGAGCGCCCCCGCCGTGCCGCCGCTGGCGACCAGCTCGACGCCGAGCTCGGCGAGGCCGCGCGCGAAGTCCTCGAGCCCGTCCTTGCGATAGACCGAGAGGAGGGCCCGCATCAGACGATCAGCTCCTTCACGACCTCGGGCAGCAGCCGGTGCTCGACCGCTTGCACGCGAGCGCGCAACGTGTCTGGCGTGTCGCCCGGGAGCACCGGCACCGCCTCGGCGCGGATGACGGCGCCGGTGTCCACGCCCTCGTCGACGTAGTGCACCGTGGCGGCGGTCTCGAGGACGCCGGCATCGAGCACGTCCTCGATCGGGTGCGCGCCGGGGAAGGCGGGCAGCGGCGCAGAGTGCGTGTTCACGACACGGCGCTCGAAGCGGTCGAGGAATGCCGGCGTGAGCAGGTGCATGTACCCGGCGCAGACGACGAAGTCGACGCCGTGCTGCTCGAACCAGCCGGCCATCGCGGCGTCGCGCGCGTCGCGCGCGGGGTAGTCGTCCAGCGAGAACGCGGCCGTCGCGATCCCCGCGGCCCTTGCCCGCTCCAGTGCCCGCACGCCTGCGCGATTCGAGGCGACGGCGGCGATCGGGAGACCGGCGTCGATGAGCGCCTGGAGGTTCGTCCCCTCCCCGCTGACGAGCACGCCGATCGCGCGCCCCTCGCCGGCGTCGCCTCCCGCCCGGCGGAGCCGGGCTCCGGCGCCGCCTGACGGCCCTGAGCGCGCCGTGCTCTCCGGGCCCGTATTTTCATACTGTGCCCTCCGGCCCGACGCGCTCAGGGCCGCCCGAGAGACGCGCGAACTCGCGCGCCCCTCGCCGGCGTCGCCTCCCGCCCGGCGGAGCCGGGCTCCGGCGCCGCCTGACGGCCCTGAGCGCGCCG
>DASTZE010000056.1:0-2432 GCA_035764425.1 Gaiellaceae bacterium
ACGCCGCCGGGAACCTCTACGTGACCGTCTATGCCGGGTACGTGAGGCGGATCGCGCCCAACGGCACGGTGACCACGATCGCAGGCAATGGCACCGAGGGATACACGGGCGACGGCGGCCCGGCCACGGCGGCGACGCTCTTCCACCCGCACGCGATCGTGGCCGGACCGGACAACGCGCTCTACGTCGCCGACACCGAGAACCGGCGCATCAGGCGCATCGACCTTGCGACCGGGGTGATCACGACCGTCGGCGGCGACGTGGGCATCACGGTCGCGCTCGCCGTCGGCCCGGACGGGAGCATCTACTCGGCCGACGTCGTCCGCGCCGGCGTGGGCGGCGGCGTCACGCGCACCACGCCCGCCGGCGTGACCACCCGCCTCGCCACGGCGTCGACCGCCAACGGCGTCGCCGTGACGGCGGACGGCACCGTCTACGTCAACCTCTGGGAGGACAGGCGGATCATGCGGCTGACGGCCGCGGGCAGGCTCGAGCCGGTGGCGCGCGGATGATCAGCGCGTGAGCGAGCCGCGCGTCCGGGGGGCGATCGTCAACGAGCTCCTCGTCGCGGGCCGCTACGCCTGGGAGGTGTCGAACGCCGAGCTCCGCGCCGCCGGCGTCGACCCGGCCGAGTACGGCCCGCTCTCCTTCATCGGCGTCATGCAGCCGGTGACGCGTACGCAGCTCGCCGAGGCGACGGGCCGCCCGCGGACGACCGAGCGCGACGTCCTGCGCGGCCTGATCGAGCGTGGACACGTGCGGGAGTACCCCAACCCGAAGGACGGGCGCTCGACGCTGCTGGAGCTCACGCCCGAAGGGCAGGCGATCTTCGACCGCGGCATCCCGGCCTTCCAGCGCGCGCTGCACCGCATCGACGCGGCGCTCGCGGGACAGCTGCGGGAGCACGAGGACGCCGTGCGCCGCGTGCGGCTCGCGGTGCAGCGGCTGGCCGAGGAGGGGGAGCCGCGCGAATCGGCTCCCCCCGAGGCGTAGGTCAGGCGAGCGCCGGCTCGGGCAGGGGCGCGGCGAGCGGCGCGGGGCCGCCGACCACGAAGACACGCCAGCCGTCCGGCCCGTGCGCGTCGGTGAAGGTGGCGACGTTGGTCGAACCGCCGAAGAAGCCGAGCACGCGGGCGGGGACGTCGCCGACGTTCCGGAACCCGTGCGGCGCCATCGCCGGGATCACGGCCAGCTGGCCCTCCGTGAGGATGCCCATCTCGCCGTCGATCGAGCCCTCGACGGCGCCCTCGAGGACGACCACGATCTCCTCGGCGCTGTCGCGGTGCTCCGGCAGCTCGGCTCCGGGCTCGAAGGTCATGTAGACGGTCGCCGTCGCGGCCGTCCCGGTCGCGCTGCTCGTGGGAAACGCGGCGCGCATGCCGTCCCAGTTCTCCACGGTCTCGATCGTGTTCAGGTCTGCGGTCTGCATTGCCTTCCTCCTTTAGATGAACACCACTGTGCAGCGAATATACAAGACGGTACACTGATGTGCAATGAAAAGGAAGTACCAGCTCAAGAAGCGCGCCGAGCGCCGGGCGGAGACCCGCGAGCGGATCGTCGAGGCGGCCGTCCGCCTGCACACCAGCATCGGCCCGGCCGCGACGACGATCTCGGCGATCGCGAAGGAGGCCGGCGTCCAGCGGCACACGGTCTACGCCCACTTCCCGGACGAGGACACGCTCTTCAGCGCCTGCTCGGCGCACTGGATCGCTGCCCACCCGTTCCCGGACGTCGCCGCGCTGCCGCTCGGCGCGGCGCTCGAGGCGATCTATGGCTGGTACGAGGGCGTGGCAGGAGCGGTCGCGCTGTTGCTCCGCGACGCGGCGCTGTATCCCGGGGTGTGGGGACAGCGCAACCAGCGCCTGGCCGCCGTCGCCGACGCGCTGGCCGCGCCGTACGGGCGCGGCCGAGGCGTGCGTGCCGCCACCGGCCACGCGATCGCGTTCGAGACGTGGCAGTCGCTCGTCGGGCGGGAAGGCCTGTCGAACCGCCAGGCGGCCGACGCGATGGTGTCGTTCGTCGAGGCCGTCGGTCCTCGTGCCGGCCGGCCGCCGACCGCGAGAACACCCCTCCGCACGCCGTAGCATGGCCGTGTGGCAACAGCAGAGGACCGGCGCGAGACCGACTCTGGCATCGAGATCAAGCGCGTCTACAGCGGCGAGGATGTCGCGGGCCTCGAGCTGGAGCCGCCCGGCGAGTACCCGTTCACGCGCGGCCCGTACCGGGACATGTACCGCGGCCGGCCGTGGACGATCCGGCAGTACGCGGGCTTCGCGTCGGCCGAGGAGACAAACGAGCGCTTCCGCTTCCTGCTCGACCGCGGGCAGACCGGGCTCTCGGTCGCGTTCGACCTCCCGACCCAGCTCGGCTACGACTCCGACGACCCGCGCGCCGCCGGCGAGGTGGGGCGGACCGGGGTCGCGATCGACTCG
>DASTZE010000057.1:0-8860 GCA_035764425.1 Gaiellaceae bacterium
AGCAAACGACGGCCGTTCCAGCTGAGAGCGGCGTTACGGTGAAGCTTCATCCGGATCCCTCCTTGGGACTGAGTTGCCTTCGACAGCACTCAGCCTCCAAGGAGGCCCGGATGAACCAACGTCCTTAGGAACTACAGCTAGGCGCGGAGCACGACTTCGAGCGCGGTGCCCTTGCCAGGGCTGGAATGGAGGGCGAACGCGGCGCCGATCGAGGTGGCGCGGCGGCGGATGTTCTGGAGGCCCTGCCCGGCGCCCGCGCTCTCCTCGGCCGTCCCGCTCTCGAAGCCGGTGCCGTCGTCGACGACGACGAGCACGCGCCGGCCGCTGCGCTTCGTGATCAGGACGTCGGCGTGCCGGGCGCCCGCGTGCCGCCGGACGTTGGCCAGCCCCTCCTGGACGATCCGGAAGACCTCGATCTGCTCGTCCGGCGCCAGGCGTACTTCCCGGTCGATGTCGAGGTCGACGGCCAGCTGGCCGTCCGCGGTGAGGACGTCGACGTAGCGGCGCAGCGCCGCGTCGAGCGGCGCGTGCCCGCTGGCCGACGACAGTGCCAGCACCGCAAAGCGCGCCTCCTGCTGCGCCGCCGTCGCGGCCTTCCTCAGCTGGTCGATCGTCTTCTCGGTGACCCTGTCGGGCCGCAGCATCGAGACGTGCGTCGCGATCGAGAACAGGTACTGCTGGAGCCCGTCGTGAATCTCCCGCGCGACCCGCGCCCGCTCCTCGGCGACCGCACGTCCATGTTCCGCTGAGCGGATCGCCCGCCACACACCCGCGAGCAGGACGCCGTAGGCGACCGCGCGCATGAAGTCGCCCTGCGAGACGTACGTCAATTGCGGCAGCGGCGTCAGTACCGCATGCACGTCGGCGAACATCGTCAGCGTCGCGCCTAACGCGAGCCATCGGTCGAGGTCCTCACCCTCGTCGCGGTAACGGCGCCAGAAGCCGAGCAGCGCGACGAGGGCGAGCAGCGCCGGCACCGCGAGCGCGGCCGTCAGCTGCGTCGGCTGGTGGCCGCCGTCCGGCGTCGTGAGGCTCGGGAGGTGGGACGAGGCGCGCTCGAGCAGCCACCACGCGCCGAGTAGGGCGGCGCCCCCGGCGGTGAGCCCAAGCGTGAGCGCCCGGCGGGAACGGCTCGTCCGCCGGCCGATGAACGGCGCGACCGCGATGAACGCCGCGCCGATGATCCGGCCGACGATGCCCGCCCAGCCGTCCGAGGCGGCGATCGTGAGCGAGCCGTCCAGCAGCGGCACGACCGAGAAGGCGAACGTGGCGGCCGCGGTGACGGCGAAGCCCGTGCACAGCAAGACGTCGGACCAGCGACCCTCGACGGACACGCGGATCGCGGCGAGGACCGCCACGATCACGGCGGCGAGGGTGATCACCGTGTCCAGCACCAGCCGCACCTGCGCTGCGTCGTACGGATGCCCCAGCGTGGGGTACGCGACAACCACCGTCAACCCGGCGGCGACGAGGCCCAGCAGAAGGGCTTCTCCCCAACGCCAGGTCTCGTCCGCATCCCTCTCGGGGTGATCCATATTGCCCCTAATCGGCAGAGCCGTCGCCGCCGATAAGGGGGATGTGGCCACGAGAATCTTGGTCGTCGACGACCATCCCCTCACCCGCGAGGCCCTCGCGGCGCTGCTGACCGGCCACGGTTTCCACGTGGTCGGCGAGGCGTCCGACGCGCGGGAAGCGATCGAAGCGTCACGCCGTCTCCAGCCGGAGCTCATCCTGCTCGACCTCTCCATGCCGGAGCTCGACGGGCTCGAAGCGCTGCCGTCGTTGAAGGAGGCCGCCCCCACCGCCGAGGTGGTCGTGCTGACCTCGTCGGAGGCGCAGGAGAACCTGCTCGCCGCGATCCGGGGCGGCGCGTCCGGCTACCTGCTGAAGACCGAGCCGCCGGACCGCATCGTCGAGTTCCTGCACGCGGTCGCGCGCGGGGAGGCGGCGCTGTCAGGCCAGGCTGCCCGGCGCCTGCTCGAGCAGGTCCGCGCGGGCGGGCACCGCGACTCGGCCGTCCCGCAGGCGATCGCCAACGTCCTCTCCGCGCGCGAGCTGGAGGTCCTGGTCCTGCTCGACGAGCACCTGGGTACCGATGACATCGCTCGGCGGCTGTTCATCTCCGAGCACACCGTGCGCTCGCACGTGAAGAGCCTGCTCCGCAAGCTGAACGTGTCGTCCAGGCGCGAGGCCCTCGAGGTCCTCGCGCGCGCGAGAAACCACCGGCCGGTGACGGCAACCAGCAGCTTCTAGAGGCAGTATCCCCACGATTGGGGGGAACCCTCCGCGCCGTCCCTAGCTGTTGAAGCCCTCCAGGGCGGCCTCGACGAGCATCGGCAACGTCGCGACGTTGTAGCCGCCCTCGAGCACGGCCCCGCAGCGCGGCGCGAGCGCACGTGACCGACGCGCCAGCTCGCGGAAGCCGTCGGTGGTGACGCGCATCTCGGCCAGCGGGTCGGCCAGGTGCGCGTCGAAGCCGGCCGAGACCAGGACGAGGTCGGGCTCGAAGCGGGCGACCGCGGGCTCGACCGTGTCCCGGAAGACGCGCGTGTACTCCTCGTCGCCTGAGCCCGCCGGGAGCGGCACATTCAGGACGTGCGGGCCTTGATCCAAGGGCCCGCCGCTGCCCGGGTAGAACGGCCACTGGTGCAGCGAGACGAAGAAGACGCTTTCCTCGTCCTCGAGGATCGCCTGCGTCCCGTTGCCGTGGTGCACGTCCCAGTCGACGATCGCCACGCGGCCCGCGTGCCCCTCCTGCAGGAGCCGCCGTGCCGCGATCGCGACGTTGCCGAAGAGGCAGAACCCCATCGCCCGGCCGGGCAGCGCGTGGTGGCCGGGCGGCCGCGCCAGCGCGAACCCGCCCGAGCGGGCCGCCTCGATCGCGAGCCCCGCCGCGATCCGCGCTGCCCGGTACGACGTGGAGGTCGCGATGGTGTCGCCGTCCAGCCATGTCGGCTCCCGCACGGCGGCGACGTGCCCGACGTAGGCCGCATCGTGGCAGAGCTCGATGTCGTCGACCGACGCGGGCTCAGCGCCGCGCCCGGGGCCGAAGTGGTCGAGGAGCGCCGCGTAGCGCGACGGCGCGTCGGGGTGGTGTCCGGTCGGATGGAGGTCGGCGAGAGCCGGGTCGGCGACCAGGTCCATCAGGCGCGCCCGGCGAGCCTGTCGGCCAGCTGGTTCACGCCCCAGGAACGCACGAGAGCCGACGCCTCCGCCCAGGTTGGGGATCGATCGTCGAGGGAGGGAAGAGGGGCGGAGGCGTCGACCGTAGCGATTCGGCGGAAGAGCCGAAGATCCTCCGCGACGGCGCTGAACCGGCCCGCCTCCAGCGCCGCCTCGAGCGTCCCGTACTGCTGCAGGAGCGACGCCGCCGTCTTCGCCCCGACGCCCGGCGCGCCCGGCAGCTTGTCCGACGGGTCGCCGCGGAGCGCGATGAAGTCCGGCACCTGCCGCGGGTCGACGCCATAGCGCTCGCGCACCTCCACGGGCCCGACGCGCTCCAGCTGGGAGACGCCCCGCTTCGGCATGAGCAGCGTCGTGTGCTCGCTGGCCAGCTGGAACATGTCGCGGTCGGACGTGGCCACGAGCACCGTCCCGCCCCGCCCCTCCTCCGAGGCGACTGCGGCGCCCAGGAAGTCGTCCGCCTCATAGCCGGGCGCCTTGGCGGCGTAGAACCCGAGCGCCTCCACGAGTTCCGGCAGCAGGTCCAGCTGCTCGAGCAGCGAGTCGTCGAACACGCGCCCCGACTGGTACGGCTCGTACGCCTGGTGCCGGTAGGTCGGCACCGTGAGCGTGTCCCAGCCGACCACGACCGAGCGTGGCTCGGCCTGCTCCCACAGCCGCACGAGCATGTTCGTGAAGCCGACGATGGCGCCCGCCCGCTTCCCCTCGGCGCGCGTGATCGACGACGGCAGCGCGTGGTGCGCGCGGTGGGCGAACGAGTCGCCGTCCACCGCGAGCAGCGGCCGCGTCACAGCTGTTGCTCGAGCTCGGCGATCGCGGAGAAGAGGCGTTCGGTCGCCTCGATGGAGGCGGTGCGCGTGTCCTTGTCGGCCAGGTCGGCCAGCGGGATGGGATCGCCGTAGATCACCCGCACGCGGGGAAACTGCGACAGCCGCTCCGTGCCGCCGATCGCGGCCGGAACCAGCGGCACGCCTGCCGTGAGCGCAACCCGCGCGGCGCCGGTGTGCCGGCCCGCCTTGCGCTTCTTGTTGATGCCCTTCTCGCGCCGCGTGCCCTCGGGGTAGATGGCGACGATCTCGCCCGACCGCGCGAGCTGGACGGCGGTCTGCAGCGCCTCGCGGTCGCCCTCGCCGCGCCGCACCGGGAACGCGCCGGCCGAGCGCAGAATCGAGCCCAGCACGGGCTTGAAGAGCTCGACCTTCCCCATGAACCGCACCTGCCGGTCGGGGAAGAGCGGGAAGCCGAGCGCCCAGTGGTCGACGTTCGAGTGGTGGTTGGCGGACAGCACGAAACCACCCTTCGGCAGCTTCTCCTTCCCGCGCGCGGACACCCGCAGGAGTCCTTTCAGCAACGGCCAACTCAGGACCCCGATCACCAGGTAGGCCTTCGAGATATGCACGGGCGCGCACCGTACCGTGCCTGTCACGGGACCGAGCCGATTACCCGGTATCCCGGGAACACTGCGCTACCCTCAGCCGCGTGAAGACCCTCGTTATCGCAGAGAAACCGTCCGTCGGCCGCGACATCGCGTCGGCGCTCCCCGGCACGTTCAAGAAGGAAGACAACTACCTCGAGTCCGACGACTCGGTCGTGACCTGGGCCGTTGGCCACCTCGTCGAGCTGGCCGCGCCCGAGGAGTACGACACCAAGTTCAAGAAGTGGCGGATGGCCGACCTGCCGATCGTCCCCGAGAAGTTCCGGCTGCACCCGATCGACGGCAAGTCCGAGAAGCAGCTGAAGCTGATCCACAGGCTCATGGCCCGCGACGACGTCGAGAGTGTTGTGAACGCGTGCGACGCGGGGCGCGAGGGCGAGCTGATCTTCGCGTACGTCTACGAGACCGCGAAGGTCAAGAAGCCTGTGCAGCGGCTGTGGCTGCAGTCGATGACGGCGAAGGCGATCCGCGAGGCGTTCGAGCAGCTGCGCCCCGGCGAGGAGATGGCCACGCTCGAGGCCGCGGCCCGCTCACGCTCCGAGGCCGACTGGCTCGTCGGCATGAATGCGACGCGCGCGGCGTCCATCCGCCTGCGCGCCGCCTTCGACGGCGCCGTCTCGCTCGGCCGCGTCCAGACGCCGACGCTCGCGCTGGTCGCGCGCCGCGAGGAGGAGATCCGTGCCTTCGTTCCCGAGCCCTACTGGCTCGTCGAGGGGCTCTTCGGCGCCTCGGGCGGCGACTACACCGGCCGCTACCTCGGCGGCAAGCGCCTGCCCGAGGAGGAGGCCAACAAGGTCGCCGTGGCCACGCGCGACAAGCCGGGCACGATCACCAAGCTGGAGAAGAAGGAGGAGCGCGAGACCCCCGATCTGCTCTACGACCTGACCTCGCTCCAGCGCCACGCCAACACGCTCTTCGGCTTCTCGGCGCGCCGGACGCTCCAGGCCGCGCAGCGCCTGTACGAGGAGCACAAGGCGATCACCTACCCGCGCACGAACTCGCGGTACCTGTCCGGCGACCTCGTGGAGGAGATCCGCCCGACCGCCGAGCTTGTCGGTCAGAACGCCGAGTACGCCAATGCGGCCAAGTACGTGACCGCGCTCGCCGAGCTGCCGCTGACCCGCGTGGTCAACGACGCGAAGGTCACCGACCACCACGCGATCATCCCGACCCGCTCCGAGCACGACCTCGGGAAGATGGGCGAGGACGAGCGCCGGATCTATGACCTGATCGCCAAGCGCTTCCTGGCCGTGTTCCACCCGGAGGCGGTCTGGGAGCGCACGCGGGTCGAGACCACGGTCGAGGAGCACGTCTTCCGCACGAGCGGCCGCGTCCTGATCACGGCCGGCTGGCGCGAGGTGTACGGCGAGGAGGCACGTCCGGCCGGCGCCGACGACGACGCGGGCGGCGACCAGCAGCTGCCGCGCCTCGACCAGGGCGAGACGGTCGAGACGAGGAAGATCGACGTCCTGCGCAAGGAGACGCAGCCGCCCCGACGCTTCACAGAGGCCTCGCTCCTGGCCGCGATGGAGACGGCCGGCAAGGACATCGACGACGCGGAGCTGCGCGAGGCCATGAAGGACGCCGGCATCGGCACCCCGGCGACGCGTGCGGCGATCATCGAGCGCCTGATCACGGTCGGCTACATCGAGCGCGAGGGCCGCGCCCTGCACGCGACCGAGAAGGGCGTCCAGGTCATCCGCCTGCTCGGCGACCACCCGCTCACCTCGTCCGAGCTGACCGGCAACTGGGAGCACCGCCTCGGCGAGATCGAACACGGCACCGACAGCCGCCCCGCGTTCATCGAGGACATCGTCAAGTTCACGACCGAGACGGTAGGCGAGCTCGACAAGCTCAAGGACGTGAAGATCGAGCGGGCCAACCTCGGCCCCTGCCCGATCTGCGGCCGCGACGTGATCGAGAACCGCAAGGGGTACTCGTGCTGGTCGAAGGACGACCCGGGCTGCGGCTTCGTGGTCTGGAAGAACAAGGCTGGAAAAACGCTGACGCCGGCGATCGTCAAGGAGCTGATGGAGCACCGCCGCACCGCGAAACCGGTGAGCGGCTTCCGCGGGCGCTCGGGCCGCGGCTTCAGCGCCAAGCTCGCCCTCGTCCAGAACGAGGAGGGCAAGTGGCGCGTCGAGTTCGACGAGGAGTGGGCCCGGCAGCCGCGGCCGACCCCGCCGGACGAAGAAACGATCCCGTCCGCGGACGCCCCGGACACGGCGGACGCCAACGGCGGCGAGCCCGCGCCGGCGCGCCGCCCGCGCCCCGTCGCAGCGGAATAGTTCGCTCCGTGCGACCGTTCACGGCGCCGTAACAAACTCCTTGCAAACGCCGACGTCAGAGAGTGGTAGGAAGGCGTCAGTGCCGCCGTCCCCCCGCGGACCGGGCAGTGGCGTGGGCGGAATAGACAGGCGGAGGTATCCGTTGCACACAGCAGGACGAAGTTCATCCTGCGTTCACGAAAGTTTCACCCAATCGAGCCAAGGTCCAGAGCGAAGGCAGCCGAAGAACGTCGTAGAGTGGGAACCCCCGGACCCGCAATGTGAAAGGACGTTGAGAAGAGCTTGACGACGCATCAACTGCACGAGTTGCTCGAAAGTGAAGCCGGCCGCACGATGGTGGTGGCCGCGGAGGAACGCGGGTTCGTCGAACCCGCCGAGCTCGAGGCGCTTGCGCTCGAGCACGAACTGGCCGAGGACGACATCGAGCAGCTGACGCGCGAGCTCGAGGCGATCGGCCTGGAGGTCGGCGAGCCGGTTGCGGCGACGCCCGAGGCGCCGGCGGCCAAGGAAGCCGCGGCCCCGGCGGAGTCGAACCTGCCGGACCCGGCGGACGTCCTGCCAGGTGCCGCCGACAGCCTGCAGCTCTTCCTCGCCGACGTCGGCCGCCACAAGCTGCTGACGGCCGCCGAGGAGGTCACGCTCGCGAAGGCGATCGAGCGCGGCGACGTGACCGCCAAGCGGCGGATGATCGAGTCGAACCTGCGCCTGGTCGTGTCGATCGCGAAGGGCTACCGCGGGCTGGGCGTGCCGTTCCTGGACCTGATCCAGGAAGGGACGCTTGGGCTGAACCGCGCGGTCGAGAAGTTCGACTGGCGCCGTGGGTTCAAGTTCTCGACGTACGCGACCTGGTGGATCCGCCAGTCGGTGCAGCGCGCCGTGGCGAACCACGCGCGGACGATCCGCGTGCCGGTGCACGTCGTCGAGCGGCAGCAGAAGTTGAGCCGCGCCGCGCGCCGGCTCGAGGTCGAGCTCGGCCGCGAGGCGACGAAGGACGAGCTGGCCGAGGCGACGGGGCTGCCGATGCAGCACGTCGACGAGGCGCTGGGGGCCGCGCACGCGTCGGTCTCGCTCAACCAGACGGTCGGCGCCGACGACGAAGGCGAGCTCGGCGATCTGTTCGCCGACCGCGAGGCCGCCGACCCGTTCGACGAGGCCGAGGAGTCGCTCCGCCGCCAGGGCGTCCGCAAGGCGCTGGACGCGCTGCCCGAGCGGGAGCGCCGCATCCTCGAGCTTCGCTTCGGGTTCGAGGGCGAGCCGTGGACGCTCGAGGCGATCGGCCACGAGCTCGATCTCACGCGCGAGCGTGTCCGCCAGCTCGAGGCCCAGGCGCTTGCCCGGCTCTCGGCGCTGCGCGACATGATCTCGGTCGCAGCGGCCTAGCAGCCCGGAAAAACCAGCCTTACCGCGGGGGCGGCTCGCCCGGAGCCGCTCCCTCAACGGCTGCTAATTCCTACGCTTAACTAACCACAGCCTTGCCGCGGCGTCACATCTTCTTAATACTTGCCGCTCTCTCGCGGAGCAGGCATGGAGGAAGCGAAAGGAGTGACGTGTGAGGGGTAAAGGACTACACCTCCTGATCGGAGTCGTGCTCGCTGCCGTGCTGGCGGCGACCGCGACGGCTGCCGTCAGGAGCACGCACGCGGGCGGCACGCTCGTGTTCGGCGGCACCGCGGACCCGACGCTGCTCGATCCGGCGCTCGTCTCTGACGGCGAGTCGTTCCGGGCCACCGAGCAGATGTTCGAGACGCTGGTGAAGCTCAAGCCGGGCACGCTGAAGCTCGTGCCGGATCTCGCAACGAAGTGGGTCTCGTCGAACGGGGGCAAGACCTATACGTTCACGCTGCGTCAGGGCGTGAAGTTCACGGACGGCACGGCGTTCAACGCCAAGGCGGTCTGCGCGAACTTCAACCGCTGGTACAACTGGACGGGGCCGTTCCAGGACGCAGGCGCGACC
>DASTZE010000058.1:0-19359 GCA_035764425.1 Gaiellaceae bacterium
ACCGCAAACCAACGGGAAAGCAGAACGCTTCATCCGCACGCTGCTCACCGGCTGGGCCTACGGCGCCGTCTACGGCTCAAGCCGCGAACGAACCGCCGCCCTTGACGGCTGGCTCTGGCACTACAACCATCGACGCCGACACTCAGCCCTCGGCCACCAACCCCCGGTCAGCAGAACCAACCTGCTTGGGTCTTACAACTAGCAGCGCCACGTGTCCAGCAACCGTCGCCGGGAAGAGCTGCTCGCCGGCTTCAGTTCGGATCCGCTGCTCGGCCCGCTCTCCCAGACCGCCGGCGGGAACGAGACTCTCACGACCGTCCTCATCGCCTTCGCCGCGAACCTGTTCGTCGCGATCGCGAAGACGGTCGCCGCGGCCGTCACCTCCTCCGCGTCGCTGGTCGCCGAGGCCGCCCACTCGTGGGCCGACACCGGTAACCAGATCTTCCTGCTGATCGCCGCGCGGCGCGCTCGCCGCCCGCCCGATCGCGCCCACCCGTTCGGGCACGGGCGCGAGGCCTACGTCTGGTCGCTCCTCGCGGCGATCGGCCTCTTCGTCGCCGGTGCCGCGGTCTCGGTGACCCATGGCGTGCAGGAGCTCCGGCACCCGGAGCCGGCATCCGACTTCATCGTCGGTTACATCGTGCTCGCGATCTCGTTCGTGCTGGAAGGGATCTCGTTCGTGCGCTCCATTCGGCAGACGAGACCCGCGGCGATGCTCTTCGAGCGCGACCTGATCTCGCAGGTCGTGGCCACCTCCGACCCCACGCTCCGTGCGGTCTTCGCCGAGGACGGCGCCGCGCTGATCGGCTTGACGATTGCGACCGCCGGGCTCGCCCTGCACCAGATCACCGGCTCGGCCGTGCCCGACGCGCTCGGGTCGATCCTCGTCGGGCTCTTGCTTGCAGCGGTCGCGGCCTTCCTCATCAACAGGAACCGGCAATTTCTGGTGGGCGTCGAGGCCGACCCGCGCGTGCGGGCTGCGGTCATACGCGCCCTGCTGAACGAGCCTGAGGTTGCGCGCGTCACGTACCTGCGGCTCGAGATCGTCGGCCCGCGGCTGGTCTCGGTCATCGGCGACGTCGACCTGGCCGGCGACGACTCCGAGTCCGACGTGGCCGTCCGGCTCCGCGATCTCGAGGCCAGGGTGAACGCGTCGCCGGCGGTCGCCGGCACGGTCCTCAGCCTGTCGGCGCCCGACGAGCCGTCGCTCGAAGCGTGACGGCCGGCGCTTGGGCGGCCAGAGTTCTTGTCTCGGTCCAGTCGACGACGAGCTGGCGTGGCGCGGTCGCCGTCCAAGGTGACCGTGGTCTGGCCGTGGAAGTGCGTCGTCACCTCGTAGCGGTCCGCGTCACGGCGGTCGGCGCAGTGCGCCTAGGCATCGAAGAGCTCGTGCAACGCCAGGCGGTCGGCGGCCTCGGTGGGAGTCAGCTCGGTCACCCCGGCTGCCCGTCGTACTCCGATGCGAACAGGTAGTACACGGCGAGGCTCCGAAACGGCCGCCAGCGATCGGAGATCTCAGCCACCTCGTCGTCGGTCGGCAGGTGGTCGAGGCTGTACGCGCGTTCGATCGCGCGCCGCAGCGCGAGGTCGCCCGAGAGGAAGACGTCGGGGCGATCGAGCGCGACGAGGAGGAAGCCACGGGCGGTCCACGGCCCGATGCCCGGCACCTCCGTCAACGCCGCCTCGACCTGCTCGTCCGTCATGGCGGCGAGCGCCTCGTCGCTCAGGCGGCCGTCGACGAAGCGCTGCGCAAGCTCCCGCAGCGTCTGCCCCTTGCGAACCGAGAACCCGGCCGCACGCAGGACCTGCGGGTCCGCGGCGAGCAGCTCGGCGGGCGAGGGCAGGTGTCCACCGAACTGCTTTTGAAGGTGCGAGATGATCGCCCGGGTTGACGCGACGGAGAGCTGCTGGCCCGCGACCTGGAAGATCAGCGTTCCGAAGGCATCGAGCGGGGGCAGCGAGTCCATCCAGGCGCGCGGCCGGAAGTCAGGCCGCGCGTCGATCAACCGGGCGAGCACCGGGTCCGCCGAGCGCAGGAACGCGCGCCCCTTCGGATCGGCGACGCTTGCCTGCGGTCGCTCAACTGCCACGGCCACCGCCATGCTACGGATTTGCCGCGGGCCGTCGAGTACGCTGGCCCGGACCGCGCATGAGCAAGCCGCGCATCTTCCTCGGGTCGTCGGGCAAACAGGCCAAGCTGCTCCAGCAGATCCAGCGCGGCCTCGAGGAGGTCGCCGAGGTCGAGCCCTGGATGATCACCTTCAACCCGGGGCGGAACACGCTCGACCGGCTCGTCGAGCTCTCACAGCAGGTCGACTTCGCAGCGTTTGTCTTCGCCCAGGACGACTGGACCGAGACGGATGCAACTCCATCGGGTGAGGCGTCGCCGCGCGACAACGTGGTGTTCGAGGCCGGGCTGTTCGGCGGCGCGCTGGGCATCCGGCGCACGTTCATCCTCCACGCGAACGGTGCGAAGCTGCCGACCGACCTGCTCGGGCTGACCACGGTCCGCTACGACCCGGCCGCCCGTCCGGCGGAAGTCCGCGCCATCACCGAGAAGCTGCGCACCGCGATCGAGGCGGAAGGCCACCGCAACGCGATCGAAGGGCTGTGGTGGCAGCTCTCGCTCTCGGCGCGCAGCGAGGAGGAACCGTCGGCCGTGAGCCTGCTCCGGATCTCGCGGGACCGCGACGGCGGCCTCACCGTGAACGGCCGGGCCTGGCAGGAGGACGGCACGCTGTCGGCGCGCTACTGGAGCGAGGCCGCGAAGGAGCGCCGGGATCCGGCCGGCATCTTCTACTACGCCACGGGGGAGCGGCCCCGGCACCCGAACGTGCCGCAGTACGACGCCACCGGCGAGATCAGGCTCGAGAGCGCCGACCGCGCTACCGGGTACTGGATTACTCGGTATGAACACGATCACGCGATCCGCACGTCGGGGATCTACCTGCGGGCGGATCCTGCAGACCTCGAGTGTCTGGAGGGCGGAAGCGAGGACGACCGGGCCCAGCTCATCGCGCGGCGCCTCCGGGAGTGGAAGTCGGCCGCGAACGTGTTCTGACGGACCCCGGGCGCGACGTCAGTCGACGAGCACGAGGAACGGCTTCCCCTTCTCCACGAAGTACGTCGCCGGCTCGGCCGCGTTGCCGCCCACGACGTTGCGCACCGAATGAGGCGTTTCGGCCGGGACGACGAGCGCCTCGCCGGCCGCTAGGGCGCGACGCCGAGCGGTTGCCGCCCGCGGACGCCGACCACGACCGAGCCGGTCACGCCGATGAGCGCCGCGGTCAGCGCCGCAAGCGTCAGGAGCGTTGCCGACGCGAGCGAGAAGTTGATCGCGACGTTCTTCGAAGTGCCGAGCGCCAGCAGGATCGCCGCGGTGGCGCCCATCCCGGCGACCGCGCCGCCGGCCGTGACCGGGATGACCGCGGCCGCGGCGGCGAGGCACAGCACGACGATCGCGAGCCGCGGCGTGAAGCCGGTCCCAAGCGCCATCAGCAGGCACGTGCTGCCCAGCGCGCGCGACGTCCAGCAGCCGAAGAGGAAGGCCCCGGCCACGAGGGTGCCGCGCGTGTCCGCCACGCTCTCGCCGACCCGGTGGACGACACCGCTCGCGCGCTCCCAGCGGCCGACGGGGATCAGCGCAAGCAACCGTCGCCCGCCGAGCACGACCGCCGTGGCGCCGAGGCAGACCAGGACGACGACGAGGAGCGGGAGGAAGAAGACCCGATCCGCGGTCGACAGCGCGGCGACGGCCAGCGGCAGCATGGCCACCGCGTCGATGAGGCCGAGCGTGTTGATCGAGACGGCGATCGTGTCGATGCCGAGCGGCATCCCGTGCAGGCGCTTCAGCGTCGCGACCTTGACGACATAGTCCAGGCGGAACGGGAGCACGGTGCCGCTCGCGGCCGACGCGCCACAGGCGGCCAGGCAGCGGCTCGAATGTGGCCGCTCGCCGCCGGGAAAGATCCGCTGCCAGCCGAGCGCGCGGAAGCCGAAGCTCGCGACGTAGCCGACTGCGGCGAGCGCGACGAAGCCCAGGTTGGCGCGCTCGAGCGGCCAGCTCGCGCCGGTCATGCGCCGCGCGAGGAGGAAGCAGGCAACCACCGACAGCGCGCAGAACGCCATTCCGGCGAGCACCTTGCGCGGCGCCAGACTGCGCCCGATGGGGGCTGCGATCGTGTGATTCACGCTTGTCAGCACTCGTCGTGCCGGACCCCTTCCGGCATCCCTCGAATCGGTGAGACGTACGTGAGCCGGCGCCGTTAGCGCTACTGCTCGTCCAGGAAGGCATGCACGTCCGCTGCGAACTCCGCGTGGTGCTGGAAGAGGAAGCCGTGCGCCGAGTCGGGGTAGATCTTGATGCGCGCGTTGGGGAGCAGTCCGGCCAGCAGGTGCGAGTAGCGCGGGAGGATCATCGGGTCGCTGTCGCCGTTCGCGACGAACACCGGCACGTCGATCGCGCTGACGCGCTCGAGCACCGCGTCGTTGGGGATGCCCCACGTGCAGACGGCGTCGTACTGAGCCAGGCGGGTCTGCCAGGTGGTTGGCGCGTCCGGGTCGGCGGTCCGTCCGAAGATGCGCCCTGCGGCCTCCATGCCCGCCGCCCGGCTCGTATCGGTGTGCGCGAAGAAGACGCTGATGTAGCCCTCAGGGCTCGTCTGCCTCGAGCCGACCGCAGCGATCACCTGCGGCGCCCAGCCGTGCATCCCCGCCGCGCCCTGCGGCGCCGATGACGCGAGCACGACCCGCCGTGCGAGGTCCGGCCGGATGAGCGCGATCTCCTGGGCGACGAAGCTGCCGAGCGAGAAGCCGAGCAGGTCGATCCGCTCGAGGCCGGCCGCGTCGATGAACGCGATCGCGTCGCGCGCCATCTCCTCGACGGTGCTCGGGGTCCGTCCCGTCGTGCCGCCGACGCCGACGTTGTCGAACGCGACCACGCGCCGCTCCGCGGCGAGCGCGCCGATCAGCGCGGGGTCCCAGTTGTCGAGGTTGCCCCGAAAATGCTGCAGCAGCACGAGCGGCGGATCGCCGGAGCCGAGGTCGCGATAGGCGTACTCGATCCCGTTGCCCGCGGCGACGCGCTGGATCGAGGCCTCGGCGGCGATCGTCATTCCCGAAGCAGCTCCTGGAACGCCGGCTCGTCGCGAATCGAGTCGAAGTCGGAATCGTGCTGCGCGAACTCGCGCGCCGCCGGCAACAGCTCGATTGCCCGCCGCAGATGCTCGATCGCGTCCACCGTGCGACCGGCCAGCGCCTCGCAGCAGGCGAGGTTGTAGAGCGGGTTCGGGTACCCAGGATTGGCCTCGACAACCTCGCGGCCCCGGTCGGCGGCCTCCTCGTAGCGCCCCTCGCGATAGAGCGGGTTCAGCGGGGCCCAGATCTCCCAGCCGGACGGCGGGTTGGCCTGGCCCGGGCGCGCGCCGGCGGCCAGGATCGTCGTCTCCGGTGCCTCCGCGAATGCCGTGCGCGTCGACTCCGGCGTGACGAACACGTACGTCCCGGCCGGCGCGTCGACCTGCTCGCCGTCGATCACGAAGCGGGCTCGCCCGCGCCAGACGAAATAGAGCTCCTCCGAGCCGTCGTCGACCTCGTCGTGCTCGTTGATGATCTGGTCGCCGCTCGCGCGCCCCGTCCAGGCGTTCATGCCGAACGAGGTGATGCCGAAGTGGTGGCGCACCGGCTGCCAGGGCTGGCGGCCGTCGTTGAGCTCCTCGATCTCGTCCAGGCTCGCGACGCGGTAGCCGTCCACCTGCCGGAGTCTACGGTTCACGCCATGGACCTCGGCCTCGTCACCTTCGCCGACCTCGCGCCGGGGCAGCCGCCGGAGGAGCGGATGCACGACCTGCTCCAGGAGGCGCGGCTGGCCGACGAGCTCGGCCTCCGGCTCTTCGCCGTCGGCGAGCACCACCGGCCCGACTACCTCGTCTCGTCGCCCGCCACCGTGCTGGCGGCGATCGCCGCCCAGACGAGCCAGATCCGCCTGGCCAGCGCAGTCACGGTGCTGTCCTCCGACGACCCCGTGCGCGTCTTCCAGCAGTTCGCGCACGTCGATCTGATCTCGGGTGGCCGCGCCGAGATCATGGCCGGGCGCGGCTCGTTCATCGAGTCCTTTCCGCTCTTCGGCTACGACCTGCGCGACTACGACGAGCTCTTCTCGGAGAAGCTCGAGCTGCTGCTCGCGATCCGCGACTCCGCCCGCGTCACCTGGTCGGGGCACCATCGCCCCCCGCTGGCGAACGCGGTCGTGTGGCCCCCGCCCGTCCAGCAGCCGCTGCCGGTCTGGGTCGCCGTCGGCGGGACGCCCGAGTCGGTGCTGCGTGCTGCACGCCTCGGACTGCCGATGACGCTGGCGATCATCGGCGGGGAGACGGCCCGCTTCCAGCCGTTCGCCGAGCTCTACCGGCGCGCGTGGGCAGAGGCCGGCCACGAGGGCGAGCCGGCGCTCGCGATCAACACCCACGCTTTCGTCGCGGAGACCGAGGAGAAGGCGGTGGCGGCCTTCGGCCCCGCGTACATCGAGGTCATGAACCGCATCGGGCGCGAGCGCGGCTGGCCCCCGTCAGGACGCGCCGAGTTCGACGCGCTGCGGTCGCCCGAGGGCCCGCTCGCGCTCGGCTCACCCGAGCAGGTGGCCGAGAAGATCAATCGCGTCCAGGAGCTGTTCGCTCCGCAGCGCTACCTCGCGCACATCAGCATCGGCGCGGTCGCCCACGCCGATGTCATGCGCGCGATCGAGCTGTTCGCGACCCGCGTCGCGCCGCTCGTCAATTCCCCCACAGCGGTCTGACCTCGATCGCCCCGAACTCCGCGTTCGGGTGCGAGGCCGCGATCTGGACCGCCTCCTCGAAGCTTTCGGCGTCGATCAGGTCGAACCCGCCGACCGCCTCCTTCGTCTCGGCGAACGGGCCGTCGGTGACGAGCGTCTTGCCGCCGCGGACGCGGATCGTCTGCGCCCGGCGCGGCGGCGCGAGCTGGTCGCCGATGAGCCACTTGCCGCGCTCGCGCAGCTCGTCGACCCACCAGAAGCCCTCGTCGGCCGGCGGCTCTGCCGGCTCCTCCTGCGCGTCCATGCGATCGGTGTCCCAGCAGACCAGCAGCAGATACTTCATGGCTCGCTCCTCTCGTCGGTGTCGCCAGGACGACGCGCGGGAGCCCGCGCAATCGACACTTTTCGTTCAGCCCGAGAACTCGAGTGCTTCTGCGTGCGCAATCACCTCCTCGGGCGTCGGCGGCGAGAGCAGGATCTCGACCATCTGCTCGGTGAGCGGGTCGCCGGTCTGCCGGTAGGCGGCCACGGCACGCTCGACGTCGTACTCGGTCCGGCGCAGGTCGACGTCGGGCCCGAGCACTGCCCAGTACGCACCCGGCGCCGGCGCGTATGGCATGCCGACGCTTCCGGGGTTGACGCTGCGGATGCCGGCCGCGCGGCGGTCGAACTGGAGGTGCGTGTGCGCGCTGACGACGACCTGCTCCGGCCGCCCGGCAACGGCCGCGGAGAGCCGCTCCTCGGGGGTGGCCGGCGTGATCAGCTCCTCGTCGCTGCGCGGCGAGCCATGGCAGAAGCGCACCGGCCCGAGGCCGGCGACCTCGACGGTGACGCCCTCGACGGCGTGGTTCAGGAAGGCCATGTCCTCCTCGGTGTGGGCCTCGAGCAGCCACCGCTCGCGTGGCTTCTCGTCGCGCCGCTCGAAGAGCGCGCGCTCGGCGTTGCCGCGGACGAGCAGCGCCGGCGCCGGCAGCTCCCGGAGCAGCTCCGCCGTCTCGTGTGGCAGCGGGCCCCAGGTGAGGTCGCCGCCGAGGACGATGAGCTCCGGCGGGTCAGCGGCGAGCTCCGCGAGCACGGCCTCGAGCGCCACGGCGTTCCCGTGGACGTCGGAGAGGACGGCGACGCTCGAGGTCAAGGTACGGCCCGACGCTCAAGTACTTGAGGCCGCGACATCAGAGGAGGACGACAAGGACCGTCGCGAGGCCGAGGAGCACGCCGGCGATCGTGAAGCCGGCCGCGGCAGCGCCCGAGAACTCGACAAACCGTCCCTCCCGCAGCGCCTCCTCCATGCGCCGCTGGCGCAGAAAGCCGTAGGCAATGAATGCGACGCCGAGCAGCGCGTAGCCGACGCCGACCAGCTCGTACCCGAGCGACGACCCGCCCGTCAGCTGCGGGACGATCTTGCCCACGCCCAGCGCCACCGCGAACGCCGCCAGCGCGCTGCGCCACCAGGCGAGGTACGTGCGCTCGCTCGCGAGGCGCGTCCGGCGTGTCGCGTCGACGATCTCCTCGAACGTCTCCCGCTCCACCTGGCCGCGAGCCTACCGCCAGGGATGGGATACGTTCGGGCAGTGACGGACGTCCGCTTCCTGGGGCCGGACACCGACGCGTACGTCGCGAGCGTCGAACGCCACGCGGCGGAATTCGAGGAGCAGACCGGCCTCGAGCTCGACATCCGCATCATCCCGAGCGACGAGTACTTCTCGAACCGGATCCACCACCTGCTCGACGGACCGGAGGCCGCGGACGTCTATATGTCGGGGCCGGTGCTCGTCTGGGAGCATGCGGCCGCCGGCTACGTCGAGCCGCTCGACCCCTTCCTCGGCCGCTACGACGGGCATGACTTCGTCGACCGGCTCCTCGCGTGCAACCGATGGAGCGGCCGCTTCGGCGACCCGCTCGGCGAAGGGCCGCTGCTCGAGATCCCCGTCAACTGCGAGTCGTACAACCTCGCCTACGTCCCCGCCCTTCTCGAGGATGCCGGCCTGGCTGTGCCGTTGAGCTGGGACGAGTACTACGACGCCGCGCGCACGGTCGCGCGCATGCCGGGCGGCGTGCGCGGCTTCGGCCAACGCGGCACGGACGCCTGGCACACGATGTACACCGGCTTCGCGACGCAGCTCTGGTCGTACGGCGGCGCGGACTTCGTGGACGGCCGTTGTGCGATCGGCGACCCGCCGGCCTTGCTCGCGACCACCGAGTTCCTGGACGCGCTCCGTGACGCCGGGCCCGTCGATTGGCTCGACCAGCGCTGGTACGAGCTCGCGCTCGACTTCGCGCGCGGCCGCTATGCGCTGCTCGTCGACTCCGACCACTACGTCGCCTACTTCGAGGAGCCCTCGACGTCGGAGCTGGTCGGGGAGATCGGCTACGCGCCGCCGCCCGTCGGCCCGACCGGTTTGCGGCGCCCGAACCTCTGGACCTGGTCGGTGGTGATGAACACACGCGCCGCGGACAAGGAGGCGGCCTGGCGGTTCGTGGAATGGGCGACCGGCCGCGATTTCCTGCTGCGCTCGGTCTTCGAAGGGAACATGAACCCGACGCGCACGAGCATCTGGGAGGACGAGCGCTTCCGCGCCCACACCGCGGGCTGGGGCGCCTTCTACGACGTTGCCCGCATGCTCGTCGAGCGCGACGCCTTCGTGCTCGTCACGCCGGCCGGGAACTACCTGGAGATCGCCCGCCGCTGGGTGCAGGCGCTGCTCGACTCCTACGCCGGTCGCGCCCCCGTGGCGGATGCCCTCGAGGCGGCCGCCGTGGACATCGACCGACTCGTCAGCCGAGCCTAGGCAGCGGCGGCGAGCACGCCCCGGAGCGGCCGCGGCACGCGCTCCGGCGTGAGCGCCTCGACCAGCAGCTCCGCGTAGACGATCTTTCGCCTGCCCCCGCTGCCGAACCAGCGCCGCAGCTGCTCCTCGACCGGCCGGCCGCGCCACTCGGGCTGCTTCTGGAGCGTCCGGAACGCGCCGAGCCCTCCGTTGGCGGCGACCACGTCGAGCACGGCCTCGGCGCCGAGCGCGCGGATCAGCTCCTCCTCGAGGTCGGCCTCGCAGACGAAGAAGCCAAGCGCCTCGAGGCCGTCGCGGTCGAGGTCCTTGCCCAGCCCGGCCCGCTCGAGCGCGCGACGGAAGTCCCGCTCCTCGCCGGCGTCGCACAGCCCCGCAAGCCGTGCGCCGGCGAACTGCGCGAGCGCGCGGCCGATCGCCTGCGCGCCGCCGATCGGGACGACCTCGATTCCCTCGACGGCCAGGTCACGACCGAGGCGCTGCGCGAGCGCCTCCACCGCGGCGCGGTCGCTCGCGCCCTCGACGAGGATCACTCCGGCCATGATCAGAGCGTAGGCTGGCGGCGTGATCGAGCAGCTGACCGACCTGCCGTCCGGGGTGCTCGGCTTCCGCGCCTCGGGGAAGATCACGAGCGACGAGTACCGGCGGATGATCGAGCCGATCTACTCGGCCCTCGAACGCGGCGAGCAGCTCAACCTCTACTTCGAGCTCGGGGATGACTTCTCGGGCCTCGACCTCGGCGCGCTCTTGCAGGACGTGAGGGCCGCGGGCTCCGTCGGGCTGAAGCACCGCAGTGCGTGGCGGCGGATGGCGCTCGTCACGGACAAGGACTGGGTGCGCTACGGCGCGAGCGTGTTCGGCTGGCTCGCGCCCGGCGAGCTGCGCCTCTTCGCGCTCGCCGAGCGCGACGCCGCGCGCGCCTGGATCTCCGAATAGTCGGGACAGGCCCCGTCCGGGGACTGTCCCAGCGCGTCACTGCTGCTCCTCGACCACCATGAGGTTGTTGCCTTCGCTGTCGCGGAAGCCGAAGAGCAGCGGCACGGTGCCGTCGCCGCCCATCAGCTCGTCGTCGACGTCGACCCCGCTCTCCTTCAGTGCGGCGTGCTCCGCGCGGACGTCGCTCGAGGAGAGCGAGATGCCGGTCTGGTGGCCGGGCTGGAACGAGCCCATCGGCGGCGCGAGCGCGATCGCGGCCCCGCCGCCGGGCGGCGAGACCTCGACCCACCGGTCGCCCTCGCCAAAGGGCACATCAGCGGTGAGTGCGAAGCCGAGCTTCTTGGTGTAGAACGCGATCGCGGCGTCCTGGTCGGACGCCGGGACGATCACGCGGCCGATGCTGGTGATGCCTGACACGTCGTCTCCTTTCGTCGCTACTGAGGTGTAGACGCTGGTGGGGCGCACGAATCATCGGAGCGCGAGGAAAGGAGCGCCATGTCCATCAGGAGCATCGTTTCCATCCAGGAGATGATCGCGGCTCACCCCAGCGCACCGCCCGTCGACGCGGACGTGCTCGCGCGGTGCATCGAGGAGTGCTTCAGGTGCGAGGCGACCTGCACGAGCTGCGCCGACGCCTCCCTCGGCGAGGACGACATTGCCGACCTCGTCCGCTGCATTCGGGACTGCCTCGACTGCGCCGACGTCTGCGCGACGACCGGGCGCATCCTTACCCGGCAGGGCGCCGTGGAGGCGTTCCTCCGCGGGACGCTCGAGGTCTGCGCGCAGGCGTGCCGGGTGTGCGCCGAGGAGTGCGAGAAGCACGCCGCCCATCACGAGCACTGCCGCCTCAGCGCAGAGGAGTGCCGACGCTGCGAGGACGTCTGCAACGAGGTGCTACGGCTCCTCGACTGAGCGCAGCGCGCGCCGCAGGATGACGGCGAACCAACGGTCGAAGCGCGGCCACTCGCCGGCGGGCAGGTGGTCGCGCTGCCGTGCCCAGGCGAACGCGTGCGCGAACGCGGTCACGCGCAGCGCCGAGTCGAGCGTCTCGGCGCTCGCGCCCCACGGCTCCAGGTACGCGGCCTTCAACCGCGCGAACCACGGGTCGTCGAGGGCGAGTCCGGTCGCTTCCTCGAGGAAGCGGAACGTGACGATCAGCGAGCCGAACGGGTGCGAGACGGCCGAGTCGCCCCAGTCGAGGACGCGCAGGATGCCGTCGCGCTCGTAGACGTTCGCCTGGTGCAGGTCGTCGTGCTGGACGCTCGGCGGGACGCCGTCGCCCGCCAATTTCTTTGCGAGCTCGGCAAAGCGCGGCGCGAAGGCGCGGAGCGCCTCGACCTCGTCGAGATCGAGCGGAAGCGCGCCGGTCAGCAGGTCCTCGTAGCGTTGTGGGAACGTCTCGGCGCGCAGGTCGGGCACGCCGTGCTCCAGGTGGTCGGCCGCGTGAGCGGCCTCGCCCCGCTGGAGCTCGGCGTAGCGCGGGAGGAGATCGAGCCACGGCTCGGGCGGGTTGCCGTACGCGCCGAGCGGCGTGCCCGCATCGGCCGTCAGCAGCCACGCGCGCTCCTCGTCGTATGCCAGCACGTCGGCCACGAGGCCCGGCCAGCGCGCCGCCAGCTGCGCAGTCATCCGGGGCTCGAACGCCTGCACCGCGCCGCACTCCTTGAACCACACGACGCCGTCGTCGACCGGCACGCGCAGCACCTGCGACCAGGGGCGGTCGTGCGTCAGCTCGATCGGCCCCGCGGGCCGGACGTGCTCGCGGAGCCAGCCCTCGGCGGCGACGCGGTCCACGGCGGCACCGTAGTGTCCGCCGATGGACTGGGCGCTCCCGACGATCGCGCTGGTCGTGCTCGCGTACGCCGCCGTCTCGGGCCGGCTCGACGGCACGCCGGTCACCGCGCCGATGGTCTTCACCGCCGCCGGGCTGCTCGTCGGCGTGGACGTGCTGGGCATCGTCGAGCTGAACACGAGCGGCGAGACGGTCAAGCTGCTCGCCGAGGCGACGCTCGCGGTCGTGCTGTTCGGGGACGCCGCGCGCATCGACCTGCGCGCGCTCCGCGGCGAGTACGGGATCCCCGCCCGCCTCCTCGGGATCGGGCTCCCGCTGACGATTCTCGCCGGGCTGGGCCTGGCGCTGATCGTCTTCGGCTCGCTCAGCTGGCCGGAGGCGCTCGTGCTCGCGATCGTCCTCGCGCCCACGGACGCAGCGCTCGGGCAGAGCGTCGTCACGCTGACGGCGATCCCGTCGCGCATCCGTCAGGCCCTCAACGTCGAGAGCGGGCTCAACGACGGGCTGTGCGTGCCGCTCTTTACCTTCGCGGTCGCGCTCGCATCCGCGGAGGCAGGGATCATCGGCGACCGTCGCGCCGTGACGCTCGTGGCGGAGGCGATCGGATACGGCGTGCTGTTCGGCGTGCTCGGCGGCGCCGCGGCGGCGGCCGTCGTCCGCGTGTCCGTCCGGCGCGGCCTCGTCCAGCCGACATGGCTCCAGGTCGTGCCGGTCGCCGGGGCCGTGCTCGCCTACACGTCGGCCGATGCCGCCGGCGGCTCCGGGTTCGTGGCCGCATTCGTCGGCGGCGTGGTCTTCGGCGGCATTCGGCGGCGCGTCGGGGGCGAGGTCGGCTACCTCGTCGAGGAGTTGGGCGCGCTGCTCGGGGCGGCGACGTTCGTCGTGTTCGGCGCGACGCTGCTCGAGCCGGCGCTGGGCGACGTGACTCCTGCAGTCGTCGTCTACGCCGTCCTCAGCCTGACCGTCGTGCGGATGGTGCCGGTCGCGCTCGCGCTGCTCGGGACCGGGGCCCGGCGGCCGACGGTCGGCTTCGTCGGGTGGTTCGGCCCGCGCGGCCTCGCGTCCATCGTCTTCGCGGTCCTGATCGTCGAGGCGACCGGGGAGCTGCCGAACGAGGGCGTCGTGCTTACCACGGTCTTCGTCACCGTTGGGCTCTCCGTGCTCTTGCATGGGCTCACGGCCGCGCCGCTCGCCCGCCGGTATGCAGACTGGTTTGCGGGGCACCCACGGCGTGAGAGCCTGGCGGTCGAGTCCGGCGAGGTGCCCGTCGCACCCTGGCGGGCCTCGTCCGGGATGATGGAAGCGTGACGACAACCGCCGCCACCGGCGCCTCCGCGCGGGCCAGCGGCGCCATGCTCGTGCTGCTCACGCTCGCAACAGGGCAGTTCCTCATGACGCTCGACACGTCGGTGATGAACGTCTCGATCGCGACGGTGGCCGAGGACGTCGGCACGACGGTGACGGGGATTCAGAGCGCGATCACCGTCTACACCCTCGTCATGGCCGCGCTGATGATCACGGGCGCGAAGATCGGCGCGCTGATCGGCCGCAAGCGCGCCTTCACCATCGGCTGCGTCATCTACGGCTGTGGGTCGCTGACGACCTCGCTGGCGCAGAACCTCCCCACGCTGCTCGTCGGCTGGTCCTTCCTCGAAGGCGTGGGCGCCGCGCTCATCCTGCCGGCGATCGTCGCGCTCGTCGCCGGCAACTTCGCGGTCGAGCGGCGGCCGGCTGCCTACGGCCTGGTCGCCGCCGCGGGGGCAATCGCGGTCGCCGTCGGCCCGCTCGTCGGCGGCTTCTTCACGACGTACTTCTCGTGGCGGTGGGTCTTCGCCGGCGAGGTGCTGATCGTGCTGGCCATCCTCATCCTCGCCCGGCGGATCGCCGACGCCCCGGTGGAAGAGCGGCCGAAACTCGATGTGATCGGCTTCCTGCTGTCGGCGCTCGGCCTCTCGATGATTGTCTACGGCGTCCTGCGCACCAGCGACTGGGGCTGGATCTTCCCGAAGCCCGACGGGCCCTCCTGGGGCGGCCTGTCGCCGACGGTCTGGCTCGTGCCGGGCGGCCTGTTCGTCATCTGGCTCTTCTTCCGCTGGGAGAACCGGCGCGAGGAGCGGGGCGAGGAGCCGCTGCTCCGGCCGGCGATGCTGCGCAACCGGCAGCTGGACGGCGGGCTGATCATGTTCTTCTTCCAGTACTTGATGCAGGCGGGGCTCTTCTTCGTCGTGCCCCTCTACCTGTCGGTGTGCCTCGGCCTCTCGGCGCTCGCCACGGGTGCGCGCCTGCTGCCGCTTTCGGTGACGCTCCTGATCGCGGCGATCGGCGTGCCGCGGGTCTTCCCGGCTATCTCGCCGCGCCTGGTGGCCCGCACCGGGCTGCTCTCGCTCCTCGCGGGGACGGTCGTCCTGCTCGGCGCGCTGGACACCGACTCCGGGCCGGAGATCGTCTTCGTCCCGATGCTGCTCATCGGTCTGGGGATCGGCGCGCTCGCCTCGCAGCTCGGCAGCGTGACCGTCTCGGCCGTGCCCGACGACCAGAGCCCCGAGGTCGGTGGCGTGCAGAACACGGCGACGAACCTGGGCGCCTCGCTCGGGACGGCGCTCGCCGGCTCGCTGCTGATCGCCGCGGTCTCGACGTCCTTCCTGACCAACATCACCAACAACCCAGCGATCCCGAACCGCGTGAAGGAGCAGGCGAGCGTCACGCTCGCCAGCGGCGTCCCGTTCATCTCCGACGCCGACCTGCAGCAGGCGCTCGACGAGGCCGGCGTGAGCCGACAGGTGGCGGAGGAGGCGACGACGGCCTACCAGGACGCCCGCATCGACGGGCTCAAGGCGTCGCTGGCGATCCTCGCCTTCCTCGCCGTCGTCGCGCTGTTCGCCGCTCAGCTCATGCCGCGGCGGCAGCCCGGAACCGCGCCGCCGCCTGCGGTGTAAAGCCGGCGTGAAGTCGCCGCGGCAGTTGCCGCCGCGCTCTCCGCCCACCTGTTCCTCGCCGATCCGGGGTCGATTCAGACCCGATAGGCATGCTGCGCCCATGTGGCGCGACGAGTGGAACCGACGCTACGCCGGCTCTGAGCTGCTGTGGACGGCGGAGCCCAACCGCTTTCTGGTCGCCGAGACCGACGGGCTTCCGCCCGGCTGCGCGCTCGACCTCGCCTGCGGCGAGGGCCGGAATGCCGTCTGGCTTGCCGAGCGTGGGTGGGAGGTCACCGGCGTGGACTTCGCCGAGGTCGGCCTCGAGAAGGCGCGCGGGCTGGCCGCCGACCGCGGCGTCGAGGCCGCCTGGGTGCACGCCGACCTGCTCGAGTACGACCCGCCGCGGGCGGCGTTCGACCTGGTCGTCCTCCTCTACCTCCAGCTGCCGGCGGACGAGCGCCGGCGGGTCCTCGCCGCGGCGTCCGAGGCGGTCGCCCGCGGCGGGACGATGCTCGTCGTTGCGCACGACCGCAGCAACCTCGCCCGCGGCCACGGCGGGCCGCAGGACCCCGCGGTGCTGGCGACGCCGGAGGAGGTGGCCGGGGATCTCGACGGGCTCGAGGTCGAGCGGGCCGACGTCGTCGAGCGGCGCACGGGCGACGCGGTCGCGCTCGACCTACTCGTCCGCGCTCGCCGCCCTTGATGGCGGCCGCTGTCCGCTGGGTGCAAAGCGCGCCCGGCACCTACATCTACCTGGGCGTCATTCTGGTCACTGCCTGGGTGCTCGACTCGGCCGGCAGCAAGCGCGCGCACCAGCTGGTCCTCGAGCGCAGCACGAACCTGCACGAGCTTGCCATACAACCGGCGCGCGTCCTGTTCGAGAGCGCGTTCTGGGTGGCCGCGCCGTGGAACGCGCTCGCGTGGGGCGTGCTGTTCACGCTCGTGCTCGCCCCCGCCGAGCACTGGCTCGGCACGGCGCGGTGGGTCGTGGTCCTCGCCGTCGGCCACGTCGGTGCGACCGTCGTGACCGCCGCTGGCCTCTGGCTGGCCGTTCGCGCGGACGCCGTCGACCATTCCGTCACCCACGCGGTCGACGTCGGAGCCAGCTACGGGTTCCTGGCCGTAGCCGGCGCACTCGTCTACCGACTGCCGCGCCGCTGGCGCGTCCCCGTGATCGTGGGCGTCGCAGCGGGCCTGCTCCTCTACTTCGCCGTCGACCGCGGCTACGCGGACGCGGGCCACCTCATCGCGTTCGGGATCGGGCTCGCGTGCTACCCGTTGACGCCCGCTTCGCCCTGGGCGGCGGGGGGTAGTCCCAGGCCCGCGGCCGGTCGAGCGCATCCCACTCGGGTCGTGTGATCGACATGACGAGGGCGTCGGAGATCCGGCCGCGGTGGCGGCGGAACGCGCGCATGACGCCCTCGCGCGTGAATCCGCACTTCTCGTACGAGGCGATCGCACGCTCGTTCTCCGGGTCGACGACCAGCCCGATCCGCTCGAGCATCAGCTCGCCGAAGCCGAAGTCCACGAGCGCGTTCATGGCGTCGGTGCCGAGCCCCTTGCCGACGTAGGCCGGCAGCATGAAGATGCCGACGTCCGCGCGCATGCCGGCGCGCAGGTCGTGGAAGCCGCACTCGCCGATCACCTCCGCCGAGCCGAGCCGGCAGATGGCGAAGAAATAGGCCGACTCGCCGTGCTTCTTCGAGACCTCCTCGTCGAAGAAGCGGTCGGCGCCGGCCTTGCCGACCGGCATCGGGAAGCCGGTGAAGTGCGCGATCTCGCGGTCGTTGACCGCCAGCACCGTCCGTTCGATGTCCTCCCGCTCGAGCGGGCGCAGATAGACGCGCTTGCCGCGGATGACCGGGTTCGCGTGGACGCTGGCCATGGGGCGATTCTACGGTGGCGTTTTCGATGTCAACGTAGGACGAATCCGGTGCCGAGCTCGTCACGGGGATCGAGCACGAACCGGTGCTCACCGGTGCGGTACGCGCTCCCCTCGACTTCGGTGAGGACGCCCGCGGAGGTCTCGCCGATGATGCGTCCGAGGAAGGTCGTACCGACGATCGAGTCGTGGCGCAGCTCGTCGCCCGGCCGGAGGTCGGCGGCCAGCAGGGCCAGCCGCGCCGACGTGCCCGAGCCGCACGGCGAGCGGTCGATCTCACCGTCCGCAAACACCGTCACGTTGCGCTGGTGGAGCGGGCCGAGCACGTCGTGGAAGATGACGCCGTAGACGCCCGAGAGGCGCGGGTCGTCCGCATGCACGGCGACCGGGCTGCCGGCGAGCGCGTGCTTGATCTCGCGCCCCGCGGCGATGATCTCCGGCAGACGCTCAGGGGTCACGCTGAGTTCGACGCGCGCGGCCGGGAGCGACGCGTACAGCGCGCCGCCGAATGCGACGTCGACGGTCGTCCCTGCCGCGGGCACGTCCCGCGCGACGACAGCCGCGGGCACGTTGCGGAACGCGACCGTGTCGACCGCTCCATTGCGCATGCGGACGGCGGCGACGACGCGCCCTGAGGGGACGTCGATGGTGACGTCCACCGTTCCATCGACCGGCGCGGCGATCCGGCCGGACTCGACCGCCCAGGCGCCGAGCGCGATCGTCCCGTGCCCGCACGCGGTCGAGTAGCCGTCCTTGTGCCAGAAGAGCACGCCCAGCTCGGCGGCATCGTCGTCGGGAGGGACGAGGAAGCACCCGTACATGTCGGCGTGGCCCCGCGGCTCGTGGCAGAGCAGGCGGCGGACCGCGTCGACGTCGGGCCGCTCGGCCGCCTGCTCGCGGCGCTCGGCGACCGTCCTGCCGCCGATCGGCGGCACGCCGGAGGTCACGATCCGGAACGGCTCGCCGGCGGTGTGGTAGTCGGTTGCCTCGACCTCCACTAGTAGCGCTCGAGCAGGCGGAAGCGCTCGGCGACGACGAGCGTGTCGTCCGTGATCTCCAGGCCGGCCCAGAAGCGCTCGTGCGCGTCGCGCCAGTCGGCGACGGTCTCGAAGCCCTCGCCCTCGTCGCGCGCGAACTGCAGGTCGACGTCGCCCGCCCGTAGGACGCGCACCTCGGTGATCTCGACGAGGCCGACCGGCTCGTCGTCGAAGCCGAGCAGCACCGAGCGGTCGCCGGGCTCGGCGACCTGCTCGTCCGGCCCGTAGTCGGAGAGGAGCCCCGCCGTCGCCGTCTTCTCGCCGGACAGCACCGCGTCCACGAGCCGGCGGCGCAGGTCGGTGCGCGCGTACCCGAGCTCCATGGGTGCCGGCTTGCTCAGTCGTGCAGCTCGACGATCGTGGCCTTCCACGCCCCGCGGGGCGCGGCGACCTCGACGGTGTCCCCGACGCGCCTGCCGAGCACGGCGGCGCCGAGCGGCGAGGTGGGGGAGGCGGTGCCGGTGCCACCGAGCGGCGACAGCTCGACCTCGATCCGGTCGCCGCCCTCGTTCTCGACCACAATCGTGTGCCCGACGTGCACGACCTCCGAGCCGGTGCCGTCGACGACGGTCGCGTTCTCGAGCCGTGCGCGCAGCATGGTGATCCGCCGCTCGAGCAGCCCCTGCTCGTTCTTGGCCGAGTGGTACTCGAAGTTCTCCGACAGGTCGCCGTAGCCGCGCGCGGCGGCGATCGCCTCGACGATCTCGGCGCGCTTCGGCCCCTCCAGCTCGGCCAGGTCGGTGGCGAGCTTGTCGTACTGGGCACGGGTCATCTCCTCGCTCATCCAGCGAGCGTAGCGACACGCTTGACACCGCGCGGCCCACGCGGGACGGTGGCCCCAATGGAAGACGAGGCGGAGGGCGTCCTTCGGACGTTCCTCATCGCCGACGTTCGCGGCTACACGCGCTACACGCAGACGCGCGGCGACGAGGCCGCGGCCGAGCTGGCCGCCCGGTTCGCTCGGCTCACGCGAGAAGTCGTGACGGCGGGCGGCGGCGAGCTCGTCGAGCTGCGCGGCGACGAGGCGCTCGCCGTCTTCACGTCGCCGCGCCAGGCCGTGCGGACGGCTGAGCAGATCCAGCGGCGGCTGCGCGGAGGCGAGGACCCGGGCGAGGCGCTCCCGCTCGGCATCGGCATCGGCATCGACACCGGCGAGGCGGTGCCGGTCGAGGACGGCTGGCGCGGCAAGGCGCTGAACGTCGCCGCGCGCCTGTGCAGTCTTGCGCAGCCGGGGCAGAT
>DASTZE010000059.1:0-6959 GCA_035764425.1 Gaiellaceae bacterium
CCTGGCGAACGTGCCCGAGGTGAGGCGGTCGCGGCCGCGCTGCTCCATGATCTTGAAGAGGCTCGTCTTGTGGCCGCGCTTGACGAGCCGGCGCGCCTGGCGCTCCATGCTCGCGCGGCCGGCGTAGGCCTCGACGCAGCCGCGCCGCCCGCAGCCGCACTTGAGCCCGCCGGGGCGGACGCACATGTGGCCGAACTCACCGGCCGCGCCGCGACCGGTGAAGAGCTTCCCGTCGAGGACGAGCCCGCCGCCGACGCCGGTGCCGGCCCACACGCCGAGCAGGTTGCTGTACGGACGGCCGGCGCCTCGCTGCCACGTGCCCAGCACGGCGAGGCTGACGTCGTTCCCGAGCTTGACCGGGACACCGCCGAGCTGCTCGGCCACGCGTGGGCCGAGCTCGACGCGTCCTCCGAAACCGGGGACGTTCGCGGCGAGCGTGACGACGCCGCCTTCAGCGTCTACGTCGCCCGGGGAGCCGATGCCGACGGCCTCGAGCTCACCGCCCCCGGCCTCGGCGAGCGCCGCGCGCACGGTGCCGGCGATCGCGTCGATGACGTCGCCCGCCTCGCCGGTGCGAGGCGTCTCGGCGCGTGCGCTGCCCGCGATCTCCCGGTCGTGCAGCACGACGGTCTGGATCTTGGTGCCGCCGAGGTCGACGCCGGCAGCGACGCGCATCAGTCGTTTACGCGCGCAATCAGCTCGCCGCGGCGCATCATCTTCACCGCGCTGCCGGCCGCCGCACGTCCCAGCCCGCGCCCTTGGGGAAGAGCACCTTGTCCCCGGGCTCCACGCCGTGTGCCTCCGCTCCGACGGCGGTGACGATCCCCGTCTGGCAGCCGGTGTCGCTGGACGCCGGGATGATCAGCCCTGCGCGCGTCTCCGTCTCCTCGTCGACCGGCTCGATGACGACGTAGTCGTCGAGCGGTTCGAGCGTGACGGCCATCGGCTGCGGGTCCTCCAGCATGCTTTGAGAATACTTCGCCACATGGCGTCGCCCTACGTCGAGCTCGAGGTCGGCGGGCACACGGTCAAGGTCACGAACCCCGAGAAGGTCTACTTCCGGGTCGCCGGGCTGACGAAGCTCGACCACGTGGAGTACTACCTCTCCGTCGACGAGGGCATCGTGCGAGCCCTCTACGAGCGGCCGACGCAGCTGAAGCGGCACCCGGGCGGCGCCGAGGACGAGGCGATCTACCAGAAGCGCGTTCCGGCGCACGCGCCCGACTGGATCGAGACCGCCCGGGTCACGTTCCCGTCCGGCCGGCACGCGGACGAGCTCTGCGTCACGGAGGTCGCGCAGGTCGCCTGGGCGGCGAACCTCGGCACGATCGACTTCCACCCCTGGCCCTCGCGGCGGCGCGACACGGAGCATCCCGACGAGCTGCGCATCGACGTCGACCCCCAGCCGGGCACGACGTTCGCCGACGCCAAGCGCGTCGCCGGCTGCGTGCACGAGGTGCTGGACGAGATCGGCTACGTCGGCTGGCCGAAGACGTCCGGCAACCGCGGCATCCACATCTTTTGCCGCATCGAGCCGAACTGGGGCTTCCGCGTCGTCCGCCGCTGCGCCCTTGCCTTTGCGCGCGAGATCGAACGACGGCTGCCGGACACCGTCACGACCGCCTGGTGGAAGGAAGAGCGGGGCGAGAAGGTGTTCATCGACTACAACCAGAACGCCCGCGACCGCACGATCGCGTCGGCCTACTCCGTGCGCGCGCGGCCCGACGCGACCGTGTCGGCGCCGGTCACCTGGGACGAGCTTCCGGAGGTCGAGACCGAGGACTTCACCATCCCGACCATGCGCGAGCGCTTCGCCCGTCTCGGCGACGCGCAGGCCGGGATCGACGAGGCGGTCTGCGACCTGCGCGTGCTGCTCGAGTGGGTCGAGCGCGAGGAGGCGGCGGGCGAGGGGGAGGCGCCCTACCCGCCGAACTTCCCGAAGATGCCGGGCGAGCCGCCGCGTGTGCAGCCTTCGCGCGCCCGGGAAAAGTGAGGCTCGCTCGACATCGCGCTCGGCTGCCGCGCCGGCGACCTACCAGGCCTTGTCGAGCACCGCGACGTAGATGCCGCTCTCGCCCTCGAGCAGGCGTGACACCTCCCAGCCGCTGCCGGTGACCAGCTCACGCAGCTCGTCCGGCGAGACGATCAGGTAGTCGAACCAGGGCGTAGCGGCGAGCCGGAAGCGAACGCGTAGCCGGAGCTGGCCCGGCATGCGGCCGCGCTGCCGGTTGCGCTCGTGGTAGCCCAGGTGGTCAGGGTTGTCGGTCGAGAAGGTGTGCCGCGTCTCGGCGACGATCCGGCCCTGAGGCGTGGTCAGACGATGGAGCCGGCGGAGCATGCGCCGAGCCTTCGCGGCGCCGCCGAACAGACCGAAGTTGTTGCCGAACATGACCACCGTGTCGATCGGGCCGACGCTCGCGTCGAGGTCCTCGAACGCCACGACGCGCGCGTCACGGACGCCGCGCCGCCGGCACACCTCGACGGCACCCGGTGAGACGTCGACGGCGACAACCTCGTGTCCGCGGTCTTGCAGCTCGAGCGCCACGCGCCCCGCGCCCGCGCCGACGTCGAGCACCCGCCCGCGCATGTAGCGGGCGGCGCGGCGCTGGTGCGCGGGCCAGCGGCGGAACGGCTCGAAGTAGAGCTGAGGTCCGGCGGTGGCCTCGATGTAGCCGTCGTCACGCTCGACGATCTCTTGCGCGCGGCCCTCGCCCTCGAGGTGCGCGAGCAGGAGCTCGCCGTAGCCGTCAGGCCTCGCCGTCGTAGTAATCGACCTTGCTCGATCGCCGGACCATGACGCGGTCGCTCTCGTTGCCGGTCACGATGAGAATCTTGTCGCTGTCCGGGTAGACCGCGGCGGCCGGATACGTGTTCGTCGAGTACATGAGCACGCGAACGGTCTCCTGAGTGTCGTTGCGCACCGAGTGCGCGCCGTCCGGCCCCGTCGGAAAGAAGACGACGTCCCAGGGCTCGAGCGTCTCGGTGCCCTCCGGCGTCCGCAGGATCGGGCGGCCCTGGAGGACGATGAGCCACTCCTCCTCGGGGTACTCGTAGTGGTACGGGCAGATCTGCTGCCCGGGCGGCAGCTCGTAGACGGAGGTACCGGTCTTCTCGGCGCCGAGCTGCTTGCCGAAGCGGAAGAGCCCGACACGAAAGCCCTCGGGATCTTCGTCGTCGTAGTCGAACTCGGGATTCGCGATGTTGACCTTGCCCACGTCGCTCACCCTGCCAGAAGCGACTCGAAGGTGGGGTCATTCGGACGGCGGGGCGGACGCACCTCGAGCCAGGTGCAATCGCGCGGGTCCTTGTCCTCGCGGAAGCGCAGCAGCCGCGAGCCATGGCGGAAGCGATTGCCCTGCACCTTGTCGTAGCGCACCTCGGCAACGAGCTCGGGGCGGAGAGGCGACTGCTCGAGCTCGCCGCCGCCCCAGCGGTTCGGCTCCGAGAAGCGGCGCTCGGGCGCGTCCTTCAGCAGCGGCTGCACGCGCGCGAGGATCTCGTCGTGCCGCTTGGCTCCGACCGCGGCCGAGCCGACGTAGCCGATCTCGCCCTCGTCGTTGTAGAGGCCGAGGAGCAGGGTGGCGAGGTGGCTCGGCTTCGCCTTCCAGCGCACGCCGACGACGACGCAGTCGGCGGTCTTGAACGGCTTGACCTTCGTGACGGCGTCGCGCTCGCCCGGGTGGTAGGGGACGCCGAGCCGTTTCGCGATCACGCCGTCGAGGCCCGCGACCTCGAACGTCTCGAGCCATTCGCGGGCGACGTCCGGGTCGCGGGTGGCGGGCGAGAGGTGGAAGCCCTTGCCGATGCGCTCCAGGAAGTCGCGCCGCTCGTCGAGCGGCAGCCTGTGAATCGGCTCGCCGTCCCAGAGCAGGACGTCGAAGGCGATGAAGTCGGCCGGGATCTCGGCCGAGAGCTTGCGGACGCGGCTCTCGGCGGGGTGGAGGCGCATCTGCATCGAGTCGAAGTCCAGGACACCGTTCCGGGCGATCACGATTTCGCCATCGAGCGCCGAGTGGGGCGGGAGCAGGTCGCCGAGCGGGCGCAGCTCGGGGAAGTAGCGGAGGAGCGGCCGCTCCTTGCGCGACCAGAGGGCGAGCTCGCCGCCGTCGTTTTCCAGTACGCCCCTGAAGCCGTCCCACTTGGGCTCGTACTGCCAGTCGCCGCCGGTCGGGAGCTCGGACACGAGCTCGGCCTCCATCGGGGGGAAGGGGACGTTTGGGCCTGGCACGGACCGGAAGGCTAGTGCCATGACGACGACCACTGACCTGGAACGCGAGCTCGGCAAGCACATCGACGAGGCGATCGCGATGGAGCAGACCGTGCTGCGCATGCTCGACTCGGTGATCTACGGGATCGACGACGAGGAGGTTCGCGAGGTGCTGCGGCAGCACAAGGTCGAGACCGAGCGGCACATCGACCGGCTGCACGCGCGGCTCGAGGCCTACGGGCGCTCGCCGTCGCTCGTGAGGGAGGCGGGCGGGATCCTGACGGCGATGATGAAGAGCGTCATCGACCTCACCCGCGGCGAGAAGGCGGCGCGCGGCGCCCGCGACGCCTACGCGACGGAGCACCTGGAGATCGCCTCGTACCAGCTGCTCGAGCGGCTCGCCGCCCGGGCGGGCGACGAGGCGACCGCACAGGTCGCACGCGACAACCGGGCCGACGAGCAGCGGATGGCCGCCTGGCTCGACGAGCACTGGGACCGCTTCGCCGAGCTCGCGCTCGCCGAGCACATGATTCACACCTAATCGCGCGCAGCCTGTCCCCTGGTGGCCAGAATGGCGTAATGCGCCGCGTCGCCGTCACCGGGCTCGGAGCCGTAACGCCGATCGGCAACGACGCGCCGTCCACCTGGCGCGCCGCCGTGGCCGGCGAGAGCGGCATCGACTTCATCCGCTCCTTCGACGCGTCGGGCTTCCCGGTGCGGGTGGCCGCCGAGGTCAAGGACTTCGAGGTGCCGGACGTCATCTCGCCGAAGGAGGCGCGCCGGCTCGAGCGCAACGTCCTCTTCGGGCTGGCGGCCGGCAGCGAGGCGCTGGCCGACGCGGGCCTGAACGGGTTTGACCCGGCCCGGGTCGGGATCGTCTTCGGCTCCGCGATCGGCGGCTTCCTCGGGATCATGGAGCAGGCCGACGTGATGCGGGAGCGTGGCGCCGATCGCGTGTCGCCGTTCTTCCTGCCCAGCGTCCTGGTCGACTCGGGTAGCGGCCAGCTGGCGATCTCGCTCGGCGTCCGCGGTCCGAACTACGCGGTCGTGTCCGCGTGCGCGACCGGCTCGCACACGATCGGTGAGGGCGCGGAGCTGATCCGGCGCGGCGACGCCGACGCGGTGCTCGCAGGCGGCACCGAGGCGTGCATGCACCCGCTGATCCTGGCCGGCTTTTGCGCGATGCGCGGGCTCGCGGCCGAGGACGAGTACCCGCCGCGCGCGTCCCGGCCGTTCGACGCGACCCGCGCCGGGTTCGTCATCGGCGAGGGTGCGTGCATCCTCGTGCTGGAGGAGCTGGAGGCGGCCCGGGAGCGCGGCGCGACGATCTACGCCGAGGTGCTCGGCTACGGGGCCTCCAACGACGCGTACCACATGGCCGCCCCCGACCCTGACTCGGTAGGCGTCGCGGAGATGATGCGGGCGGCGCTGCGGCGCGCCGGCGTCGAGCCGGGGCGGGTCGACTACATCAACGCGCATGGCACCTCGACGCCGCTCGGTGACGCCGCCGAGACGAAGGCGATCAAGGAGGTCTTCGGTGACCACGCGTACGACCTGGCCGTCTCGTCGACGAAGTCGGTCACCGGCCACTGCTTCGGGGCGGCTGGCGCGATCGAGGCGATGATGTGCGTGCTCGCGATCCACCATGGCGTCATCCCGCCGACGATGAACTACGAGACGCCCGACCCCGAGTGCGATCTCGACTACGTCCCGAACGTGCCGCGGCAGGCGCGGGTCGACGTGGCTCTGTCCAACGCGATGGGCCTTGGCGGCCACAACGGCTGCGTCCTGCTGGGCCGCGTCGCGGACTGAAATGGGATAGTCCCCTACGGGGACAGTCCCGCGATGACGTCGGGGGTCAGGTCCCTCAGCGAGTCCAGCACCGCGTCCGCCTCCGTCAGCGCGTCCTCGCCGGGCGGGAAGTGCTGGTTCGGAATCGCGATCACGGTCATGCCGGCCGCCCGCCCGGAGCGGATGCCGTTGCGAGAGTCCTCGACGGCGGCCGCGCGTGCGGGGTCGACGCCCAGCCGCCGGGCCGCCTCCAGGTAGACGTCAGGCGCCGGCTTGCCGTGCGCGACCTCCTCGGACGAGACCGTGACCTTGAACCAGCGTGCCAGGCCGGAGAGCTCGAGCACTCGGTCGATGAGCGGCCGGTTCGACGACGACGCGAGCCCGAGCGGCCAGCGCGCGCCGAGCCGCTCCACCGCCTCCACCGCGCCCGGAAGCAGCGGAAGGTGCCGCTCGTAGAGCGCGAGCATCCGCTCGACGACGAGCCGGTTGATCTCCTCCGGCGACTCGTGGAGCCCGATTCGGTCGTGCATGTACCTCGACCATTCCGGCGAGCTCATGCCCATCATGTCCCGCTGCGCCTCCTGGGTCCACTGCCCGCCGCGCTCGTGCGCCAGCTCCTCGCGCGCCTCGTCCCAGAGCTGCTCGCTGTCGAGCAGTAGCCCGTCGAGGTCGAAGACGACGGCCTCGACGCTCATGCCGGCAGGAACGACCCGCGGACGTAGCTCAGCCCCTGGCCCTCGTCGCCGAGCTCGATCGAATCCACCGACCCGACGAAGATCGTGTGGTCGCCGACGTCATGCCGCGCGACCGTCGTGCAGGCGAGCCACGCAAGAGCGCCTTCGACGAGCGGCTCGGGGGCGGCCGACTCGCGCAACGCCACGCCGTTCCACGCGACGAGCGGCGGCAGGCCGCTGCGCGCGAAGTGCTGCGCAAGCCCGATCTGCTCCGCGGCCAGGACGTT
>DASTZE010000060.1:0-11057 GCA_035764425.1 Gaiellaceae bacterium
GGAGGGAAGGGCGGTCCAGGCCGGAGACCTGTAGCACGGCGACGTCGTTCGTGGCGTCGAACCACACGGCCGTGGCCGGCAGGGGAGAGCCGCCGGACGCGACGACCGTCGTGTCACTCTCGCCGGCGACGACGTGCGCCGCCGTGACCACGAGGCCGTCGCCGGCCACCCAGCCGCTCCCGGCGATGCCCAGCCCGCAGGCGGTTCCGAAGACACGCACGACGCTCGGCGCCGCCTGCTGCACGGCGGGGCGCGCGAGCACGGCCGGATCCGGCGGGTCGACGAGGACCGCCGGCCCGGCAAGCGCCGGGAACGGATCGACGCGCGCGAGCGCCTGCAGCGCCGTGCGCGGAGGGACGATCGCGTTGAGGCGGCGGAGCACGACCGAGCGCTGGGCCGCCTCGCGCAAGTCCGGCTGGCCCGGCACCTGGAGGGCGACCGCGCCGAGCACCCAGACGATCGCCAGACCGGTGACCGCGCCGAGCACGAGCCCGCCCCCCGAGTCGAGCCTCCGTGCGAAGCCGGCCGGGAGCCGGCCACGGAGCGACCCGCCTGCGAGGGCGCCGGCGCCCTCGAGCAGGAACGCGAGCGTGAGCGCCCCCGCGAGCGCGACGAGCGGCGTGTACGGCGAAGACTCGCCCTGCGGCAGCAGAAGCGGCGCGAGCCGGCCGCCGATCACCGCACCAAGAGCGACGCCTGCGAGCGAGAGCAGGCTGACCACGAGCCCGCGGCGCAGCCCGCCGACCGCGGCGAGCGCCGCGACTGCCACCGCCAGCCAGTCGAGTATCGTCATGGAGCCTTGCCCGGGGCTCGCCGGCGCGAGATCATCGCCCGATGTACCACGAAGGAAGCCGGGTGCTGCAGGGCCGCTTCGACTCGCGACGGCTGGCCGACCGCATCGACGAGCACCTGGTGCGCAACACGATCGACGACGACGACACGGCGTTCATCGAGCGCTGCGACATGCTCTTCCTTGCCACGGCGGACGGGCGCGGACGCCCGAACTGCTCGTACAAGGGCGGCGACCCTGGCTTCGTCCGCGTGGTTGACGAGCGCACCCTCGCGTTCCCGAGCTACGACGGCAACGGCATGTACGTCTCCGCGGGGAACGTACTCGTCAACCCGCACGTCGGCCTCCTGTTCATCAACTTCGAGGAGCGCAAGCGGCTCCGGCTGAACGGGATTGCGTCGTTCCACGACGACGACCCGCTGCTACGGGACTACCCGGGCGCCCAGATCATCATTCGCGTGCGCGCCGAGCAGGTCTTTCCGAACTGCCCCCGCTACATCCACCAGTACCGGCTCGTGCAGCGGTCGCGCTTCGTGCCCCGCGACGGCGAGACGACGCCCGTCCCGCGCTGGAAGCGCGCGGATTGGTCGCACCACGCGCTGCCGGTCGACGATCCGGCCCGCGACCCGGACCGCGAGGTGGTGCACCGCGGCTAGCCGTTCACAGGACCGGTGAGGGCCCCGGGCACCGTGCCGTGTGCGTCCAGCTCCTTGGCGAGCCAGTCGAGCTCGTCGCGAATCGCCGCCGCGTTGGTCACCAGCGTGTGGCCGGCGTCGTAGCGCTTGACCTCCGCGTCGCCGGCCGCCTCCACCATCCGGTTGAGGTCGCCCTGCGTGACCTCCTGGTCGGCCCGGCCGATCTGGATCAGCAGCTTGCCCTGTGCCTTGCCGACGTAACGGTACGGGTCGATCGAGGCGAGCAGTGGCCGTATCTGGCTGCGGAACTTTGCCGGCGCCGTGTCGACGAACGACTCGACGGGCGGCGCGCCGCCCGAGACGAGGACGGTGGCCTTGAAGCGCGGGTCGATGCCGGCGTCGATGGCGGCGGTCTTCGCGCCCGCGCTGAAGCCGAGCAGGCCGATCCGGTCCTTGTCGACGTAGGAGAGCGAGTCGAGGACGTCGACGGCGCGGCGGGTGTCGACCACGGCCTGTGCCTCGAGGTTGCGCTCCTGGCGGATGCCGGGCATCCCGGTCAGGGTCGGACGCGGGCGAACGAAGGGCGAGTCGATCGTCAGCCCGACGACGTTGCGGCCCGTGAGCCAGCTCGCCTCGGAGACGAAGTTGCGCCGGGAGCCGCCGCTGCCGTGCAGGAAGATCACGGCCGGGAACGGCCCCTTGCCCGGCGGGACGGTCAGGTAGCCGTTCACGCGCCCGCCGCGCGGGCTCGTGAACGAGACGTCGTGCACCTTCGGATTGGTGTCGGGGATGACGCCCGCGTCGCGGTAGCCGAGCGTGGCCGAGGTGTCGTAGTCGAAGAGCCTCGGCGCCGTGCCGGTCGTCGTCGTCGTCGTCTTGTCGCTGCTGCCGCCTCCACCGCAGCCGGCGACGGCGACCGCCAGCGCGACCGCCGCGAGGGCGGCGCACATCCTCACGGCCCGACGTCCGCGCCCTCGACTTGCGGACCGGCGCCGAGCTTCTTGGAGAGGAAGTCGAGCATGTCGTGCACGGCCGCCTTGGACGAGATCAGGATGTGGCCGTCGGGGTAGCGCGTGACGACCGCCGACTTGGGAGCCGCGTCGACGAGCGCCTGGAGGTCGGCTTGCGGCACGAACTGGTCCTTCTTGCCGATCTGGATCAGCAGCGGCGCCGTGTCGCGGCCGATGAACCGCGCCGGATCGGTCGCGCCGAGCATGGCCGTGACCGTCGCCTTCGCGTTCTTGGGCGCCTGATCGACCACCTTCTTCAGCGACGGCGCTCCGGCCGAGACGAGCACGACCGCCTTCAGCCGCGGCTCGACCCCGGCGAGCACCGCGCCCGACTTGCCGCCGGCGCTGAAGCCGAGGAAGCCGACCGGGCTGCTCTTGCCCACCTGCGGCCACGCATGGAGGAGATCGATGCCGCGGCGTGCGTCGAGGACGGTCTGCACGGCGATGTCTCGCTGCTGCTTCAACGCCCCGCCCGACTGCAGCCCGGACGGGCGCGGCCGGCTGTCAGCCGCGTCGATCGTCATCGTCACCATCCCGCGCGCTGCGAGCCAGCTCGCGATCGAGAGCAGGGTCTGGCGGTCCTCGCCGCTGCCGTGCAGCAGGATCACGCCCGGATACGGGCCCTTGCCGGGCGGCGTCACGAGGTAGCCCGGCACGTAGCCGCCCTTCGGGCTGAGGTAGCTGATGTCGTGGAACTTGATCGGGTACGGCTTCGCGAACTTCAGTACGCCCTTGTCGCGCAGGCCGACCGGCGAGCTCGCGTCGTACTTGTAGAGCGCGAGCTGCCCGGGCGTCGCCGTGCCGAGGCTGCCGCTGTCGGAGGAGCTGTCGCCGCCGCCTCCGCCGCACGCGGCGAGGGCGAGGGCGAGCACGAGTGCCAGGCCGGCGGCTTTCACGGCCGCCCAGCGTAGCCGGGAGACCCGCCGGGGAACTGGGCTACACTCCGACTGCCCGGGGGCGTAGTTCAGTTGGTTAGAACGCCGGCCTGTCACGCCGGAGGTCGCGGGTTCGAGTCCCGTCGCTCCCGTCTTAGAGAGACGCATCAGCAAGCGATAAGACGCCGATCCGGCTTTGCAGTTGGTGAGTCGCCGCGGTCGCTATCGGGTCTGATGGGTCGGTTGACTCCTCAGACGTCACGGCGATCCCCTCAGAGTCCTACCGGGCCAGCGAAAAGGTGCTCGAGCGCGCGTGTGCGATACGGGAGCCGGCTGAGCCGACTCCCGTATACGCACCAAGCTTCAGGATCAGAAACCGCAGTGGGGGCTAGGGGCGTCGAGCTCGCCGCGGAAGGCTCCTCCCACGGGCGCGATGATCACGCTCACGTCCTGGGCGGGCTGCCCGGACTCGTTCCGCACGATGTGTCCGCGCCCGTTGTCGACGAAACCGTGACCGGCCGACACGACATGCCCCGTGCAGGTCGGATCGTCGCGTTCGTAGTAGGTGAGCTGGCCTACCGTGACCGTGATGAAGACGGGGCCGGGGTGCGTGTGCCATCCCGTCGTGGAGCCCACGGCGTAGTCGTGCCTCCGCACGACAACGTCGATCGGCGACTTCGCCTTGGCCTTGAAATCGACCGGCGAGTCCGGAGATGACTTCACCTTGAAGGCGTCGTAGGTTCCACGCGCGAGGATGGTCGGCGTGACCCCCGACGGTGGCGAGGCCATCGTGACGGCGACAGAGACGGCAAGCGCGAGCAGCGTCATCGCCGCCAATAGCGAGAGTTTTCGCTTCATGACAGCTCCTTTCTCGACGAGACCACCTCGACGACGCGGATCGAGTCAAGCTCAGCACGCTCGGCGATGAGCGCGGCGTCCCGACCCGACGGAGCGTCGAAGAGGAAGAAACAGATCTCGTCCTCGGGAACGTAGATCGAGCGGTCGAAACGGACGCGTGTGCGCCCGTCCGTCAGCTCTTTCGCTGCCGAACGTGCCCGCCGCTCGCGCGCGGCCCGCTCTCCCGCGTGGCCACGAGCGAGATAGGTCTCGACGAGGTAGCTCGGCACGCCCTCGACGCTAGGGCCGCGTCGACACCGAGAAAAGGTAAGAACATCCCGACTTTGCCAGCGCGGGCGGGACCGTCAGGGCAATAGTCGAGCAAGCTCGGTGCGGGAACGCACGCCCAGCTTTGCGTACACGCGGGTCAGGTGGCCGGCGACCGTCCGCTCGCCGAGGAACAGCTGGTCGGCCACCTCCCGGTTCGTGCGGCCAGCGGCCACAAGGGCCGCGACGCGGCGCTCGGCCGCCGTCAATCCTTCCTCGCGCGTGCGCCCGCCGATCCGTCCGAGCTCGTTGCGTGCTCTCACGACCCAGGTCGCCGCTCCGAGATCCTCGAAGCTCGCGAGCGCGGCGCCGATCGCGTCACGTGCGGCCCGCTTTTGCCGTGCGCGCCTGAGGATCACGCCCCGTGCGAGCAGCGCGCGAGCGCGTCCGAAGACATCGCCGACCTCGTGGTGCCGCGCGACCGCGAGCTCCAACACAGAGGTCGCTTCGTCTACAGCCCCCCGCGCCGCGGCGACGAGACCGCGGCAGCGCATCACGTGCGCGAGCACCCGGTCGCGGCCGAGCCGGGTCGCATCGGCTTCCCAGCGGTCGACGACTCGTACTGCCTCGTCGACTCGGCCGAGCTCGAGGAGTGCCTCTGCGTAATCGGCCGTCCAGGGGCGCGCGTCCGGCGAACCCCAGCCGAGAATCTGCGCCTGCCGATCTGCCCGCTCGAGACAGTCCGCGCCTGCGGCCGCGTCTCCGCTCCAGAGAGCGATGAGTCCTGGCACCGCCTGCAGCAGCGGTGGATAGAAGCCGATCTGCTCCTCGCACAGCTTCAGGCCTCGTTCGGCTTCCTGCCGAGCGAGCTCGAGCTGCCCGCGATGCACGGCAACCCACGCGCTCGGAATGTAGTCCTGGTTCTTCTCGACCCCGTATTGGAGGCCGATGTCGCGGGCGCGGGCGGCGTGCGCCGCCGCGCGTTCCCACCGCCCTGCCCAGAGTTCGAGCCAGGAGAGCTCCCAGACCACCTGTGCGTCGAAGAGCTCGTCGCGCTCCTGCCACTCTCGGTGCTCCCGTTCCAGCGTCACGCGTGCCGCGTCGATGCTGCTGGAGTCGATGAGCATCCGCCAGACGAGGGCGTTCGCCTCCCGCAGCAGGCGCGCGTCGCCGCTCGCGGTCGCGACTTCGAGTGCGCGCGCTCTGTATGCCGGCGCCTCCGCGTCGCCCACCACGCCGCCGAGCCAACTCAGCTGTGCGAGCGCCTTGAAGCGGAGGCCATCGTCGCCGACCCGGTCGGCGAGCACGAGTGCGGCACGGGTGCCCTCGAGTGCGCCCGCGAAGCCCTTCCTGAACCGTTCAGCTGCGGCGAGGCGGATGTGGATGAGAGCTTGGAGCGCCGGGTGCGACGCTGCCTCGCGTACGGCCTCCTCGAGAAGCGGAACGGCAAGGTCGTCGTGCTGGAACGCGGCGAGGACGAGGAGAGCCTCGGCGCGCAGCGGGCCGCGCGTCCCGGCGAGCAGATCAGTGGTGATCGATCGCGCGCGTGTCCACTCTCCTGCGGCGAGGTGCGCATGCGCAGCTGCGAGCGCCCGTCGACGACGCTCATCGGCCTGGTCAACCGGCGTCAGACGAAGCGCGTGCTCTGCAAGCTCGGCGGTCGCCGCCGGCGCGCCGCGATCGCTTGCGAGGGTGGCGGCGTCGTCGAGCAAATGCGCAATTTCGGCGTCAGGCGTAGCGGTCGAGAGCGCGCGATGACGGGCGCGAAGGACCGGCTCTTCTGCAGCCTTCGCGATTCGTGCGTGAACGGCCCGCCGCTCTTCGCCGAGATCGTCGTAGAGGACCGACGACAGCAACGGGTGCGTGAAGCGGATCATCCCGTTCTCACGCTCGACCACGCGCGCGGCGACGGCCGCGTCGAGGGCGCCCGTTGCAACGCCCGCGCGCTGCAGCAGCGACTCCGACGCCGTGCCCACGGCGGCCGCGACTGCAAGCGCGTCGCGAACGGCCGCAGGGAGCGCCGAGATCCTCGCCCCGACGACTTCTTCGACCGTCTCGGGCACGGGCAGCGGCTGGAGCGGATCGACGTCCGCGGGGAGAACGCGGGCCAGTTCCAACGCGAAGAACGGGTTCCCACCGGACCGCTCGTGAATGCGGAGGAGCGTCTGGCGCGGGAAGGACCTCTGCAGCCGATCACGGAGGAAGCGATGGAGCGCGCCCACGCTCAGTGGGCCCACCATCAACCGGCGGACGCGATCCGGAGGCAAAGCTCGTTCCAGTTCCGACTGGTGCCCGCCCTCGGCCAGCCGTCGCGCGACGAGAAGGAGAACGGGGCGCCCGTCGAGCCGCCGCAGGGCGAATCCGAGAGCACGCGACGACGAGGGGTCGAGCCACTGGACGTCGTCGACCGCGATCAGAGTCGGTCCGCGGTCGCTCAGAAGCCGCAGCGCATCGTGCACTGCGACAGCAAGGGTCCGGCGATCGACGGGTTCGCCCGACACCTCCTCCCGGAGCAGCGCGACCTGGAGCGCGCGCCGCCTCGGTGTCGGTAGTGCAGGACACACGTCGTCGATGACCCCCTCGAGGAGATCTCCGAGCCCCACGTTTCCGAGGCCGCGCTCCGCCTCGGCCGGCCGCGACGAAAGGACCGTCAGTCCCCGTATGCGCGCATGCTCGACGGCTGCTCCCCAGAGCGTCGACTTTCCGACCCCGGCTTCGCCCTCGAGCACGAGTGCAGCGGCGTCTCCCTCCGTCTCGTCGACGAAGGCCTCGAGGGAGGCGAGTTCGGCCTCTCTGCCGACGATTTCGAACACCATGCCGCCGAACGATCGTGACAGAGGTCGCGAGGAAAGCAACTCGTTAGGGTGGTCAGGCCATTCGAGGATCAACCAGGCGGACCATGGCAATCGATCGCACCGTCGTCGACCGCGGGGAAGGGATCGCGGTCGTCTTCACGCACGGCACGCTCATGGACCACACGATGTTCGCGCCGCAGATCGAAGCACTGCAGGATCGATATCGGGTCATCGCCTACAACCATCGCGGGAGGACGAATCGCTGGGCCGAGCCGTACGACTTGGGCGACCTCGCGAATGATTGCCGACACGTCCTTGGCGAACGGGGGATCGAGAAATGCGTCCTCGGGGGTATGTCGATGGGCGGGTTCATGGCCTTCGAGTTCGCTCGGATGTGGCCTGAGCGACTGCATGGCCTGATCCTGATCGACACGAAGGCCGCGCCGTTCGACCTCAGGCAGCAGGAGAACGTCCTGCGGGACTACGGGAAGGCCGACACCGAGGGCTTGCTCCCGCACGATGTCGCCGAAGTCGCCGTGGCCCGATGCTTCGGCGTGACGACGATCGAGCGGAATCCCAGGCTCGTGGCCCAGTGGGTCGCCCGGTGGCGCAAGCTCCCCGCGCGCAGCGTCTACAACGAGGTGCGGTCGTGGCTAGGCAAGGCAGACAACCGCCCTGAACTCGCGAACATCGACGTACCGACGCTGATTCTCCACGGGGAAGAAGACTCGATTTTCCCGATGAGCGTCGCCGAGGAGATCAAAGCCGGGATCCCACGCGCGCGACTTGTTCCGATACCTCTCGCAGGACATACCGCGAACCTGGAGCAGCCGAACGTCAGCAACGAGGCGATAGTTGACTTCCTCCGTTCGACCTTTGGAGGACACTGAGAGGCCCGCGGCAACCACACCGCGGTGGAGGCACGGTATTTCCGGGTGGTACCGGCGAGACGGCGACACGCGTCACGCAACTCGCGGTAGGTGAAGGTGCCGGCCGTCTCAGTCACCGGCGAGTCGTAGACGAGCGCGAGCTGATCGGCCCGGCCGCCCTCGACGTGACGATCGAGGGCGTTGTGACAGGTGTTGAGGCGACCGCCCGCGAACCAGCGGTAGAAGGGTACGCGCGAATCGTCGAGGAACCGCTCCCACGGCTCGAACCAATCGATCCCCTCGGCGGCGCCTGCCCAGAACGCCTCCGGATCTCGGGTGTCTCGGCTCGTACAGGCCGAGCTCGCCTCCGCCGGGCACGACGATCGCCGTCACGAAGGAGGGCCGGTGGCATCAGGTGGTGCGTCCCCGATGTTGGCCTGCAACCGGCCGAGGAGGCCGCGCACCGCCTCGACCTCATCGCGGCTGAAGCCGGCCAGGAGTTGCTCGTTGAACGCAATCACCGCCTTCAGAAGCCGGCCGTGCAGCGTCTGGCCCGCGCGGGTGAGCTCGACCTGCACCGAGCGGCGGTCGACCGCGCCACGCTTCCGCTCGACCAACCCGGCCTGCTCCATTCCGTCGAGGTGCCGTGTGAGCGTCGGGCCTTCGATCCCGACGGCGCGGGCGAGGTCGACCTGGGAACGCCGCTGCTCGCTCCTCAGCGCGTTCAGGATCAGCCAGATCGGGATCGACCCGCCGTTTGCGGCCAGCGCGCTGTTGAACGCGCGGCCGACGGCCTTCGACGTCGACGCCAGGAGCAGGCCGAGTGGCGGTCCGTCCGGACGCATGGTCCTCATGATGGCCTTCATCTCGGATAGCATACGATTCGCATACAAATAATTTGTATGCTAATGATGTCCATCCAACAAGGAGTGAACGAGATGACCGCCCTCACACTGCTGGCCGATCACGGGCACGGCTGGTTCTGGTTCTGGCCGCTGGTGCCGCTGTTCTGGCTGCTTGTCTTCTTCCTGTTCTTCCGCTTCGTCTTCTGGCGCGGCGGGGGCCGCTGGGGCTATCGCCGCGGCCCTGACCCGCGCGAGATCCTCGCCGAGCGGTACGCGCGCGGCGAGATCAGCTACGAGGAGTACCGCGAGCGCCTCGGGCATCTCGAGGCCGCCTAGCGCAAAACGAAGAGGCCCGCGCAAGGCGGGCCTCTTCGTTCGCGCCGAGCTCACACCGTCTCGGCGACGGGCTCCGGAACGTCCTGGGACGCGCCTTCTCGAACGAGCACTGCGCTCAGCACGGCACCCCCTGCCGCGAACAGCGCACCGGCGAAGAACGCCGCGTGGTAGCCGCCGGCCAGGGCGGCGAGCCGCGTCGAGCCGGACGCGAGCAGCGTGTCGCTGCGCGACGCCGCCAGGCTCGCGAGCACCGCCAGGCCAAGCGCCCCGCCGAGCATGAACGACGTGTTGACGACGCCCGACGCGAGCCCGGCCTCACTCCCATCGACGTCGCTCATCGCCGCGAGCAGCAACGGATTGAGGGCCATGCCGGCGCCCACGCCGAGCAGGATCATGCTCGGAAGCACGTCGACCGCGAAGACGCCGTCTACCGGCGCCCGCGCGAAGAGCGCGAGCCCGGCCGCGGCGAGCATCAGCCCGGCCGCGAGCGGCGCCCTGAGGCCGAAGCGCACCACCAGCCTCGCCGAGAGACCGAGCGAGAACACCGCCATGATCAGGTTCGCGGGCAGGAACGCGAGACCGACCTGCAGCGGGCTGTAGCCGAGCACGAGCTGCAGGTAGAGCGCCGCGAGGAAGAACCAGGCGAACATGGCCGCAGCCCAGAACACGCCGGCCACGTTCGCCGTCGTGACGTTGCGCCGCCGGAAGAGGCCGAGCGGCACGAGCGGTGCCGACACCCTCGCCTCGATCACGACGAAGGCCACCAGCAGGGCACCGGCCGCCGCCAACAGGGCCAGCGTCTGCGTGGAGGTCCAGCCGGCCTCGTTGCCGTTCACGATGGCGTAGACGGCGAGCATGGTCGATGCGGTCACCGTGACCGCGCCGGCGACGTCGAGCCTCGGGCGCTCGTCAGTGGCCGCGCTGTCTGGCAGCACGAGCCGAGCAACGGCGATGACGGCGATCCCGATGGGCACGTTGACGAGGAAGATCCAGTGCCAGCTGAGCGCGTCGGTCAGGATCCCGCCGAGCAGCACGCCGATCGAGCCGCCGCCGGCAGAGACGAAGCCGAAGACGCCCATCGCCTTCGCCCGCTCTACCGGCTCGGTGAAGAGCGTCACGATGATGGAGAGCGCCACCGCCGAGACGATCGCGCCGCCGAGCCCCTGCACCGCCCGGAACGCGATCAGCTCCGCCTGTGCGGTGGCCAGGCCGGCGCCGAGCGATGCGAGGGTGAACAGCGCCGTCCCGATCAGGAACACGCGCCGCTGCCCAAAGAGATCGCCCAGCCGCCCGGCCAGCAGCAAGAAGCCGCCGAAGGTGAGCAGGTAGGCGTTCGCCACCCACGCCAGCGAGCTCTCGGAGAAGCCAAGATCCTCGCGGATCGAGGGCAGCGCGACGCCTACGATGGTCACGTCGAGGACGATCATCAGCTCGCCGAGGCACACGATCACAAGCGCCAGCCAGCGGGCCCTGTCTGTGAGTTGTCCGGTCATCGGAAGTGCCTCCTCGTTCGTCATGTCTACGAGGGAGTCGGAGCACGGCGCCCGTTCTCGACATCGCGGCGCAAGCTCACAGACGGACGCCGTCGGACTTTGCAAGGAGGTGCGATGTCGAGAACGCCCCGGCGGCACCGACTTCCCGATGACAGACCCCACGAAGGAAGGAGCACGCCGTGAAGTACGTCGCGCTGGTCTACAACAACCCGGGCGCCTTCGAGGCGCTCACTGAAGCCGAGCGCAACGAGCTCATGTCCGAAGCCGACGCCTACCTGAAGCAGTTCACCGAGTCGGGTGAGCTG
>DASTZE010000061.1:0-2498 GCA_035764425.1 Gaiellaceae bacterium
CCCAGCAGACGCGAGTCCGGATCGTCCTCGCCTACGACCCGACCGGGGCTTCGGAGGTCTCGCAGATCGGCGGGGACATCGACCTCGGCCCGGCGGCAGTGTCGAACTTCGCATTCGACCTGACCGGCGCCGGCTTCAAGACGCCGATGGGAGCGCTGCTGGCGAACAACATCTCGCCGACGATCGCCCCGCTCGGGCCGTTCTCCGGCGACGAGGGGAGCCCAATCTCGTTCTCCGCGTCCGTCGACTCGCAATGCCCGATTGCCTCATACGTGTGGGAGTTCTCGAACGGCACGAAGTCGTTCGGGCCGTCGCCGCTGCGGGCGTTCGGGGACAACGGCACCTACGACGGCCAACTGACGGTCACCGACATCACTGGACTGTCCGCCACACGGGACTTCACGGTCTCGGTCGCGAACGTGCCGCCGTCCGTCAATGCAGGGCCGGATACGACCGAGGATTGGGGCCGGCCCGTTGCCTTCAACGGCCAGGCGACCGACCCGGGCTGGATCGACCAGCCGACGTTGCAGTACACGTGGGCGTTCGGCGATGGCTCGCCGAGCGCGACGGGAGGCCCGAGCGTGACGCACGCCTATGCGCTTCCCGGCACGTACGTCGCGACGCTGACCGTGTGCGACAAGGACGAGTCGCCGCTGACGTGCCCGTCCGACACGCGGACGATCTTCGTCACGAGCCGCGACACGACACTCGGGTACACGGGGCCGCTCTCGTCGTCGCCGTCGAAGACGATCGCGCTCACGGCGCATGTCGTCGACGAGTACGGTGAGGCGGTCGAGGCGAGGAAGGTGACCTTCGTCCTCGGGGCCCAGACCGCGGTCGGCACGACCGATTCCACCGGCACGGCGTCCGCGAGCATCAAGCTCAGCCAGAAGCCGGGCTCCTATCCCCTGAGCGCATCGTTCGCAGGGGACACGAAGTACAACGCATCGGATGATGCGGGCCTGACCTTCGTAGTCGGCAAGTAGCGCGCGAATGAACGCTGGGGGTGGCGGTCCGCCGCCACCCCCAGACGGTTCGCCGACCTGCGCGTCGGCGGGAGCTACCACGACCGCGCTGTTCGACCGACGAGATTCGACGGCCTGCAGGACAGCTACGAGCGGCTGGACGATCTCCTGAGATCACCGCAGCGTCCCGCCGCCGCGGCTGAGTAGGTCCGACCTCTGCGCTCGCCACGGTCGATCTGGGCAACCGTTTAGGGTCGGGCCGATGCGATCGCAGGTCCTCATCCTCGGCGCCGGCTTCGGCGGGCTGGAGCTCGCGACGACCCTCTCCGAAGAGCTCGGCGCAGACGCCGGCGTCACACTGATCGACTCGAGCGACGCCTTCGTCTTCGGCTACGCGAAGCTCGACGTCATGTTCGGCCGCACGCCGCCGGAAGCGGTCAGGTTCCACTACACGGACTTTGCGAAGCCCGGTATCGGCTTCCTCGCCGAGCGGGTCACCGCGATCGACCCCGAAACGCGGGTCGTCAGCACCGATGCCGGGACACACGAGGCCGACGTGCTCGTGATCGCGCTCGGCGCCGACTACGACTTCGCCGCGACGCCCGGCCTGCGCGGCGGCGTCGACGAGTTCTACTCGGTGCGCGGCGCGGACTACCTGCGCGACGTGATCCCGAACTTCTCTGCCGGTCGCGCCGTGGTCGGTGTCTGCGGCGCGCCGTTCAAGTGCCCGCCCGCGCCGAGCGAGGCGGCGCTGCTCCTCCACGACCATCTCGCCGAGCGCGGCGTCCGCGACGCGTGCGAGATCCGGCTCGTGATGCCGTTCTCGAAGCCCATACCTCCGTCGCCTGACACGTCGGAGGCGCTGCTCGAGGCCTTTGCCGAGCGGGGGATCGAGTTCGTCCCCGGCAAGCGCATCGCGTCGCTCGACCACGAGCGAAACGTCGCCCTCTGCGACGACGGATCGGAGGAGCCCTTCGACCTGTTCCTCGGCGTGCCGAAGCATCGCGCTCCGGACGTCGTCCAGGAGAGCGGCATGGCCGTCGACGGCTACATCCCGGTCGACGGCCGCACGCTCGCGACCTCCTACCCGGGCGTCTTCGCGGTCGGCGACGTGGCGACCGTCGGCGTTCCGAAGGCGGGCGTCTTCTCCGAGCGGCAGGCGCGCGTCGTTGCCGCCGAGCTGCTCGAGCAGCGGAGAGGGGGAGAGGCGCCGGAGCCGTACGACGGGCGGGGGTTGTGCTATGTCGAGTTCGGCGCCGGCCGTGTCGGCGCCGTCGACGTCGACTTCTTCTCGGGCCCCAGCCCAATCGGCTCGCTCCGCGCGCCGTCCGTTGAGCTGGTCGCCGAGAAGCGTGAGTTCGGGTCGAGCCGCCGCGCCCGCTGGTTCGGCGACTAGCTGTAGTTCCTAAGGACGTTGGTTCATCCGGGCCTCCTTGGAGGCTGAGTGCTGTCGAAGGCAACTCAGTCCCAAGGAGGGATCCGGATGAAGCTTCACCGTAACGCCGCTCTCAGCTGGAACGGCCGTCGGTTGCT